>CAYSFS010000264.1:0-1524 GCA_964430235.1 uncultured Chitinophaga sp. | reverse complement strand
CCGAGGTCGACGAGCTGCGCGAGCGCGGCGCGCGCCTCCTCCGGGTCGACGCGCAGCTCGGCCGCGTGCATGCCGCACTCGCCGGGCACCGACTCCCAGGTCGCGATGCGAGGCGTCGCCTCGACGCCCTCGAGCGCCTCGGAGAGCACGCGGCCGGGCATGTCGTCGGCGGCGGGCAGGCCCACGAGCGCCAGCACCGTCGGCGCGACGTCGAGGATGCTCGCGCCATGGACGCGGGCGCCGGCGCGGATGCCCGGCCCGCCCCCCGCGAAGATGCCGTACGGGCGATGCCAGTCCACGGGCCCGGCCTTCCCCGGCCGCGGATCGGGCCGACGGTGGTCGTTCCAGTATCCGTGGTCGCTGATCACGAGCACCGCCGTGTCGGGGCCCGCGAGACCGAGCAGCGTCTCGAGCATCATGTCGTGGAACCGGTAGATCCCGTGCATGCAGTGGCGGTACGCCGCGAAGTCGCGCTCGTCGACCTCGGCCATGCGCGGCGGGTGGAACTCCATGAACTCGTGGCCGAAGCGGTCGATTCCCTCGTAATAGACGGCGGTGAAGTCCCAGTCGCCGCGTTCCATGAGCCGCGTGGCCATCGCGTGGATCGACGCGGTCTGCGCGACGAGCTGCACGAGCTTGCCGATGCGGTTGCCCTCGCGCGCGAGCTCGAGCGCCGCGTCCGGCACGAAGGGCAGGATCGCCGACGCATCGACCTCCGAGGGGTGGACGCGGCACTCGGCCATCGTCGCCGCGAGCTCCGCCGGGTGCACCGCGCCCGCGGGCAGCGGGGCGCCGGGCGCTTCGTCCGCGGAGCGGAAATCGAACTGGTTCGACACCATCGCGCCCGCGATGGGCTCGGCCGGGTGCGACGCGTACCAGCCGACCACGTTCGAGCGCAGGCCGCACTGGGTCAGGATGTTCCAGAGCGCCTTGCAGCGCCGGCTGGTGCTCGCCGTCGGGCGGATGCCGGGACCGTCGGGCACGGGCTCGGTGAACCCGAGCACGCCGTGCGCGTCGGCGCGTCGTCCGGTGGCGATGGTGTTCCACAGGATCGGCGACAGGATGGGGCGCGTGGTGGCGAGGTTGCCCGAAGCCCCGCGCGAGAGCAGCCCCGCCAGGGTCGGCATGAGCCCCGCGTCCACGAGCGGGCGGATCATCTGCCAGTCGGCGGCGTCCCACCCGACGAGGAGGACGCGTTTGGGCAGGCCGGAGTCGTTGCGGCGCTCGATGCGCATGGCGTGAGGCTACGGCGTTGGGGCGCCTCGGGCAGCCCGTGAACGACCGCCGCGCGGCGCCGGGAACGTGGCGCCGCGCGGCGGGATGTTCGGACGCACGGGCCGCATGGCCCGGCGGTCAGGCGGAGCGCTTGCGGCCGCGGAGGAACCCGAGGCCCGAGGCGCCGGCGGCGAACAGGCCGAGCGCACCGGGCGCCGGGACGGCGCCGGCTGCGATGCCCGCGCCGGAACTCTCGTACGCCCAGTCGTGCACGATGAACGAGCCCGCGGCCTGGTTCACGCTGACGCG
>CAYSFS010000263.1:0-1529 GCA_964430235.1 uncultured Chitinophaga sp. | reverse complement strand
GACCGATGGTCTCCTACCTCGCCAGACGCCTCGCCTTCATGGTCCCGACGGTCCTGGGGATCACGTTGATGGTGTTCTGCCTGCTGGCCTACGCGCCGGGCGGCATCGGCGCGGGGCTCGCCGTCTCGGGCGGCCAGATGAGCGACACCAGCAAGGTGGCCCAGATGCAGGCCTACCTCGAGGACCGCTACGGCCTGAACGACTGGGTGATCGTGCAGTACGGCCGGTGGCTCTCGCGCATCTCGCCGGTGAAGTTCGGCGAGCGCGACCTGCGCACGCCGTCGGGCGATCGCGTCGCGCCGCCGCGCGCGATCGACGACCCGCCGCTCGCGGCGGCCTTCCCGCCGCCCGCGGTGCCCGTCGATGCGTACGAGCCGGCGACCGGCGACGACCTGGTCGCGCAGTTCAAGAAGCTGCAGCGCGACGCCGAGGGCACGCGCCGCGAGTACGTCGGGAGCGTCCGGCTCTTCCGCGACGCGCTCGCCGACTGGGCGCGCGCGCAGGGGCCGGCCATGGCGGGCCGCCTCGACGCCAAGGGCTCGGCCGACCCCGGCCGGTTCGAGGGCGTCGAGATCGACCCGGCGTCGCCCGGGTACGCGAAGCTGCGGGCCGCGTCGGACGCGATGCACGCGAAGTGGGTCGCCGCGCGCCGCGCGCAGGCGCTCGCGCTCGCGGCGTTCCGCGCGGGGCCATACCCCAAGAGCGGGATCCCGCTGGTGCCGGGACTGGTGTCGCTCGACACGCCGGACCTCGGGGTCGCCTTCAGCAAGAACCGCCCGGTGTGGGACCTGATCGCCGCGGCGCTGCCGGTGACGCTCCTCATCAACCTGATCGCGTTCCCGATCTCGTACCTGATCGCCGTGCCCACGGGCGTGCTCGCGAGCGTGCGGCGCGGGGGCTGGTTCGACGTCCTGAGCGGCTTCCTGTACCTCTCGCTCTACTCGGTGCCCACGGTGCTCGCGGGCGTCTTCGCGATCGGGTTCCTCGCGAACCGGCAGTACCTGGGGTGGTTCCCGGTGAGCGGGCTGCACGAGAGCGGCGCCGAGGCGTTCACGTTCCTGCCGCACGCTGACGCGGCCGGCACGTGGCACCGCGGGTACCTCGTGGACACCCTGTGGCACGTCGCGCTCCCGGTGCTGTGCCTGGTGTACGGGTCGTTCGCCGTGCTCTCGAAGCAGACGCGCGCGTCGATGCTCGACAACTTCAACGCCGACTACGTGCGCACCGCGAAGGCCAAGGGCGTGCCGCGCAAGGACGTGGTGCTCCGCCACGTGTTCCGCAACAGCCTGCTGCCCCTGATCACGATGTTCGTCGGCATCTTCCCGGCGATGCTCGCGGGCAGCGTGGTGATCGAGCGCATCTTCACGGTGCCCGGGATGGGAAGCCTCATCCTCGAGGCGATCGACCTGCGCGACCGCGAGATCATCCTCGCCAACACGTTCATGATCGCGTGCGTCAACCTGCTGGCGCTGCTCCTGGCCGACATCCTCTACGCGGCGGCCGACCCGCGGGTGAGCTATGAGTGACGC
>CAYSFS010000262.1:0-1569 GCA_964430235.1 uncultured Chitinophaga sp. | reverse complement strand
ATCGCGCTCGAGGAGCACTACTACGACGCCGAGCTCGCGGCGCTGCCGGGGTTCCTCGCGTCCGCGCCGATGCGCGCGCAGCTCCTGGACTTCGAGTCCAAGGGCATCGAGGCCATGGACCGCGCCGGGATCGACATCCAGGTGATCTCGCACAACGCGCCGTCCGGGCAGGCGCTCGATGCGGCGCAGGGTGACCTCATGCGCCGCGTGAACGACCGCCTCGCGGCCACGTGCGCGCGGCACCCCCGCCGCCTCTTCGCGTTCGCGGGGCTCGCGACGGCCGACCCCGAGGGCGCCGCGCGCGAACTCGAGCGGTGCGTGAACGAGCTCGGCTTCCGCGGCGCGATGATCCACGGCCCCACCGCCGGGCGCTTCATCGACGACCCCGCCTTCTGGCCGGTGTTCGAGCGCGCGGAGGCGCTCGGCGTCCCGGTCTACCTGCACCCGACCTACCCGTGCAGGGCGATGACGGACCTCTACTGCGCGGACTACGCCGCGCGCTTCCCGCAGTTCCCGAACGCCGCGTGGGGCTTCGCCGTCGAGACGGGTTCCATCGCGATCCGCATGGTGCTTTCGGGCGTCTTCGGGAAGCACCCGGGCCTGCGGTGCATCCTCGGGCACTTCGGCGAGACGCTGCCGTTCCACCTCTGGCGCCTCAACCACACGCTCTCCGAGCCCGGGCCGGACGGCCTCGACTTCGCCGCCACCTTCCGCAGGCACTTCTGGCTCACGTCGAGCGGGCTGTTCTCGAACCACGCGCTCGCGTGCAGCGTCGCCGAGATGGGCGTGGAACGCGTGATGTTCTCGGTGGACTGGCCCTACGAGCGCGCCGACGAGGCGGTGGCATGGGCGCGCGCGGTGCCGCTGGGCGCGGAGGACCGTGCGCGTTTCCTCGGCGGCAACGCGCGGGAACTGCTTCGGCTCTGAACGCGGCGCCGACCGCGGCACGCGCCACGTGCGCCCGCACCCGTCACTTCAGGTTCTTGAGCTGCCAGACGAGGTTCGCGAAGTCCATGTTGAGCGCGCCGTACACCGCGCCCGCCAGGGGATCGGCGTTGTCGTGCAGCATCTCGACGGCCGCCGTGGCGGCGTCGACCGTGGGCACGCCGGCGAGCGCGAGTCGCGCCAGCCCGGTCTCGCGCTTGGCCTCGTTGAACGTCCCCGATGCGTCGACCACCACGCGCGCGTCGTAGCCCGCGGCCCGCGCCGAGAGCGCCGGGAAGGCCGCGCACACCTCGAGCGAGATGCCCGCCACCAGCAGCTGGCCGCGGCCGGTCGCCTTCACCGCCGCGACGACGCGCGGCTCGTCCCAGGCGTTCACCGAGGTGCGCTCGATCACCTTGAGTCCCGGCACCGCCGCGGCGACCTCGGGAAGCATCGGTCCCCACATCTCGGGCGCCACGTTCGTCGCGATCACGGGGACTCCCAGCGCCTGGCACGCCTTGACCAGCCCTAAGAGGTTCGCCTTCAGGTCGGCGGTGCGCACGTCGCGCACGCCCGAGAGAAGGCCCACCTGGTGGTCGACGAGGAGCAGCGCGGTGGTGGTGCGGCCGAGGAAGATCGGGTGGG
>CAYSFS010000261.1:0-1575 GCA_964430235.1 uncultured Chitinophaga sp. | reverse complement strand
TCCTACAAGCTCGTGATCGTCGAGAGCCCCGCCAAGGCCAAGACCATCACCAAGTACCTCGGGTCCGGGTTCAAGGTCGAGGCCTCGAAGGGCCACATCCGCGACCTTCCCAAGCGTGCTCCCAAGGGAAGCAAGCAGCCGGTGCCGGGCGTGGACCTCGACCATGACTTCGAGCCCACCTACGAGGTGAGCGACGACCGCAAGGCCCAGGTGAGCGCGCTGAAGAAGCTGGCCAAGGGCGCGAGCGAGATCTGGTTCGCGACCGACCTTGACCGCGAGGGCGAGGCGATCGCGTGGCACCTGGCCGAGCTCCTGGGCGTCGACCCGCGAGAGGCCAAGCGCGTCGAGTTCGACGAGATCACCCGCAGCGCCATCCTGAAGGCGTTCGAGGAGCCGCGGGCGATCGACCTCGACCGCGTGAACGCGCAGCAGGCGCGCCGCATCCTCGACCGCATCGTGGGCTACATGGTGAGCCCGGTGCTCTGGAAGAAGGTGGCCGGCGGGCTGAGCGCAGGGCGCGTCCAGAGCGTGGCGCTCAAGCTGGTGGTCGACCGCGAGCGCGAGATCCGCGCGTTCCAGCCCGACGAGTACTGGAAGGTCGAGGCCGCGATGACCCCGGACCCCGCGAAGGGCCCCGCCCTCGCGAAGGAGTGGGCGGGCTTCATGGCGCGACGCGACGAGCGCGGCAAGGGCCCGACCGTGAAGGAGCAGGCGCACTGGCTGGCCGAGCGCGACGGCATCGAGTGCGAGCTTGTGCAGGTGGGCGGGAAGCCGCTCGACCTCGGTCGCGAGGTGCCGAAGTACGAGGACCTGCCGGGCTTCGGCACGCCCAAGTGCACCACGCCCGTGCCCGACTGGGTGCTGCGCAAGGTCGAGGAGGACAAGGCGAACAAGACGCCGATCCCGCAGGAACCCGGCTGGTACGACGCGGGCGAGGCGCTCGCGGCCCGGGTGCGCGCCGTGTCGGAGGCCGTGGGCCTCGAGGGCGTGCGCGTGGAGCTCGTGCCGGACGCCGCCCCGGCGGACGCCCGCAACGAGGTCGAGCCCGTGGGGCACGCGCGGTGGAGGCGCCGCGTCATCGGCACGATCGGCGCCGGCGTCCGCTACCGCGTGAAGAGCATCGACCGCACCGCGACGAGCAGCAAGCCGCGCGCGCCCTTCATCACGAGCACCCTGCAGTCGAGCGCGAGCTACGCGCTCGGCTTCGGGACGGACCGCACCATGCGCGTGGCGCAGATGCTCTACCAGGGCGTCAACGTGCCCGGCGAGGGCCCGGTGGGCCTCATCACCTACATGCGAACCGACAGCACGGCCCTGAGCGGCGAGGCGCTCGGCGCCGTGCGGTCGTTCATCGGCGAGAGGTACGGCGCCCGGTACCTGCCCGAGAAGCCCCGCTTCTACGGCTCGAGCAACAAGAGCGCGCAGGAGGCCCACGAGGCCATCCGCCCGACCAACGTGCGCCGCACCCCCGAGAGCCTCCGCGGCGCGCTCGACGACGAGCAGTGGCGCCTCTACAACCTGATCTGGCAGCGCTTCGTGGCATGCCAGATGACCGACGCGCAGTACGACTCGACG
>CAYSFS010000260.1:0-1588 GCA_964430235.1 uncultured Chitinophaga sp. | reverse complement strand
CCATGCTCCTCGTCGCCACCGACCTCGCGAAATCCCACGGCCTGCGCGAACTCTTCCGCGGCGTGCGGCTGTCGGTCGCCGAGGGCGACCGCGTCGGGCTCATCGGCCCAAACGGCGCGGGCAAGTCGACGCTCCTGCGCATGCTCGCGGGTGCCGAGGACCCGGACGACGGCGCCGTGCGCCTGCAGCGCGGCGCGTCGGTGGTCTACGTCCCGCAGCGCGACGACTTCGCCCCCGGCCTCACGCCGCGCACCGCCGCCGCGGCCGCGGCGCTCCGCGCTCCTTCCGTCCACGGCGACGCCCACGAAGCCGACGTGCTCGCGGGCGTCGTCCTTGGCAAGCTCGGATTCCCGGAGCTGCGGATGGACGACCCCGTGGAGCGGCTCTCGGGCGGATGGCGCAAGCGGCTCTCCATCGCGTGCGGGCTCGCGTCGGTCGGCGGCACGCCCGACCTCCTGCTCCTCGACGAGCCCACCAACCACCTCGACGTCGCGGGCATCGAGTGGCTCGAGCGCTTCCTCACGCGCCCCACGAACGACCTGCGCGCCGGTGCGTGCGTGTTCGTCACCCACGACCGCGCGTTCCTCGAGCGCGTGGCGACCCGCGTGGTGGAACTGAGCCGCGCGTACCCGGAAGGGACGCTCGCGGTCGAGGGCGGCTGGCGCGAGTTCCTGCGCCGCCGCGAGGAGTTCCTCGCCGCGCAGGCGAAGGCCGAGGCCACCCTCGCCAACGAGGTGCGCGTCGACGACGCGTGGCTCGCGCGCGGGGCGAAGGCGCGCCGCACCAAGGCGAAGGGCCGCATCGAGGACAGCGCCGAGCGCCGCGACGAGCTTGCGGGCCTCGCCGAGCGCAACGCCGCGGCCGCCGCGGGCGGTGCGCGCGTCGACTTCACCGCGAGCGGCCGGCGCACGCGCCGCCTGGTGCTCGCCGCGGGCATCGCGAAGGGCTTCGACGGCCGCACGCTCTTCCGCGACCTCGACCTCGAGCTCGCGCCCGGCGACCGGCTGGGCCTCATGGGCCCCAACGGCAGCGGCAAGTCCACCATGCTCGCCGTCCTCTGCGGCGAGCTCGCGCCCGACGCCGGCTCGGTGCGCCACGCCGACCCCGCGCCGCGCGTGGTCGTCCTGCGGCAGCAGCGCGTCGACATCCCGCCCCAGACCCTCCTGCGCGACGCCATCTGCCCGCTCGGCGATTTCGTCGACTTCCAGGGGCGCACCATGCACATCACCGCGTGGAGCCGGCAGTTCCTCTTCAAGGACGCGCAGCTCCTGCAGCCGGTCGCCAGCCTGTCGGGCGGCGAGCGCGCCCGCGCGCACATCGCGCGCATGATGCTCGAGCCCGCCGACATCCTGGTGCTCGACGAGCCGACCAACGACCTCGACATCCCCACGCTCGAGGTGCTGGAATCGGCGATCGAGCAGTTCCCCGGCGCCGTGGTGCTGGTGACGCACGACCGAGCGATGCTGGGTGCCGTGGCGCGAACCATCGCCGTGATCGGCGCGCCCGACGCATCGGTGAGCGTGGTGGCGAGCCTTGACCAGGCACTGGCCGCGCTCGCGCGCGCGGAGCAGGGCAGCGACGCCGCGGC
>CAYSFS010000259.1:0-1598 GCA_964430235.1 uncultured Chitinophaga sp. | reverse complement strand
GCGCTGGAAGCCGGGCTGCATCATGCGGTCGACCGCGGCGACGTCGCCGGCCGCGATCGCGTCCATCCACTGCGTGACGAGCGTGGTGCCGAGCGCGGCGAGCGCCTTGTCGTCGGAGGGCCATGCGGGCGGGGCGGAGGCCGCCGGCGCGGCGGGCGGGACCGCAGGCTGCGCCGCCGCGGGCGGCGTCATGCAGGCGGCGGCAACGGTGAGGAGCACGAGGACTCGGGGATGCATGGGCGCAGCGTAACGCGCACCGACGCCCGTGCGGATGCTGACGTGCCGGGGGCCCGGGGCGGATGGAACCTGCGTAGGATCACGGGATGCATCCTCCCCTTTCGCGCCTCGCGCGTTCCGCGGCATCCATCGCGATCGGGGCGCTGGCGCTGACCGCCTGCGTCTCGATCGGCAACACCAAGACCACCACGACGGCGGGCGCCGAGCCGCGCGCGCCCATCACCGAGCAGCAGGTCAACGCCGCGCAGCAGGCGTGGTGCGACGGGCTGGTGAACGTGGCGCAGACCCACGCACGCGGCGGCGACGCCAAGGCCGTGGCCGCCAGGATGCTCGACGACCTCTACGACTACGCCGACGGCAAGGTCTTCTTCAAGCCGACCCTCGCCTTCGGGCCTCGCACGTTCCGCCCGACGCGCGAGGGCGCGCTCGCCTACTTCGTCGGCGGCAACCCGGCGTTCCCCGAGGACACGGGCTTCGCGCTCAAGGGCTGGACCAAGGCCCGCTACGACAACAACGCGAGCGAGAACGGCATCCAGATCCACGGCGACATCGCGATCACGATGGGCAACGTGTACATCACCGGTCCGGACGGCAAGGAGGTGATGGTCGACAAGACCTTCGTCTTCCGTCGATGCAAGGACGGGAACCTGCGTCTCTGCGTCCACAAGTCGGCCCTTCCCTTCAGCCCGGACTGACCCCGCGATGAGGACGATCGCGACCATCATGCTCGCCGCGGGTGCGCTCGCCGGCGGGTGCGCCGACGTCAAGCTGCAGGTCGGCCTGCACACGCGCTCGGCCGTCTACGCGAACTCGCTGCTGGAGCAGGAGAAGGGCGTGATGTCGATCCTCACCGCGAACCCGCCGCGGGTGGGGACGCTCCAGGGCGTCTCGCCGGGCGCGCCGCTGCGCGGCCTGGGTGCGTTCGCGTCCGACGCGATCCGCGTCGGCCTGCACCGCGAGTGCCCGCGGTCCACCGTGCTCACGGGCCCCGCCACCGTGGGGCTTGCGGCGCGCGTGGGCAAGTCGCGCGAGCTGGCGAAGCTCCTCGAGGACGCGAACAACTCGGGGATCCTGGCCGCCGAGGACCTCGCGGCGCTCGGCAAGGCCACGGGGCTCGACTACTTCTTCCTCGGGACCGTCGCCTCGCACGGCACCACGAACGCCGTCCGCCTGAACCCGCTGGGTCTGACCATGGTGCGGAGCGACTGGACCACCATGAACATGATCCTGCAGCTCTACCACGCCCCGAGCGGCCGGATCGTGTGGCAGTCGGTGGGCGACTCGACCGGCTACACCGAGTCGGCGGTGTCGAACCCGGTGTCCGTGCACACGGTGATGAGCGACCTCGCCGAGGCGATGCT
>CAYSFS010000258.1:0-1628 GCA_964430235.1 uncultured Chitinophaga sp. | reverse complement strand
CCCATGAAGGACAAGGCGGAGATCGTCCGCGATTGGCTGCCCCGCTACACCGGGCGCAGGCTCGAGGAATTCGGGCACTACGTGCTGCTCGTCAACTTCTCGAACTACGTCGAGCTCTTCGCGGAGCGGTTCGGGGTTCCCGTGGTGGGGCGCGACCGGCCCATGCTCTCCGCCACGGCGGAGGACATCACCATCCTCAGCTTCGGCATGGGGAGCGCCATGGCGGCCACCACGATGGACCTGCTCTCGGCCGTGAGCCCGAAGGCGGTGCTCTTCCTCGGCAAGTGCGGCGGCCTCAAGAAGACGAAGGTGGGCGACTTCGTGCTGCCGATCGCGGCGATCCGCGGCGAGGGCACGAGCAACGAGTACATGCCGGCCGAGGTGCCTGCGCTGCCGAGCTTCCGGCTCCAGCGCGCCGTGAGCGCGTCGATCGTGAAGCACGACCGCGACTACTACACCGGCACCGTCTACACGACCAACCGGCGCGTGTGGGAGCACGACGCGCGCTTCCGCGATTACCTCCTGCAGATCCGCGCCGAGGGCATCGACATGGAGACGGCGACCATCTTCCTGGTCGGGTTCGCCAACGGGATCCCCAAGGGCGCGCTGCTCCTGGTCTCGGACAACCCGATGACCCCCGAGGGCGTGAAGACCTCGGCGAGCGACCAGGCCGTGACCGAGCGCTTCGTGAGGCAGCACCTCGACATCGGCATCGACGCGCTGCGCGAGCTGCGCGACCGCGGCGAGAGCGTCAAGCACCTGCGGTTCGAGTGACGGCGCTCAGCGCCCGCCGGCCGCGCGCGCCCGGCCCGGCTGGTACGCGATGCGCTCGAAGCCCGCGTCGCGGCAGGCCTGCATCGCCGCCGCCACGCCCGCCACCGAGACGTCGTCCGCCGCGCGGAGCACGATGCCGGGCTCCTTCGGCAGCCCGCGCAGCACCTCGGCGATCGCGTCGCGCCCGCGCGCGCTCCGCGTGCCGATCCGTGCCACCTCGGCGCCGCCCTCGAGCGCCACCGTGAGCACCTGCGGCGTGAACCCGCCCGAGTCCCCGGCGACCGGGCTGCCGCTCCCGATCGCCGCCGCGAGCTCGCGCTCCTCGGCGTCGATCGTCCCGGCGAGCAGGAAGTACATCAGGATGAAGAGGATCACGTCGATGAACGCGATCAGCGGGAGCCGCATCTCCGAGAGCTGAAGGAGGTGCGCGTCCTTGCGTGCGGCGGCCGTCGCCCTCACGGTTCGCCCCCCGACGCGACCGCGATCGACCAGTTGGCGACGCGCGCCTCGGCCAGCCGCTCGGCCAGGCGATTGAGCGCGGCCGCGGGCGCGGCGCGGTCGGCGCGCACCACCACGCCGCTGTGCCGCGAACCGCTCTCGCGCTGCACGGCCGCCACGCGTTCCGCGAGCGCCTGCGCCTCGACCGGCTCGCCCAGCACCGAGAGCGCGCCCGTGCGGTCCATGTCGACCACCAGGCGCGCCGCGGCGGACTCGCTCGGCGGCCGCGCGCCGCGCTCCTCGGGCAGGTCGACCGGCCGCAGCTCGGAGTTCGCGAACTGCGAGCTCAGCATGAAGAAGATGATGAGGAGCAGGATGACGTCGATCATCGGCGTCAGGTCGAACGACGCCTCGGA
>CAYSFS010000257.1:0-1670 GCA_964430235.1 uncultured Chitinophaga sp. | reverse complement strand
AGCTGAGGCACGGACGCGGGGACATCGCTGCATGTTTCCGCCGGCCGGCGCCCGAAACGGCGCCGGCCGGCGTGCTAGCGTTCCGCGCATGAACCTGCTCCTCCTCGGCGGCACCGCGTTCCTCGGGCCCGAGATCGTCGACGCCGCGACGCGCCGCGGCTGGACGATCACGCTCTTCAACCGCGGCAAGACCAAGGCCGACCTCTTCCCCGACCTCGAGAAGCTGCGCGGCGACCGGGACCCGTCGAAGGGCGACGGACTGAGATCGATCGAGGCCGAGGTCGCGAAGGGCCGCCGCTGGGACGGCGTGATCGACACCTCGGGCTACCGGCCGCAGGACGTGCGGGCCTCGGCCACGCTCCTGGCGAAGGCCGCGCGCCAGTACGTGTTCGTCTCGACCGTCTCGGTGTACGCGTCGATGGCCGTGCCGAACGCCGACGAGTCGGCGCCGGTCGGCGAGATCGATGCCCCCGAGTCGAAGCCCCTCACCAACGAGACCTATGGGCCGCTCAAGGCCTGCTGCGAGCGGGAGGCCGAGAAGGCGTTCGGCGAGCGATGCTCCAACCTGCGCCCGGGGCTGATCGTGGGCCCCGGCGACCCGACCGACCGCTTCAGCTACTGGCCCGTGCGCGTGGCGCGCGGCGGGAAGGTGCTGGTGCCGGCGCCGAAGGAGCCGCGCAAGGCGTTCACCACCTTCGTGGACGTGCGCGACGTGGCCGAGTTCGCGGTGCGCTGCGTGGCCGACGGGCACGGGGGCACGTTCAACGTCACCGGCCCCGAGGGCCTGCTCACGTTCGACGAGATGGTGGGCGGCTGCAAGGCGTGCACGTCGAGGCCCGTGGAGTTCGTGCCGGCGCCCGAGCCGTTCCTCCTCGAGAACGGCGTGTCGCCCTGGATGGGCCTGCCGCTCTGGCTGCCCGAGGACCCGCAGTTCGCCGGCGCCGGCACGGTGAGCCGCGCGCGGGCCGTGGCGGCCGGGTGCACGTTCCGCCCGCTCGCCGACACCGTGCGCGACACGCTGGCGTGGTGGGCCAAGGAGCGGAAGGACGCGTTCCCGTTCGGCGCGAAGCCGGGCGCGCCCGGGCTGAGCCTCGAACGCGAGGCCGAGCTCGTCGCCAAGCTGCGGGCCTGAACTGCCTACGATCCCGCACCATGACCGCGCCCATCCCCACCGGCACGAACGGCGGACCCAAGCCCCCCGAGCGCCTCATGCTCGCCGGGCCGCGCGGGCGCCTCGAGGAGCTGTTCCGCGTCATCCGCATCGCGGCGGAGTTCATCCGCGGCTTCCGCAAGCTGCATTTCGTGGGCCCGTGCGTCACCGTGTTCGGCAGCGCGCGCTTCAAGGAGGACCACAAGTGGTACGCCATGGCGCGGGCCGTGGGCCGCGAGCTCGGCGAGCGCGGCTTCACCGTCATGACGGGCGGAGGCCCGGGCGTCATGGAGGCCGCCAACCGCGGCGCGCGCGACGTGGGCGCGCCCAGCCTCGGGTGCAACATCATCCTGCCGCACGAACAGTCCGCCAACCCGTGGTGCGACCGCTGCGTCGAGTTCCGCTACTTCTTCGTTCGCAAGGTGATGCTGCTCAAGTACTCGTACGGATTCGTGGTGCTGCCCGGCGGCTACGGCACCATGGACGAGCTCTTCGAGACGCTCACCCTCGTGCAGACCGG
>CAYSFS010000256.1:0-1749 GCA_964430235.1 uncultured Chitinophaga sp. | reverse complement strand
CAGTCGCCGCCCTGGAGGATGAAGCGCTGCCCGGCCGCGGCCTCGGCGAGCTGCGCGCGCAGCGACTCGATCTCGAAGCTCGTCACCAGGGGCGGCAGGCGCGCGAGGTCCGCGCGGGCCGCGGCCAGCGCCGCCGCGTCCGGCCACTCGGGCTGCTGCAGGGTCGGGCGCGCGCGCCACGAGGAGGGCGACCACCCGTCGACGGCGAACGTGCGCGGCGCGGCGGGCGGGTCGGTGCGGGGAACGCTCATGGCTGGGCCTCGAATGCGGGCGACAGGAGTTGAACCTGCACGGGGTTGCCCCCATCAGTACCTAAAACTGATGCGTCTGCCGATTTCGCCACGCCCGCGCGCGGTGCCCGGATCCTACGCGCGCCGCGGACGGCGCCCCTCACAGCAGCTTCATCCGCCGCATGACCGCGATGAGGCCGAGCACGATCGCCAGCGCCGCGGCCCAGAACCCTCCGTAGCCCCATGCCCACTTGAGCTCGGGGATGACCTCGAAGTTCATGCCGTAGACGCCGCAGAGGAAGGTCAGCGGGAGGAAGATCACGCTCACGACGGTGAGCTTCCCCATCACCTTGTTGGTGCGGTGCGCCACCATCGACATGTAGTTGTTCAGCGCGCCCGAGAGGACGTCGCGGTCGACGAGCACGTCCTGCAGCACGCGCTCCACCGTGCCGACCATGTTGGCGAGGTACGGCTGCGTGGCCTCGCTCACGAACGCCGACTTGCGGGTCGAGAGGTCGGTCAGCACCGTGCGCGCGGGCAGCACCACCTTGCGCAGGTGCAGGAGGTCGACGCCGAGCTCCGACGCCTCGCCGAAGATCGACTCGTCGGCGTCGCCCACCAGCGCGCGCTGGACCGCCTCCACGCGGTCCTCGAACGCCTTGTGCACGTTGAGGTAGTTGTCGATCAAGTGGTCCCAGAGCTCGTACAGCAGGAAGCTGGGGCTCTGCGCGTGGCGCACGAAGTCGGACCGGTACTCGCGGCGCACCGCGGCCAGGAACTGCGGCTGCCCGCGGCGCAGGGTCAGCATGAACCGCTCGCCGAAGAGCACGTCGACGCGCTCGAGGTCGAACGACCGGTCGCGCAGGCGGCAGCCCGTGAGCACCAGGTGGATGAAGTCCTCGTACCGCGCGATCTGAGTGGCGGGCTCGCGGCCGAGCGCGTCCTCGAAGAGGTCCGCGGGGCAGAGCCCGAGCGACTCGACCAGCCGCCGCGCCTCGTCGGCGCGCGCGAGGTTGACGTCGATCCACGCGAAACGGCCCGCGTCCATCGCCGCCCGCGCCTCCGACGGCTCGATGGACGGGCACTCCTTGGTCCTGAAGTCGAACGCGACGGCGGTCGCCACCGGCTCCTGCGCGGATGCGACCGTGTCGGGGCCTGGGACGCTGGTGGGCTGATGATCGTTCATCGCGGAGATCTCGGGCGGGTCGAGCATATCCCCCTCCCTCCCGGCGCGGCCCTAGACTCCGCGCCATGACCCCGAGCCAGTTCGCAGCGACGAACATCCTGCCGCTCCTGGCGCGGCTCGTCCTCTGCCTGGCGTTCCTGCCGCAGGGCTGGAACAACCTGATGCGCGACGTGGAGTACACGGGTCCCGACGCACGGCGCCTGCGCGAGCTGGGCGTGCGCGGCATCACCGACCCGGATCCCGCGAAGTCGGACGTCGCGCTGGGCGCCGTGCGCGGGTGGGCCGTGGACGCATGGCAATCCCCCCCTGATTCGTCGGGCAAGCCGGTGACGG
>CAYSFS010000255.1:0-1789 GCA_964430235.1 uncultured Chitinophaga sp. | reverse complement strand
CCAGCTCGTGCGCCTGCTCGAACGCCTCGGCCACGTAGACGATCTCGCGCGTGGCATTGGGGCTGCCGAAGTAGATGGTGGCGCCGATCGCGCACGCGCCCAGGTTCCACGCCTCTCGCACGGTGCCGAAGGGGACCTGCGACGCCGCGTTCGGGTAGGTGAGCAGCTCGTTGTGGGTGTACTTCACCATGAACGGGATGCGGTGCGCGTAGCGGCGGCTCACGCTCGCGAGCACGCCGAACGTGCTGGCCACCGCGTTGCAGCCGCCCTCGACCGCGAGCTTCACGATGTTCTCCCCGTCGAAGTACGCGGGGTTCTTCGCGAAGCTCGCGCCGGCCGAGTGCTCGATGCCCTGGTCGACCGGCAGGATGCTCATGTAGCCCGTGCCGCCGAGGCGGCCGTGGCCGTAGATGCGCTGCAGGCTCGCGAGCACCTGCGGGCTGCGGTCGGACGGGCCGAAGGCGCGGTCGACGAAGTCGGGCCCGGGCAGGTGAAGGGTCGACTTCGCCACCTTCGCGGCGTGCGTGAGGAGGCCGTCGGCCTCGGGTCCCAGGGTCTTCGCGACGTCGATGGTGAGGTTCGCCATGTGGCGCGGGATCGTACTTCAGCCGATCCACCCGCCGCACGTCACGCGGTCGCCGTCGAAGCACACGACGGCCTGCCCCGGCGCGACCGCGGCCTGCGGCTCGTCGAAGCGGACCTCGAGGCCGGGCTGCGCGTCGGCGGCGCCGCGGGCGCCCGCGCCCGGCGTGTCCACCGCGCGCACCTCCGCCGCGACCGGATCCGCGTTGTAGCGGATCTTCGCCTCGCATCGGCGCCATCCCTCGTGCGGCTCGACGAGCCAGTTGCAGTCGCGCGCGACGCACCCCGCGGCCAGCAGCGCCTCGCGCGGGCCCACCGTCACGGTATTGGTCGCCGCGTCCTTGCGCACCACGTACACGGGCTCGCCCAACGCGACGCGCACGCCCTTGCGCTGCCCGACGGTGAAGTGCTGGTGTCCCGGGTGCTCGCCGAGGATGCGGCCGGACAGGTCGACGATCGATCCCGGCCGCACCGCCTCGGGCGCGCGGCGCGCGACGAGGCCGGCGTAGTCGTTGTCGGGGACGAAGCAGATCTCCTGCGAGTCGGGCTTGTCGAAGACGGGCAGGCCCAGCTCGCGCGCCAGCGCGCGGACCTCGGCCTTGCGCATCGCTCCGACGGGAAGCAGCATCCGCGCGAGGCGCCCGCGCGGCGCGCCGAAGAGCACGTAGCTCTGGTCCTTGTCGCGGTCGAGGCCGCGCAGCAGCGCGTGGCCACCCTGCCCGTCCGGCTCGATGCGGGCGTAGTGGCCGCTGGCGACGAAGTCGGCGTCGATCTGGCGCGCGTAGTCGTGGAGCTTGCCGAACTTCAGCCAGTCGTTGCAGCGGACGCACGGGTTCGGCGTGCGTCCGGCGTTGTACTCGCCGACGAAGTAGTCGACGATGCGGCCGAAGTCCTTCTTGAAGTTCGCCACGTAGAACGGGATGCCCAGGTGCGCCGCGACGAGGCGCGCGTCGGCCGCGTCGTTGATCGAGCAGCAGCCCTGGTGGCCGATGCGGAGCGGGACGCCCGCGCCGCCGGGAGCGGCGCACGCCGTCGCGCCCTCCGCGTCGCCGGGAATCATCCCGTCGAGCGTCTCGCCGGGGCTCCCGAGCCGCATGAACACCCCGACCACGTCGTGGCCCGCGCGGCGGAGCAGCGCGGCGGCCACCGACGAGTCGACGCCGCCCGACATGGCGAGGAGGACGCGGGGCCTGCCATGAAAATACGC
>CAYSFS010000254.1:0-1791 GCA_964430235.1 uncultured Chitinophaga sp. | reverse complement strand
GCATGCAGCGGCGGATCTCCTCGTCGCGGCCGATCACGGGGTCGAGCTTGCCCGACCGCGCCTTGTCGGTCAGGTCGATCCCGTACTTCTTCAGGCTCTCCATGGTCTGCTCGGCGTTCGGGTCGTTCACGGTGGTCACTCCGCTTGCGGCGCGGATCTCCTGGATGGCGGTCTTCAGCTTCCGTTCGTCGGCACCGACGGCCTGCAGCGCGGCCTTGGCGGGGCCCGCGGCCGACGCGAGCCCGAGCAGCAGGTGCTCGGCCGAAACATACGCGTCCTTCATCGACTGCGAGGCGCGCTCGGCGTCGGTGAGCGCCTGCGAGAGCTGCGCGCCCGGCCGCGGCTGCGTGCCGCTGACCGTGGGCATGCGCTTGAGCTCGGCGGCGGCGACGTCGCGCAGGCGCCGCGGGTCGACGCCCGCGCGCTCGAGGATCGCGGCGCCGGGCGACCGTGCATCGGCGACGAGCGCCGACAGCAGGTGCACCGGGGAGTACTCCGCGTGGCCGGCGGTGGCGGCCATCGACTGGCCGGACTGCAGCGCCTCCTGCGCGGCGTGGGTGAATCGTTCGGGGTTCATGGACCGGAAGGGATGCAAGCGGCGTGCCGGGCGCGGCGGCGGGCGGGGCCGGAAATCTCCCGGCATCGCGGGCGGGCGGCGCGCACGCAGGTGCAGCGTTGGCCGGGGCGCACGGGGGGGGACTGCCGTTCAGGCAGCGTGCGGGCCCGCCCGCCATGCCTCCGCCGGGAACCCCGCCGGCACCGCCTCGGGCCGGTCGTTCAGCCAGCCGACGAGCCACTCGAGCGCGTCGACCAGCCTCGGTCCCGGGCGGTTGAACATCTGGTTTCCGTCCACCAGCATCACGCGGTCGCACGGCTCGCCGCGCGCGGCCGCGGCGCGGGCCTCGCGCACGGGTCCGAGCGCCTCCCACCATTCGACGCCGTCGAGGGCGCGCACCGCGTCGCGCACCGCAGGCAGCGGGAAGCCGCAGGGCGCGATCAGCACGCGACCGGGCTCGCTCGCCGCGATCTCGTCGGGCGTGGCGACGCGGCTCTTGGCGCCGGCCGCGTTCAGCGGGTGCCGGCCGCCCGCCATCGCGACCAGCTCGGGCGTCCAGTGGCCGCCCACGAACGGCGGGTCGGTCCACTCGAGGAAGAGCACGCTCGGGCCGTCGACGAAAGGCACGGCCAGCTCGGCGGCGGTCCACAGGCGGTCCCGGAGCGCGGTTGCCGCGGCACGCGCGGCGTCGGCGCACCCCACGGCCTCGCCGACGCGAAGGAGGTCGTCGAGCACCTGCCACACGGTGGTCGGGTTCAGGTTGACGACCTGCGGGCGCGAGGGGAGGGCGCGCGCCACGCGCTCGACCGTGCGCAGGTCGATGCTGCAGACGTCGCAGAGGTCCTGCGTGAGGATCACGTCCGGGGCCAGCGCCGCCAGGCGCGCCTCGTCGAGCGCGTAGAGCGACGCACCGGACCGCATGGCCTCTCGCACGGCGCGGTCGATGGCGTCGGCGTCGGCGGTGTGCGCGATGCGTGCCGCGGTGAGGACCGGCGCGTGCGCCGCCGCGGCCGGCCAGTCGCATTCGTGGCTTCGACCGACGAGCAGGTGACCGCCCCCCGCCGCGAACAGCAGCTCGGTGGCCGAGGGCAGCAGGCTGACGACGCGGGGCGCGCTCACGCCGGAACGGTATCGCGCAAACGAGCACGCGCCCGGCGCGGGGCCGGGCGCGTGCGTCGAAACTGGGGATCTAGGATTCGAACCTAGACAAACTGAGTCAGAGTCAGTTGTGCTAC
>CAYSFS010000253.1:0-1824 GCA_964430235.1 uncultured Chitinophaga sp. | reverse complement strand
GAATCGTCGGCGAAGAACTTCACGCCGGCGAACATGAGCTTGTCGTCGGCCTGCGCCTCGAGCCCCTTCACGAAGGCCACCGCGTCGGCGCCCTTGTCGCGCACGGCGACGTCGGCCGCGATGACCGTGACGCACCGGAGCGGGGCGTGCGGGCCGCGGAAGAATGCCTTGGAGCACTCGAGGTCGCGGTCGATCCCGAACAGCATGCCGAGCGACATGTCGCTGGTGGTGGTGATGCCGTTCCTCCAGCCCAGGTCGACCAGGTACTTCATGATCGGCGTGATGTCCGACGGGGTGAGCATCCGCGCCATCTCCGGTCCCAGCACCCAGCTGGCTGCGGTGGCGCCGAGGAACTGCCCGTTCGGCTCGCCGTCGGGGCCGGCCATCACGCCGTTGACCGCGAGGTCGTTGCGCGTGACGCCGCGCTGCCTCAGGGCGGCGCTCGACCCGTACACGAAGTGCTCGGAGGCATCCCAGACCCACACCGCTCGGTCGCCGGCCACGCGGTCGAGGAACGCCCGGTCGAGGTGGCGTCCCATCGCGGCGACGTCGTAGCCCCAGAAGACCGTTGCCCGTCCGTCGGCGGGATGGCTCGCGAGGTGGGCCGTGATGGCCTGCTCGACCGCGGCGACGTCCTTGATGCCCGGGATCTCGGGGCCGTAGGGATTCTGCTGCGGGAAGTGCGAGAGGCTCGGCATCGACAGCGCGATGGCGCCGATCAGCGGGTGCCCGTGCGCCTCGACGAAGCCGGGGACCAGCACGAGGTCCTTGAAGGTGTCGTCGAGCGTGACCGCGGTGCCGTCGCGCCGCGCGGCATCGAGCCATGGCGCGAGGTCCTCCATGGACCGGCCCACCGAAAGGACCTTGCCGTCGCGCACGGCCACCGCGGTGCCCGCGGGCCAGCCCGGGTCCATGGTGACGACCTGCCTCGCGGTGAAGACGGTGATGGGCTCGCCCGCGCCGACGGCCGAGGCCGCGTCGGGGGAAGCGAGCGAGACCGATCCCGAGGCGAACGCGAGCGTCGCGAGGCGCTGAATGCCCATGCACGGAGGGTATCGGCGCTCAGCGACGCCTGCGGCGCGAGGCCGGCCATGCTCCCGCGCAGGCGACGAGCGCCGCCACGCCCGGCGCAGGAACCTGCGTGATCGTGAACGCGAACTCGCCTTGCTGCACCGTGCCGTTCGCGCGGCGGATGGTGGCGCCCATGTTCCACATGATCTTGGACTGGTGCAACTCCGCCACGAAGAGCTGCGCCACGAGCATGCCGAACTCGCCGGATGCCGCCGCGTTGCTCGACGCCCCGTAGCGGACGCCGCCCACCTGCGCGTGCGGGAGCCGGTCGGACGACAGTGACGCGAGGCTCCGTGCGACCGCGCCCGTCCCGAGCGCGTACCAGCCGGCGCCCGAGGGGATGGCATTCGTCCACGGGTTTGCCGCTCCCGGCGCCGTGGGCAGGGTGCCGAACCCGTCTGACGTCGACCCGTCCGAGTCCGCATAGAGCCAGCCCGGGTCCCCAAGCGTCGCGCCGTTGGCGGTCCATGCGCCCGTCGAGGCGTCGAATCCTCCGCCGATGGTCAGGAAGCTGTCGGCAGCGTCCCACGACTGGCCGCCGTCCGGGCGGAACGCGCCCTGCGCGCCCGCACCCTGAAGGAACCCGCCCGGGGCGTCGGTCGTGATGAAGCCGGGGTTCGACGGCCGGCCTCCGTACACGTTCACCAGGCGATCGTTGGCGCTCGTGGTCACGGCGAACACGTTCACGATGGTCCCGCCCGAGGTTGCCCGGTGCGTGGCCGTCCACCCGATGAAGTCGGCGGATGCCGAGCA
>CAYSFS010000252.1:0-1915 GCA_964430235.1 uncultured Chitinophaga sp. | reverse complement strand
GCCGTGAGCCGCCACGGTCGGCGGCCGTCAAAGTAAGGTCGTCCATGCTCAACTCTTCATCGAACGCAACTGCCCCCACCATCGCGTCCGTCCAGTCCGGCAACGGAGCCGATTTGCAAGCCAAGATCGACGAGCTCATGGCCGAGCTCGCAACGACGCCAGGCCCCAACAACACCTTCCTCGGCGCGTTCGTCGGCGGCGCCGGCGACGGGTCGCAGTTCGCTTGCACTGTGCTCTACGGCTCACCGTTCCTGCAGACATTCAGCGGTGCTGGCACCGTCCAGACGCCAGTCTTACTGAGTACGTTTGCTTCCGCTGTGAACACGGCGAATCTGTCGCGCATCCTCGTCGCCGAAGGCGGTACGGCTCAGGAGGCGAACGCGGCGCTCGCCACTGCCATCGCCGCGGCCAAGGACGCTGGTGTCCCGATCAGCAGCGCCGCCTGCAACGTGGTCGACTACGCCCTCGTTGGCTCCTCCAACGGCCAGCGTTGGCTCGCGACCGCCTGCCTAGTGCGGCAGGTGACCGCGTGAAGCGCGCCGCACTAGCCTGCGCGGTGCTCGCGGCCGTGCTGACGTCCTGCCTGCCGCGGGCTGCGGTGCGCAGCGCCAGCGACCTCGCTGCCGATCTTTGCCGGGACTACTACGCCGAGCGCGTGGGCATCTCGTGGGAAGACGCGGGTCGGAAGTTCTGCGAGACGCACGAGGACCTCAAGCCGTTCATTGACCTGCTGCTCTCGCAGAAGGCCACCCTCGACGAGAGCCCCGTCGGCGCGCGGGCAAAGGCGGCGAAGTGAGCTTCTGGTCGCGGCTGTTCCCACGCAAGGTGGGTCTGGGCTATCAACCCTGCGGCGTGGACAGCCGCGACCTCGCCTGCTCGACCCTGCTCGAGCGGGTGGGCTTCGCGTACGGCACGCTCCCCGAGCAGATCGACCTCTGGGATGCGCGCTTCCCCATCTTCGACCAGGGCAGTGTCGGCTCGTGCGCCGGCTGCTCCACAGCACAGGGGCTGCGGGTCGCGTTTGCAGTGGACGGCCGCGACGTGCCGCCGCTCTCGCCGCTGTTCCTCTACTACAACGGCCGTCGAGCTGACCGCCCGGGCGACAAGGCCGTCACCGACAGCGGCACCACGCTGCGCTCGGTCATGAAGCAACTCATGCACCTGGGCGTGTGCCCTGAGTCGCAGTGGCCGCTCACGTCCTCGCACGCCGCCCGTCCCTCGTGGCTTGCCTACCGCGCCGCCGCCGACTACCGCGGTCTGCGTGGCTACTACCGGGTCGTGGACGTCGAGGAGATCCGACGGGCGCTCGCCGCCCGCCGCCCCGTGGTCATCGGGCTCAACGTCGACAAGGCGTTCCTCGACGCCGACGGCCCTTCCTACGTTGACGACACGGCTGGCGGAGCAGGCGGGCACGCCATGCTGCTGACCGGTTACGACAAGCGAGGCCGCTTCCACCTCGTCAACAGCTGGGGTGAGCAGTGGCGTGGCGGGAAGATCCTCGTGGGTGAGAGTTTCGTCCGAAGGAGTCTTTCAGCATGGGCTATCGACACCTGATCCTACTGCTCGCGCTCTCCTGCTCCCCGACGCCTGTGCCGCAGCCTGCCGAGACGCCGGCGAGTTGCTCTGCGGCGTGCGCGCGCTGGCGTGAGATGGGCTGCGAGGAAGGGCAGCCTACCGCTGAGGGCAAGACGTGCGAGGACGTCTGCCTGCACGTCGGCGAGGCGGGCATCGGGCTCGACACGGCCTGCGTGCAGCAGGCGAGCAGCTGTGAGGCAGCTCGCTCCTGCGAGGCGCCGTGAGTTGGGTCAGCGACTACCTGCGCACGCGGCGGGCAGCGCTTGAGCACGACCTCGGCGTCAAGCTCGGGCGCGTGCTGGGCTGCGGGTCGTTCGGGTGTGTGGTCGAGGCTAAGAAG
>CAYSFS010000251.1:0-1933 GCA_964430235.1 uncultured Chitinophaga sp. | reverse complement strand
CAACGCCTGGCCGTCGAGCACCACGACCGCCGCGCCCTCGTCAAAGAGCCTGCGCTCGAGTTCGAGCGCCGCCTGCGTCTTGCCGGACTTCGGCGGCCCGTAGATGAGCACGGTCCGCGGCGCATGGCGCCACCGCGCCGCGCGCTCCTCGGGCGTCACCAGGCTCGGCTTGGCGTCCGCGCGCTCGAGCGTCTGCAGCGCCTGGGTCTCCCAGTGCGCCCGCCGCGCGCCGATCTCGGTGGGCAGGCGCACCATGCCGGCGCCGCTCGTCGCGTGGGTCATGCGGTCGACCAGCACCAGCGCGCCCGTCCCGTGGCAGTCGCGGTAGCCGTCCACCGTCACGCGCTCCTCGCACTCGAGCTGCACGCGCCCGATCTCGTTGAGCGCCAGCGTCTCGGTGGGGTGCGTGGTGAGCGCGTCCACGTCCATGCGCCACCGGACGCGGCGCACCGTGCACGGCACGGTCTTCGCGCCGGTGCGCAGCAGGTAACGCTGCCCCGGCACCAAGGGCTGCTCCTGCATCCACACCATGTCGCACTCGATGCCGAGGGTCGGCTCGGGCCCGTCGCCCACGCACGCGATCACGTCGCCGCGGCTGCAGTCGACCTCGTCGGCCAGGGTGATCACCACGCTCTGCGGGGCCGCCGCGTACGCCAGGTCGCCGCCGTCCTCGGCCGCGCGCGCGATGCGCTTGACCCGCGTCTCGCGGCCGCCGGGCAGCACGCGCACGCGGTCGCCGGGGCGCACGCTGCCGCCCGCGATCTGCCCCGCGAACCCGCGGAAGTCGAGGTCGGGGCGGATCACGCACTGCACGGGCAGCCGGAAGGGCGCGTCCGGGTTCGGCCGGTCCACCGGGACGGTCTCGAGCAATTCGAGCACCGGCGGCCCCTGGTACCACGGGCCGTTCGCGCCGCGGCGCACCACGTTGTCGCCCTGCAGGGCGCTGATCGGCACGGCCGTGGGCCGCTCGATCCCGATGCGCGCGCAGTACTCCAGGAACTCGCGCTCGATCTCGCGGAAGCGTTCCTCGCTCCAGCCCACGAGGTCCATCTTGTTCACCGCGGCCACCACGTGGCGGATGCCCAGGAGGCTGGCGATGAACGCATGCCGCCGGGTCTGCGTGGTCACGCCCTTGCGCGCGTCGATCAGGCTGATGGCCAGCTGGCAGTGGCTGGCTCCGGTCGCCATGTTGCGCGTGTACTGCTCGTGGCCCGGGCAGTCGGCGATGATGAAGCTGCGCCTGGCGGTGGCGAAGTAGCGCCACGCGACGTCGATCGTGATGCCTTGCTCGCGCTCGGCCTTCAGCCCGTCGGTCGCGAGCGCCAGGTCGAGCCCGCCCCCCGTGGTGCCGTGCACCTTGCTGTCGCGCTCGAGCGCGGCCAGGTGGTCCTCGTAGATGCGGCCCGTGTCGTGCAGCAGCCGCCCGATGAGCGTGCTCTTGCCGTCGTCGACGCTTCCGCACGTGAGGAACCGCAGCAGCTCGGTGCGCTCGTAGCGCTCGAGGTACTCGCGCAGCCGCTCGCCCTCCTTGAGATCCGCGAAGGCCATCAGAAGTAGCCCTCCCGCTTCTTCTCCTCCATGCTGCCCGACTGGTCGTGGTCGATGAGGCGCCCCTGCCGCTCGCTGGTGCGCGCGCGCAGCATCTCCTCGATCACCTTGTCGAGCGTGTCGGCCTCGCTCTCGACCGCGCCGCTCAGCGGGTAGCAGCCGAGCGTGCGGAAGCGGACGCTCAGCATCCGCGGCCTCTCGCCGGGCTCGAGCGGCAGGCGCTCGTCGTCCACCATGATGAGCGTGCCTCCGCGCTCGACCACCGGCCGCGGCTTCGCCAGGTACAGGGGCACCACCGGCAGCCCGTGCTTCCAGACGTAGAGCCAGATGTCGAGCTCGGTCCAGTTCGACATCGGGAACACCCGGATCGACTCGCCTTCGTGGA
>CAYSFS010000250.1:0-1940 GCA_964430235.1 uncultured Chitinophaga sp. | reverse complement strand
GCGACCGCGGAGTTCCCGGAGGACTTCTCGGAGTGCGGCACCACCTTCGAGAGCCCGGACATCTGGTTCGTGTTCCCCCCGGAGGCCTCCGGCCAATACACCGTCTCCACCTGCGGCTCGAGCTTCCCCACCGCCATCGAGATCTATCGCTTCGAGTGCGAAGGGAGTTCCCCGGAGAGCTGCCGTGGGTGCTCCAGCCGGTTCCGGTGCGCGACCTTCGACCCGCTGGGGTGCGCCGGGGCCGGCGGCGCGTCGATCACGGCCGACTTCGAGCAGGCGTTCTGGAGCGACTTCTCGCCGTTCGGCGTCTATTACATCCGCGTCCTGGGCGTCTCGCCGACGGACGCGGGCTCGGTGACGTTGTCGATCGCCGCTGCCACGGGAGATCCCTGCGGCTCGTCGACCGATCCGTGCAACGTGCCGCACGCGGCCCCGGGGTGCTCCTCGCCCAGCTGCTGCACCACCGTGTGCGCCACCGACCCGACCTGCTGCTCGGTGGCCTGGGACATCCTCTGCGCCGAGCGTGCCTCGGCGGCCTGCGCGCCCTTCACCTACTTCTGCAACCCCGATGCGGGCGGACCGCCCAACGACTGCGCCACCCGCGCCACCGAGATCGTCGAGTCGGGGGCGTACGACTTCTCGCTGGTCTCGGCGCGCCCCGACGGGCCGGCGACCTGCGGCATGCGCGGAAACAGCCTGTGGTGGAGGTTCACCGCGACGAAGTCCGGCCGGACGATCGTCGACACCTGCCGGTACACCGACTTCAACGCCCGCACGACGGTGTATGACATCGGCACCGACCCCGCGAGCTTCGACTTTGACCGGTTGAGTGACGCATCCGTCGGCTGCGACTTCGAGAATCTCTGCGGGAACCTCGGGGACACCGTGGCCTTCGACGCGGTGGCCGGCCGGACCTACCTCGTTCGCGTCGACAACGAGATCGGCACCCCTGCGGGCTCCGGGCGCGTCGCGATCAGCATGCCCTGGGAGTACTCCTGCGCGCCCGGCGGCGTCGCGAACGACTGCGCGGCGTCCATCATCGGGTCCGGGGTTGTCCTGACGGGAACGGAAGTGACCGAGACCGCCACGCTTCCGTTCGACACCGCGGGCGCGACGCAGGACGGCCCGTTCCTTGCGTTCGGTGACTCGGCGACCACGGCCCAGGACGTCTGGTACTGGTTCCGGGCGCGGCGGGACGGCATCGCCGTCGTCTCGACCTGCGGCACGGCGAGCGCACCCGTGTACCTGCAGGTCTTCGGCCTCGGCCGATCCGTCGATGCGTCCGACCTCGAGCAGCTCCCGAATCGTGCGGTGTCCGAGAGCTTTGGATCACCCGCCGGTTGCGCGACGGCCAGCGCCACCGTGAACGGTGCCGACTACTACCTCGTGCGCGTGTCGTCGATGTCGCGCGGGAGCTTCCCGGCCGGAACCGTGACGATCACGGTGCCCGGGTGCGACGTCCTTCCGGCGACCCGAAGCGATGGCGAGGCCTGCGGGGCCGACGTCAACGGTGGATGCTCGACCGGCACGGGGTTCTCGGCGATCGCGCTCGGCGACGTGGTGACGGGCACGCTGGCGATCACGGCCCCCGGGGCGCAGCAAGACCGTGACTGGTACCTGTTGTCGCTTGCGGAGGGAACGCGCGTCACCATCGAGTGCAGCGCGGATGTCCCTGCGGTGGTCGTGGTCCGCGACCAGCTGCTGTGCAGCCAGGCGAGCTACGCGACGTCTGACGGCGGGTATTGCTCGACCACGACGTTCTGCCTTCCGGCCGGCGAGCATGCCGTCGTCGTGCGGGCGCTTGAGCCGGTGACGGGCTCCGGTTGCGACGCGCCCGAGTACCGGCTTCGACTCGAAGGGGTTGCCGAGGCCTGCGCATCGGTCGGCGACGATGTGGCCGTGCTGCCGCCGAGCCGGGTCTCGTCGACGAACCCGCCGGA
>CAYSFS010000249.1:0-1963 GCA_964430235.1 uncultured Chitinophaga sp. | reverse complement strand
CGTTCCGCGCGAGCCGTACCGGATGTTCACGAGCCGCGCGGAGCACCGGCTGCTCCTGCGCGCGGACAACGCCGACGAGCGGCTGACGCCCCTGGCCGCGGAGTGGGGGCTGGCGTGCGGGGTGCGCATGGGCGCGTTCCGCGCGCGCATGGAGTCGCTGGAGGCGATCCGCGCCGCGCTGCGGGAGACGCGCGTGCCCGCGGCGGGCGGCGCGGGCGGCGCGCCCGAGCGATTGCACGACCGCGCGCGGCGCACCGACGTGCCCGTGGCCGAGGTGGTGCGCGACCTGCGCGCGTCGGGCCATGCGGCGGACGCCGCGCTGGTGGACCGCGTGGTGACCGACCTGCGCTACGAGGGCTACGTGGCGCGCGCGCGTGCCGAGGCCAAGCGCAACGCCGAGGGCGAGCGGTCGCCGATCCCCGAGTCGCTCGACCCTGACGCGATCACGGGGCTGCGCACCGAGGCGCGCGAGGCGCTTCGCAAGTTCCGGCCCGCGACGCTCGGCCAGGCGGGGCGGCTTGCCGGCATCTCGCCGTCGGACGTGGGGTTGATCGCGATCGCGGCGCGCCGCACGCGTGCCGCCGGGCGCGGGTGACGGGCGCGTGTGTCGCGCGCATCACTCGCCGTCGACCGGCGCGAAGTGATCCACCGGGCCGCATCCGCCGCCGAGCCCCGGCGCGTTCGCGATGGCCGCGCGCACGAACGCGCGCGCGCCGCGGACGGCGTGCCCGAGGGCCTCGCCGCGCGCGAGCCGCGCGGTGATGGCGGCGGACAGCGTGCAGCCGGTGCCGTGGGTGTGGGCGCTCGCGATGCGTTCCCCGGGCATGTGCACGGCGCGCCCGTCCGCCCAGAGGAGGTCCATCGCGTCGCCCTCGAGGTGCCCGCCCTTGACGAGCACCGCGCGCGCGCCGAGCGACTCGATCGCTCGCGCCGCGCGCTCCATGTCGGAGGCGGTGCGGACCTCGAAGCCGGCCAGGCGCGCGGCCTCGGGCAGGTTGGGCGTGACGAGCGCGGCGTGCGGAAGCAGGCGTCGCACGAGCGCGTCGACCGCGTCGGCGGCCATGAGCGGCGCGCCGTGCTTGCTCACCATGACGGGGTCGACGACGAGGGGAAAGTCGAAGTCGGCGGCGCGCTCGGCGATCGCCTCGATGATGGCGGTCCCGCCGAGGGCGCCCGTCTTCGCGGCGGAGGGCGGGACGTCGTCGAGCACCGCGTCGAGCTGCGCGACGACGAAGCCGGGGTCCTCGAGCTTCACGGCGCGCACGGAGCGCGTGTTCTGCACCGTGAGCAGCGTGACGACGCTCGCGCCGTAGACGCCGTGGCGGTGGAAGACCTTGAGGTCGGCCTGCAGCCCGGCGCCGCCCGAGGGGTCGGATCCGGCGACGGTGAGCGCGACGGGCGTGGTGCGCGGGGCGGGCATGGGATCAGCGTAGGACGCGGGGACTACACTGCGGACGCACGCCGCCGTAGCTCAATTGGCAGAGCACGTGATTTGTAATCTCGAGGTTGCCGGTTCAAGTCCGGTCGGCGGCTTTCGCGGGGCGGGGGCGCGCTCGACCGGGCCGGTCGGGCTCCCTGAGGCACCTGCTATGATTTCCGTCCCGTCCGGCGAACCCGGGCGGCATGCCCGGACCGCCGGGCGACAACCCGGTTCGGGCGGATACTCAAGTGGCCAACGAGGGCAGACTGTAAATCTGCTGGCTTATGCCTACGGGGGTTCGAATCCCTCTCCGCCCACTGCGCTCAGGAGCACGGTCGCCTTCGGCGAGCGTGCTCCTTCGCTTTAAGGGCGGAGGGCGTCCCGGCTGCGCCGGTCCGCGCGCGGCTGCGCCGCGCCGGGATTGCGGCGCCCGCTTCGCGGGCGTCGAACCCTCTCCGCCCACTGAAGAAGAACGCACGTGGTTGTGTTCGCTCGCACCGAGCGGCACAACCACGCTGCGTTTGGGGGGTTACGCGAGGGTGA
>CAYSFS010000248.1:0-1970 GCA_964430235.1 uncultured Chitinophaga sp. | reverse complement strand
GGCGGCGGACGTCGCCGGTCGTCGCGCCCGACACCGCGCCGCGGGCCAGCCACGCGGACGCGGCGCACGCGAGCCACGCGATCGCCGCGGACCATGCGCCCCCTGCGCCGGCCGCCCAGGAAGCGCCGAAGACCGCCGCGGGACCGCCGATCGCGACGGCGAACCCGGTCGCGCGGCCACGCGCGAGGACGGGCGAGGCAAGCCCCGCCAGGGCGAACGCCGAGCAAGCCGGCCAGCTCCACAGCACGCGGGCGCTGAGGAGGGTGGGTGCGTTCAGGACCAGGTTCGATGCGAAAGCCCGCTCGGCGGGGCTCCACCACCAGAACGCGCACGACACGCTCGTCGCCAGCACCGCCACGCAGGCGACCAGGACGATGACCTTCGAGGCGACCACCTCGGCGGCAGACGGCGGGAGCGCAGGCAGCACGCTCCGCCGCCCGGGACCCGCCTCGAGGAACGCGAGCTCGACCGCGACCCAGGCCGGCAGCACGGCACAGCACGCGTAGCTCGCCGTCCGCACGCCCTGCTGCACCAGCGCAAAGGCGCGTGACCATGCGGCGTTTTCCGCGCCGTCGAGCGAGAGGCCGAAGTCCACGGCGAACCCGACCGCCTGCAGCGCACCGAGCAGCGCGACGACCGAGATCGGAACGATCGCCGCACGGACGTCCTTCGCGAGGAGCGTTCGCATCACCGTCCACCGCGAGATGCGCGGCGACCGAACGGCGCCTGCATGGATCGGGCTCATGGCCGGGTTCACGGTCGCGTTCGCGTCGAACATGTCAGGTTCCCTCCATGGCGCGCAACCGGTCGGCGCACGCCTCGTTGATCGAGAGCACGGTCACGTCCACTTCCGCGCCGGCATGCGCCCGGCGGATCTCCGCCGCGATCGCGTGGCCGTCGCCCTCGACGGTCACGACCGTCGCATCGGACTGCCGGCGCGCCAGGATTCGCGGCATCGCCGGTTCCCATCCCTCGGGAACGCCGCGGACGGTCAGCCTGCAGGTACCGCCGGTCAGCGACTCGGTGTCCACCGACGCCTGGATGCGCCCGTGGTCCATGAAGGCCACCCGGTCCGTCAGCCGCGCGAGGTCCCCGAGCTGGTGCGAGGCGACGAGCAGCGTGCAACCGGTCTCCGCGCGAAGGCCGGCGAGCATCTCGAGCACGGCGTCGTGCGTGACGACGTCGACCCCGAGCAACGGCTCGTCGAGCAGGACCAACCCTGGCCGATGCGAGAGCCCGAGCACGAACGCGAGCCGCGCCTGCATGCCGCGGGACAGGTCGGCGACGCGCGCGGCGCGGTCGATCGCGAGCGCGCGGACCAGCCGGTCGCTCCATTCGCGGTCGAAGGCCGGCTGCAGCGCGGCGACGAAGTCGATCGCACCCCCGCAGGTCATCCAGTCGTACGCGCCGAGCTGGTCGGGCACGAACCCGGCGTTCGCGAGGAAGGAGCCCCGGTCCATCGCCGGCACGCTCGACACGGAGCCCTCGTCAGGCGTCTCGGCGCCGACGATGCAGCGGAAGAGCGTCGTCTTGCCGGCGCCGTTGCGGCCGACGATGCCGACGGCGTCGCCGGCCGCGAGGTCCAGGTCCAGGCCGTCGAGGGCCCGCATGGCGCCGAAGCGGACGCGCAGCCCGCTGCAGCGCAGCGCCAGGGGCGACGGGACGAAGAGGGGACGGGGGTGCCGGTTCATCGCTGGGCTCCTTCCTGGGTGGCCGCCGCGTGCGCGCGACGGGCCAGTTGCTCGAATCGCTCCGCCGCCACGCCGGCCGCCACCGCGAGGCGCGCCGCGGCCTCGAGGTGCTGGGCGACCGCCTCGTCGCCGCTCGCCCGCGCCTGCGACCGGGTGCCGGGGCGCACCACCATGCCGCGTCCGCGCTCGCTGGCGACCAAGCCGTCGCGCTCGAGCTCGGTCACCGCCTTGTGGACGGTGTTCGGGTTGACTCCGAGTTCCTCGGCGATCGCCCGGACG
>CAYSFS010000247.1:0-2027 GCA_964430235.1 uncultured Chitinophaga sp. | reverse complement strand
TCGAGCACATGACGATCGACGGCATCGAGTTCGAGGCGTTCAACACGTCGGGCGGGCTCGGCACCTTCGCGGCCACGCTCGAGGGCAAGGTGAAGCACCTCTCGTACAAGACGATGCGCTACCCGGGCCACAACGCGATCCTGAAGCTCCTGCTGTGGGACCTCGGCTTCCGCGAGCACCGCGACGAGCTGAAGGCCGCGTTCGAGCGCGCGCTCCCCACCACGCGCCAGGACATCGTGGCGATCTTCGTGAGCGCGGCCGGCACGGTCGACGGGCGCTACACCGAGCGGACCTACGCGAGGATCGTGCGCCACAAGGAGATCGGCGGCCACCACTGGACGGCCATCCAGATCACGACCGCGTGCGGCGTGACCGCGGTGCTCGACCTGCTCCGCGAGGGCAAGCTCGCGCAGCACGGCTTCGTGCGCAACGAGGACGTCCGCTTCGACGACTTCATCGCGAACCGCTTCGGCCGCCACTACGCCTGAACCCGGCATCGGGGCCCCAGCCGCCCTGCGGCGGCGCCATGGGGCCCTGCGGCCCCGCCCCCGGCTCCATCGGCCCCTGGTGCGGCGGCATCGGCCCCGGCCCCTGCGGCATCCCGCGCGCGGCCTCGGCGCGTCGCATGTCGTCGCGGGCACCCCCGGCGCCGATCGCGATGCCGATCAGCAGGATCAGCACGCCGAGCGCGACGAGCAGCCAGAGGCGCAGCCGGCCCACCGTGCGCTCGACCTTCGCGAGCCGATCGGCGCACGGGCATGCGGCGCATGCCATGGGCATGCAGCACGGGGCGGGAGCGGACACGGACGAAGTCGACGGAGCGGGATCTGCCATGGGGTTCCTCCGCCGCAGTTTGCCACATCGCGCGCCCCGGGGACAATGCCCCCGATGCCGGACGAACCCCCGATCGAGGCGCACGCCCGCGAAACGCCCGCCACGGCGCCGCAGGCGTTCGATTTCCGGAAGCACGGCCATGCCATGGTCGACTGGATCGCGGACTACCTCGAGGGCATCGAGCGGTTCCCGGTGCAGCCGGCGGTCGAGCCCGGCTGGGTGCGCGCACGGCTGCCCGCGTCGCCGCCCGACGCCGGCGAGCCGTGGGAGCGCATCGCGGCGGACGTCGACCGCGTCATCGTGCCCGCCATCACGCACTGGCAGCACCCCGGGTTCTTCGGCTACTTCCCCGCGAACGCGTCGGGCCCGAGCATCCTGGGCGAGCTGCTCTCGGCGGGCCTGGGCGTGCAGGGCATGCTGTGGAGCACGTCGCCCGCGTGCACCGAGCTCGAGACCCACGTGATGGACTGGATGTGCGGCATGCTCGGCCTGCCCGTGCACTTCATGAGCTCGGGAGCCGGCGGCGGCGTCATCCAGGACACCGCGAGCAGCGCCACGCTCTGCGCCGTGGTCGCCGCGCGCGAGCGCGCCACGGGCTTCGCGGGCACCGGGGGCGGGCTGCAGGCGGCGGGCGGCACGGGCACGCTGGTCGCCTACGCCAGCGCCGAGGCCCACAGCAGCATCGAGAAGGACCTGCGCATCGCAGGGATCGGCGCCGCGAACCTGCGACGCGTCCCGGTGCGCGCCGACCGGTCGATGGACCCCGACGCGTTCGCGTCGATGGTGCGCGAGGATGTGCGCGCGGGGCGGCGCCCGTTCCTCTGCGTGGCCGCGGTGGGCACCACCTCGACGCACGCGGTGGACCCCGTGCGCGCGCTCGCCGGGACCTGCGCCGCGCACGGAACATGGCTCCACGTCGACGCCGCGCACCTCGGGATCGCCGCGCTCTGCCCGGAGTTCCGCGCGATCCACGACGGGATCGAGCTCGCCGACAGCTACTGCACCAACCCCCACAAGTGGATGCTCGTGAACTTCGACTGCGACGCGTTCTGGGTGCGCGACCGCGCCATGCTGGTGCGCGCGCTCAGCGTGCTGCCGGAGTACCTGCGCAACGCCGCCACCGAGACCGGCAAGGTCATCGACTACCGCGACTGGCAGGTGCCGCTCGGCCGCCGCTTCCGCGCGCTGAAGCT
>CAYSFS010000246.1:0-2042 GCA_964430235.1 uncultured Chitinophaga sp. | reverse complement strand
CGGTCACCATTCTGATCCGCGGCCCCCTGCAGCCCCTTCAGGAAGAAGTAGGTCAGCAAGCCATGCCGCTGCTCGGGATACCAGTTCGCCAGTTCCTGCCCCCGCGCGGCCGCAATGATCGTCGCGTCCCCCTGCGCAAAGCGCGCGGATGGGTCCCGCACCTCGATGCCGATCGGCGACGCCTCGGTGATCAACATCTCGCCGCCACCGGTCGCCCCGGAGAAGCAGGCATCCATCACCACCGTCACGTGCCGCGCGCCGAGCGCCGCGAGATTCTCGTAGAGCACATCGACGCTGTAGGCCGTGAGCTCCAGGCGGTTCACGTCGGCATCCACCGGCATGAGATACGCCTTCTGCGCCCGGGCATCCGGTGCGCCGTGGCCCGAGTAGAACACAAACACCTCACTCACCCCCGGCTTCACGAGATCCCTAAGACGGCCGTTGGGATTCCCGCGCAGGCCGAAGGTCGCGTTGAGGTCCGTGCCCGAGGCATCGGTGAGTTCGATGATGTTGCCCGGCTCGATGCCCAGCGCGCGCTCGGCGTACTGGCGCACGACCGCGGCATCGTTGGCAGCGAAGGCGACCGACGGGGTGTTGCCGCGATACGTGCGATTCCCGATGATCACCGCGACGGCATCGGCGTTGCGCGCGCGCGCAGCGGGAATGTTGGTGAGCAGGTCCGATGCTAGGGAGGGCGCCCCGCGCCCAGCGCCCGCATCGGTGCGCGGGAGATCGCGCGCGGAGACCTCCAGTTGCGCCACGGTGCGCTGCGGCGTCTCCTGCGTCAGCCCCAGATCCTTCGCGGCGAGCACGAAACGCCCCGTCCGCTCACGGAGCGCGACGGTCACCGGGAAGGTCCGCCCCGCCTGCGCGTTGGCGAAGGCCTGCACCTGGATGTCGCGGAACGCGCCGGGCTCCAGATCGCCCACGGGGCGCGACACGGCCTTGTTGCTGGCGTTGTCCGCAAGAAACACGTTGGTCCCCGCGACGATCTCCGCCACCACGCCCTCGGCGCGGCCACCCCCCGTGTTCTGCACGCGGATGGTGAGCGTCACCGGCTGTTGCGCGCGGATGATCGCGCGCCCCTGCGCGTCTTCCACGCCGGTCCCCGCGAGCACCAGCACCGGAGGGCGGAAGGCCTTCGTGGGGATGCGCACGTTGAGCGGCGCGGCATCGAAGCCGTTGGCTTCCTTGACGTCGAGCGCGACCACGGCCGTGGTGTCCTGCACTTCGGCACCGCCGGAGAGCGTCAGCGTCACCGCGCGCGTTGCCCCGGGTTCGATGGTCCCGAGGCTCGCCCGGAGCCCGTCGATCGGCGCCGAGCTCGTCCCCACCACCCGCACGCCCTGGGCAGGTCCCTGCCCGGTGTTGCGGAGCCGGAACTCGAGGACCGCCCGCTCCCCCGCGCCGAGGCGGTTGTCGCCGTCGGCGTCGGTGAACTTGGGGTCGAGGATCTCGAGCGCGGCCGGGGCCCTCACGCTGGCCACGGCCACGGGGGCGTCCGCCAATTGCACTTGCGGCCCAATGGGGTAGCGCCTGCCCGTCACAGGATGCACGAGCTGCAGATTCAGGCGCTCGGTCCCGGTCAACGTGGCATTCAGCTGCTCGATGCCCTCCACGACGATGCGCGCGCGGTTCTCCGCGAGGAGTTGCGCCTCGTCGGCGGGGATGCGCAGGACGGTGCGCACCCCCGCTGCGACGACAGGGTACTGCTCCGCGTCCGGGTCGTAGCGCTCGAGGGTGACTGGGTCCGTGAGTTGCACGGCCTTGCGGCTGGCCACAATGCGGGCCTCGCGGGCGGCGGCCTCGCGGACCGCCTCGGCGCGGGCGCGCGCGGCGCGCGCCTCAGCTTGGGCCGCCCAGTCGCGCCGAGCGGTAGCGATTGCCTGCTGCAACTCTGGCTCCGCGGCGGCGAGGCGCGCCCGGTACTGTGCCTTGGACTCGAACTCGCCTTGGGGGCGAAAGCGCGCGGCGAGGGTGGGGTTCTCGGCGAGCACTCGACCGGGTGCGTCCAACGCGTCCCACACCCGCACCGTGTTGTC
>CAYSFS010000245.1:0-2052 GCA_964430235.1 uncultured Chitinophaga sp. | reverse complement strand
ACAGCGCGTATCCCCGCGTCATCGACTTCGCGCGCTTCCGCGCGATCGCCGACTCGGTGGGCGCGTACCTCATGGCCGACATCGCGCACATCGCGGGCCTGGTCGCCGCGGGCGTGCACCCCAGCCCCTTCCCGCACGCGCACGTGGTGACCACCACCACGCACAAGACGCTGCGCGGCCCGCGCGGCGGCCTCATCCTCTCGGACGACGCCGAGATCGCGACGAAGCTCGACCGCAAGGTGTTTCCCGGCAGCCAGGGCGGACCGCTCATGCACATCATCGCGGCGAAGGCGATCGCCTTCGGCGAGGCGCTGCGTCCCGAGTTCGCCGACTACAGCAGGCAGGTGGTCGCGAACGCCAAGGCGCTGGCCGCGGCGCTCACCGAGCGCGGTTACCGCCTGTGCACGGGCGGCACCGACAACCACCTGATGCTCGTCGACCTGCGCCAGCGCAGCGCCGACCTCACCGGGGCCGACGCCGAGAAGTGGCTCGAGTCGGCCGGCATCATCTGCAACAAGAACGGCATCCCGAACGACCCGCGCCCGCCCATGGTCACGAGCGGCCTGCGCCTGGGCACGCCCGCGCTCACCTCGCGCGGCCTGCGCGAGCCCGAGATGGTGCGGGTCGCGGGCTGGCTCGACCGCGTGATGGGCTCCAAGGGCGACGCCGCCGAGTGCGCCTCGGTGCGCGGCGAGATCCGCGAGTTCTGCACGCGCTTCCCGATGCCCCACTGACGCCCGCACCGCGCGGCCGGGGCGCGCCGCCCGCCCGCCTCAGAGCCGCGCGAGCCGCTCGGCCACGTCCCGGCGGCGCAGCGCGTCGATCGCCGGGTCCATGTCCCCGGAAAGCAGGGAATCGAGCGCGAAGGACTCGTCGATGCGGTGGTCCACCGCCACGGCCTCCTTCCAGCGGTAGGTGCGGATCTTCTCCGCCCGGCTGCCGCTTCCCATCATGCCGCGGCGCTCGGCGCTGCGCGCGGCGTCGGCGGCGGCCTTGCGCGCCTCGTGCACGCGGGCCCGCAGCAGCCGCCACGCCTTGTCCCGGTTCTGCAGCTGGCTGCGCGTCTCCTGCATGCGAACCTCGATCCCCGTCGGCAGGTGGATGAGGTGCACCGCGGTCGCCACCTTGTTCACGTTCTGCCCGCCGGGGCCCTGCGCGGTGGTCATGATCTCCTTCACCTCGGCCGGGTCGACCGCGGAGTCGACCTCCTCGGGCTCGGCGAGCACCGCCACCGTCGCGGTCGAGGTGTGCACGCGCCCCTGCGCCTCGGTCGCGGGCACGCGCTTCACCTGGTGCGTGCCCGCCTCGTAGCCGAGCGCGCTCCACACGCCGGGGCCCTCGACCTCGACGATCGCCTGCGTCACGCCGCCCGCGTCTCCGGGGCGCACGTCCATCTCCTCCCACGACCACCCGCGCCGCTGCGCGTAGCGGCGGTACATCTCCACCAGGTCGCCCGCCCACAACGCGGCCTCGTCGCCGCCGACCCCCGACCGCACCTCGAGGATCACCGCGCCCACGCGCTCGTCGTCGCTCGTCACCAGGCGCCGCTGGATCTCCTCCATCGACGCGTCCGCGCGGGCGCGCACCCCCGGCAGCTCGGCGCGCGCCATGGCGGCGAGCTCGGCGTCGCCGCCCGCGGCGAACCCGGCGAGCTCCCCGGCCTCGCGCTCCAGCGCCTTCCACGCCTCCCACCGCGACACCACCGGCTCGAGCGCCAGCCGCTTGGCCGTCAGGGCGCGCACCCGCCGGTGGTCGGCCAGCGCGGCCGGGTCCAGCATCGCCTCGCCGGCGGCATGGAACTCGTTCGCCATGCCGTCGAGCGTGCGGCGGAGGTTCTCGGGAAGGGCGTCGGTCATGGGCGTGGCCGGGGAAGGGGCGGGTCGCGTGCGGGGTCAACCCGCGGGCGCGCGGTTCGCAAAACGAACAACCGCGCCCGTCGGGGCGCGGTCGTGCGGTGATCCGTGGATGTCCTACTTCTTGGCGGGGGCGGCCTTCTTGTCGCCGTCCTTCTTGAAGTAGTCGCCGCTGAACTTGCGCTGGAAGCGCTCGACG
>CAYSFS010000244.1:0-2077 GCA_964430235.1 uncultured Chitinophaga sp. | reverse complement strand
CACCTCGGGAACCCGCGCGTGCCCGACCCGCGCGACTCGCAGCGCGGGTCGCTGCTCGGGCCCGCGTACGACGACGCGGCCGTCGTCGCCGCGCTCGACCGCATGGGCGCGGTGCGCGAGACGCTCACCGACGACGCGCTCGCGGAGGCGGTGGCCGCGGAGCTGGCCGCGGGCCGCATCGTGGGCCACTTCGACGGGCGCGCCGAGTTCGGGCCGCGCGCCCTCGGCAACCGGTCGATCCTCGGCGACCCTCGCGACCCGTCGATGCAGCGGCGCATGAACGTGGCCATCAAGTTCCGCGAGTCGTTCCGCCCGTTCGCGCCCGCGGTCGTCGAGGGCCGCCAACGCGAATGGTTCGACCTCGAGGCCGAGAGTCCCTACATGCTGCTGGTGGCGCCGGTCGCCGCGGCGCACCGCGGGGACGCCGGCGCCGCGGCGGCGGCGCGCGGGCTCGAGAAGCTCAAGGCCGTGGCGGGCGACGTGCCCGCGATCACGCACGTCGACGGGTCGGCGCGCGTGCAGACCGTGTCGGCCGACCGCGCGCCGCGGTTCCACGCGATCCTGTGCGCCTTCGAGCGCCGCACGGGATGCCCGGTGCTCGTCAACACGAGCTTCAACATCCGAGGCGAGCCCATCGTCCACGACCCGGCCGACGCCTACCGCTGCTTCATGTACACCGACATGGACGCGCTGGTGGTCGGCAACCACCTCATGCGCAAGGAGCGCCAGCCCGCGATGGCCGGCGCCGAGGCGTACAAGCGTTCCTTCCGCCCGGACTGAAGCCGCCCCCGCCTGACGCCCGATCAACCAACCATGGCACGCGCATCGTTCGTCTCCGAGCTCTTCGCGTTCGTGCGCGCGCACAAGGCATGGATGCTCGCGCCCATCATCGTGGTCCTGCTCCTGGCGGGGCTCCTCATCATCCTGGGGGGCACGCAGGCCGCGCCCTTCATCTACACGCTCTTCTGAACCCGCACGTGATCACCATCGACTGGCATCCCGACCGACGCGCGCTCCGGAAGTGGGGCATCACCATGGCCGTGGCCATGGCCGTCGCGGGCTCGCTGTTCCGGTTCGTCGACTGGGGCGTGTTCCGCGCGGGGCAGGGGCTCGCGCCCTTCATGTGGGGCTTCGGGCTCGCGGCGCTCGTCACCGCGGGCACCGGCAGCCGGCTCGGCCGCCCCGTGTACCTGGCGTGGATGGGGTTCGCGTGGCTCGTGGGCACCATGCTGGGCACCGCCGCGCTGGCCGTCGTCTTCTACGGCGTGATCACGCCGATGGCGCTCGTCGCGCGGCTCGCGGGGCGCGACCGGCTCGACGTGCGCGGCGACGCGCGCACCACTCGGTGGCACCCGCTCCCGCAGGCGCCGCACGACCCGGCGAGGCAGTTCTGACCGCATGCCGGACGCCGCGCCGAGCACCCCGCTGCCGCGCTGGAAGCGATCGCTCTTCCTGGCGATCACGCTCGCGATCCCGGTGGTCGCCCTGGGTGTCGTCGAGGTCGTCCTGCGCCTCTTCGGCTGGGGCGGCTACCCCGCGTTCATCCGCGCGGTCGGCGAGGTCGAGCCCGGAAGCACGCTGTGCATGGTCGAGCCCGACGCGTCGCGGCCCTACTTCTTCGCGAACCCCACGCGCCCGGGCTACGCCGACCAGACGTCCTTCCGCATGCCGAAGCCCGCGAACACCGTGCGCGTGTTCCTCTTCGGCGAGTCGGCGGCGAAGGGCTACCCGCAGCCGCGCAACCTGTCGATCGCGTCGTTCCTCGAGGCGATGCTCGAGGACGCGTGGCCGGGCCGCGACGTCGAGGTGGTCGACCTCGGCACGACGGCCGTCGCGAGCTTCCCGATCGTGTACATGGCGCGCGAGGCGCTCGCGTACCAGCCGGACCTCTTCGTGCTGTACGTCGGGAACAACGAGTTCTTCGGCGCCTACGGGACGGCGTCGATCAACTCGTCGGGCACGCTGCCTTCGGGCGTGCTGCCCTTCGTGCGCGCCGCGCGAGGGCTGGCGCTGGTGCAGGCCGTCGACTGGGTGTTCCGGCGCGACGCCGACGCCGACCGCACGCTCATGGAGCAGA
>CAYSFS010000243.1:0-2087 GCA_964430235.1 uncultured Chitinophaga sp. | reverse complement strand
AGCGCATCGCCCATGGCGAGCATCGCGGTGGTGCTCGCCGTCGGCGCCAGGTTCAGGGGGCACGCCTCGACCACGTCGCCGATCGCCAGGTGGACGTCCGTCAGCCGGGCCAGGTGCGTGCCGTGGTTGCAGCTGATCCCGACGCGCCGGATGCCGTCGGTGCGCAGGATGGCGGCAAGGTTCACCAGCTCCTCCGTGCCGCCCGAATAGCTCAGGAGGACCGCCACGTCGCCCGCCCGCACGCGGCCGAGGTCGCCGTGGAGCGCCTCGCTCGGGTGCATGAAATGCGCAGGCAGGCCCAGGCTCGACATGGTCGCGGCGATCTTCGCGCCGACCAGCCCGCTCTTGCCCATCCCGCAGACCACGACGTGCCCGGTGCACGCGTCGAGCATGCCGACGGCCTCGGCCCAGCGGGCGGAGTCCTCGCCCGAGGCGCGCTCGGCGGCCCGGCGGACGGCATCGGCCTCGGCGAGCATCGCCTCTCGAACGAACCCGGGCTCGTCGCGGTCGGCGGGCACGGGTCGGGCAGGGGCCGGGTGCGGTTCCATTTCGGAAGTTTACCGGGCCTGCGGTACGCTCCCGGCGTGCCCCTCCAGGACGACTACCAGGTCCGCCTCGACCGCTTCCAGGGTCCGCTCGACCTCCTGCTCTTCCTGATCCGCCGCGCGGAGGTCGACGTCGTCGACATTCCGATCGCCGCGATCACCGACCAGTACTTCGCGTTCCTGAAGCAGCTCGACACCATCGACATCGACGTCGCCGGCGAGTTCCTGGTGATGGCGGCCACGCTGGTCGAGATCAAGAGCCGCACGCTCGCGCCCGCCGAGAAGCTGGCGCAGCGCGAGGGCGCCGAGGCGGGGGCGCTCGACGAGACCGACCCGCGGTTCGAGCTGGTGAAGCAGTTGCTCGCGTACCAGAAGTACCGCACCGCCGCGGACGAGCTGGCGCGGCTGCGCGCCGAGTTCGCGCAGCGCTGGGCCGTCACCGGCCGCGGCGCGCAGCTCCCCGACGAGCCCGAGAGGGAGGTCGAGCTCGACGACGTGCACATGCTCGACCTCATCGAGGCCTACGAGCGCATCGTCGCGGGCCTCGACCTCTCGCGCGTCGGCGACCACCGCGTCGAGTACGACGACACCCCGATCTCGCTGCACCAGGTGGACCTCGTCGACCGGCTCGAGCGCGCCCCCGAGAAGCGCATGTCGCTGCAGGACGTGTTCACGGGGAAGTCGCGCGGCGAGGCGATCGGCCTCTTCCTCGCCATGCTCGAGCTCGCCCGCGAGCAGAAGGTCGGCATCCGCCAGGACCGGATCAACGGCACGATCGAGATCGAGCTCAACCTGTCGTGATCGCGGCGAGGAACGTCTCGCCGAGGTCGGCGAGCTTCTTCTCGCCCACGCCCTTGATGCCGGCGAGCTCCCCCAGCGTCGACGGGCGCCGCGCGGCCATCTCCAGGAGCGTGGCGTCGCTGAAGATGACGTAGGGCGGCACGCCGCGCTGCGCGGCCAGCTCGCGCCGCAGCGCGCGCAGCCGCTCGAAGAGCGACGTATCCACCTCGTGGGCGCCGTGCACCTCGCGCGCGGTGGCGTGCCGGCGGCCGCGGCCGCGGGGCGGGGCGCGCAGGGCCACCTCGAGCTCGCCGCGCAGCGCCCGGTGGCCCTCGGCGGTGAGCACCAGCACCGGGTGATCGCCCTCGGTGCGGGCCAGCAGCCCGTGCTCGACGAGCTGGAACACGCAGTTGATGAGCGCGTTGCGGTCCTCGCCCCGCAGGATGCCGTAGGTCGGCAGCGACGCGTGCCCGCGCCGCGCGACCTCCTCGGTCTCGGCGCCCCGGAGGACGTCCGCCACGTACGCCGCGCCGAAGCGCTGTCCGGTGCGCACGACCGCGCTCAGGAGCTTGCGGGCCACCGTGGTCGAGTCGGGCATCATCCGCACCTCGCCGAGGCAGACGTCGCACGCCCCGCAGCCCGAGGGCCGCGCGTGCCACTCCTGGCCGAAGTGCTCGACGATCCACCTGTGGCGGCAGACGGCGGTGCCGGCCATGCGCTGCATCGCCTCGAGGTGCGCGCGGCCCTGCGCGACCGAGTCGT
>CAYSFS010000242.1:0-2117 GCA_964430235.1 uncultured Chitinophaga sp. | reverse complement strand
TGACCGTCACCCTCTCGGCGGCCGCGGCCGCCGTGCTGCTGGGCGCGCTCGATGCGCGACCGGCCACCGGCGCGCCGGGCGCGTCCGGAGCGGCGGGCCGGTGCGTCGGCATGTTCCTCGACCCGGGCGGCGGCCGGTCGAAGCTGCCCGACTCGGTGCCCGCCGAGGGCACGAACCTCGTCGTCCGCGGCACGGTGCCGTGCATGGACCAGGTGATGGCCTGGAGCGCGCGCGGGCCGTACCGCGTGTGGGAGGACGGGACGGTCGAGTTCCTGGCGTCGCCGGTCCCCCCGTGCCCGGGCGGGGACCACTACGTGTGGGTGGCGTTTCCGAGGTGAGGGGGGCGAGTCAATTCAGCGCGTCGGTCAGTCGGGGTGCCTCACGATGGCGATCACCGTGATGTCGCCCGCAGCCTTGCCGTAACACCAGAAGAGCCGCAGGGCGCCAGGGGTTCGGTTCTGCGCATATGACTCGAAGACCTGGCCATGGCGATCGAACGGGCTCGTCAGTGAGTGGTAACGATGGGTTCGAAGCCCGGGATGGCGCGGATCGGTTGCAAGCCATCGCAACGCCTTGTCCACCTGCCGTGCGGCAGCCGGGTCCGCAGCTCGCCGATGGTCGGAACGGGTGCGCGTGGCGTCCGCTGCCCCGGGTCGCCGCCCGTGCAGGGCATCCAAGGCAGTTCGTGCCTCGTCCGTCAGCAGGATTCGGAACGGCATCACCGTCCTCGCGACCGGCGCTTCGGGCGAGCATCGGCGGCGGACGTCGTCCGTCCCGCGCGGGCGTCGGCCAGTCCACGGCGGACCGCGGCGCGTGCGGGGTCGTCACGGTCAAGCCATTCGTCCGAGATCGGCAACGTCCGCACGACGGATTCCGGAAGCACGCGCGCCACGCGCACGACGACGGCGTCCTCGAAGTGCTCGATCAGCACGGGTCGATTCGCGAACGGTGCGCCGAGGGTCACACGCCCCTTGGAGTCGGCGGTCTTCATGGAAACGGGGTCCTTTGCCCGCCGGGCCATATGTGGAGTATTCCCACTTTCCCACCAAAGTCAAGCGAGGACGCAGCAATGCCGGCGATTCGTGCCGCGACGTGCCTCACGGTAGCTGCGCGAACCGCTGCCTTCGGGAAAGTCGGCGAAAGCGCGCGAGGCTTCCATTTCCACGGAACGTGCCCCGGAATTCCGGGCAATCCCGCCCCCACGGTGCACTTGGTGCTTCTCCCCCGTGTGCGATCGTTCCCCTCGACGGAGCCGCGCGCGCGGCCCGTGCGTGGGGGTCGGAGCCCACGCCCGCATGCGCACCGCCACCGGACCCAGCCTCCAGGAACACGTTGCCGAACACGGAGCCACCATCGACTGACCTGCACGCACGCATCGCGCGGCTCGAGGGCATGCTGTCGCCCGACGGCACGCTTCGCTGCGGCGGCATCGTGATCATGGACGCACACGGCGCACCGCGAATCGTGGCAAGCGTCAGCGAGCGCGGCGAGGCCGTGCTCGAGTGGCTCGACAGCGGCGCACGCAAGCGCGTCTCCGTGTCGGCCGACGGGGACGGCTCGGCCGGGCTCATGGTGTTCGACGCGCGCGGCGCGCCACGGATCGGAGTGGGGTCCGACCGCGCGGGCGGCGCGCACGTGGTGTGCTCGGACGGCGCGCGCGTGCCGCGCATCGTGGTGGGGACGTCGCAGGCAGGCGCCGCAGCCGTCACCGTGAGCGACGGCGCAGGCCAGGTGCGCGTGAGCGCGGGCACCACGGCGGACGGCCGGGTGGCCGGCGACTGGAAGGTGGAGGCTCGGGGCTTGTAGATCACGCCCGGTCGACCACCATGGGTTGTGGGTGCGGGCGGAGATTGATTGCGCCTGCGCCCGACACCGCGCGAGCATCACGCGAAGTTGCACTTCGCCGCGGAATCTCCTTGCACTTTCCGGGCGCAGGCCTATCTTCGGCCGCTCACGCACCCCCAGCACCTTGCAAGGAGCGACTCATGGACGAGTCCGAACTGTTCCCCGGCTTTGGACGCCCCGAGGACCGCCGTCAGGAGGACGGCACGCAGCGCGGCCGCAAGCGCGCCACTCGCGCGAAGCCCGCGCCCGGCGCGAAGCCGAAGCCCGGCGCG
>CAYSFS010000241.1:0-2129 GCA_964430235.1 uncultured Chitinophaga sp. | reverse complement strand
TGCGGTCCACCAGCTCCTGGGCGCCATCGAAGGGCTTGAGGGGCGCGCGGCCGCGCAGGTCCACCTTCAGGTCCCAGGGCCGCAGCCGGTCGAGCCCGAGCGCGGCGGCGCGCTCGGCGTTGAGCTTGCGCATCAGCGGCACGCAGGTGCGCTCCACCGCGTCGTGGAAGGTCTCGCAGTCGGCGGGCGAGTAGTCGAAGCGCTGCAGTCGCGCGTGCTGGAAGTCGCGGTAGTCGCTGAAGCCCGCGTTGAGGGCGATGCGGTGGCGCAGCTCCAGCATCTCCTCGAAGATCGCGTCGATGCGGTCCGCGTCCTGCAGGCGCCGGGCGCTCACGGCCTCCCAGCTGGCCTGGCGGCGCGCGCGGTCGGTCTCCTCGAGGTAGCGCGCCATCTGCGGCAGCGTGCGCTCCTCGCCGTCGAACTGCACGGTCATGGCGCCGTTGATCTCGGAGTACTGCTGGTCGAGCTTGGTGACCTGCGTCTCCAGCGGGATGTTGCCCTCGCGGAAGAGCTCCACCGAGCGGCGCATTCCCCGCAGCAGCACGCCGTAGCGGGCCGCGTCGAGCTGCGCCGCGAACGGGCACTCGACGATCTTGCGGTCGAGGCCGAAGCCCGCCTTCTTGAGCTGGGGTTCCACGTTCTCGACGAAGTCGAGGAAGCGCTTGCGCGCCAGCTCGTCGTCGGTACGCCGGGTCATGCCGATGTAGAGGTCGGCGGCGGCCTCCTCCGCGGCGGCGTCCAGCTCGCTGCGGTCCAGGAGCAGGCGCTCGAGGCCGGCGGCATCGTGGATGGTGCGCCCGAGCAGCTGCTCGTAGTACGGCTCGAGCACCGCCCAGTTGGTGGCGTCCAGGGTTTCGGGCACGAACGTCGAGGCCGGGGGGTGGGTCTTCACGGCGGGCTCCTTGTGCTGGGGATCCGCCGAGGCCGGGCCGGGAGGCGGGCCGGACATGGTAGTGCGGTCAGACGGGGCCCACGGACGCGGCCACGCACGGCAGGCCGGTCCGCGAACGCACCTGCTCGGCCAGCAGATCGGCCTCCAGGCGCCCGGTGCACAGCGCGAAGAGCGTGCTGCCGCTGCCGCTCACGTGGACCGGTCGCCCGACCGCCGCCTGCACTTCCTCCAAGTCGTCGCGGAGCACGGGTTCCACCTCGAGCGCAGGTTCCGCCAGGTCGTTGAACGGCGCGTCCGGGCCGAGCGCGGCAAGCGCGGCGAGCGCGCGCACGCGCTCGGTGCGGACGGCGGCATCGGGCCGCATGGCGTCGAACTTGCCGTACACCGCGCCCGTCGGGCACGCGGCCGCCGGGAAGGCGAGCACGGCGTGCAGGTCGGGCAGCGACGGAAGGCGCTCCACCCGCTCGCCGAGGCCTTCCACCAGCGCGCTGCCGCCGTGCACCAGGAACGGCACGTCGCTCCCGAGCGTCGCGGCGACGTCGGCGAGTTCGTCGACGGCCAACCCGAGGGCGAACAGCTCATTGAGCGCTCGCAGCATGGCGGCCGCGTCGCTCGAACCACCGCCGAGGCCGCCGCCCACCGGGATCCGCTTGTCGAGCTTCATGCGCACCGGCAGGCGCCGGCCGACCCGATGCTCGAGCGCGTGGTGCGCGCGGACCGCCAAGTCCCGCGCGATCGGCCAGTCGATCTCCGTGGGTCGCGGCGCGTCGGGTGCCCAGACGATCGCGTAGAGCGAGTCGCGGCCTTCGTCGAGCCGCCGGAGCCGGAGCTCGTCGGCGAAGTCCACCGTGACCATCCAGCTGGCGATCGGGTGCATCCGGTCGGCCCCGGGAGGCCCCACCGAGAGCGCGAGGTTGAGCTTGGCGGGGGCGCGTTCGAGGATCTCGGGGTGTTCGGCCACGTCCCGAGGCTATCCGGGCCCGCGCGGGGCGTGGATGCGCGGCGTTGCCGACATGCGGGCCTACACTTTCCCGATGCTCTGGCAGCCGGCGTTGCCCGATCGCTACCTCAAGCTCCCCGAGGCGGAGCTGGCGGACGCGATCCGCGCGCGGCGAGCCGGGCTCGGCGACCGGCTCCTGGTGCTCGGTCACCACTACCAGCAGGACGACGTCATCCGGCACGCGGACCTGACCGGCGACAGCCTGAAGCTCAGCCAGCTGGCCGCCGTCGAGGCGCG
>CAYSFS010000240.1:0-2164 GCA_964430235.1 uncultured Chitinophaga sp. | reverse complement strand
CGGGGCGGGGGAGCTGGCCTTCGGGCGCGCCATGGCGAGTCCGCAAATATAGGCGTCCGCACGGGTTGCGCAGGGTGCGGGGCGGCCGGCCCGGCGCGAATGCCGGAAATGTGCGTCCATGGGCGCCCGGGGGCCGAATGCTCCTGTGCACGATGCCCCACCCGGCCTCCGAGTCCCGAGCCACGCAGCCGCGCCCCGCCACTCCGGGCGCGCGCGCCGCGGCGATGGCGCGCGCGACGCGCGAAGGCCGCGCCGGCCGCGACGACCTCGCATGGATGCGCGCCGCGGCGCGCCGCATGGTGCTGCACGCGCGGGTGCGGTGACCCCTACCGCTTCCCCTTCCTCCCGCGTCCCGCGCGCGTCCCTGGCATCCCCGCCTTCGGCCGCGGCTTCTCCTCCTCGACGGGTTCCTCCGCCATGCCGTCGATCTCGGGCAGGGCGTTGACCTTCTTCAGCTGGTCGCGCAGGCGCGCGGCCTTCTCGAACTCGAGCGCGCCGGCGGCGGCGAGCATCTCCTCCTCGATCTCGCGCATCGCCTCGGCCTTGTCGAAGCGGCGCGGCTCCCTCGCGCCCACGGCCTCGCGCTCGGTGCGGTTGGCCTTGATCTCGAGCTCGATGCCCGAGCGGATCGCCTTGACGATGGTCTCGGGCGTGATGCCGTGCTCGGCGTTGTACGCGAGCTGCTTCGCGCGCCGGCGCTCGACCTCGTCGATCGCGGCCTTCATCTCGGGCGTGACCTCGTCGGCGTACATCACGACCTCGCCGCCGGCGTTGCGCGCGGCGCGTCCCATGGTCTGGATGAGGCTCGACCGGCTGCGCAGGAATCCCTGCGTGTCGGCGTCCAGGATGCACACCAGGCTCACCTCGGGCAGGTCGAGCCCCTCGCGCAGCAGGTTCACGCCCACCAGCACGTCGAACTCGCCTTCGCGCAGCTCCTTGAGGATCGCGATGCGGTCGAGCGTCTCGATCTCCGAGTGCAGGTAGCGCACGCGGACCCCGTTGCGGTGGAGGTACGAGGTGAGGTCCTCGCAGAGCCGCTTGGTGAGGGCCGTCACCAGGACGCGCTCGCCGCGCGCGGCGCGCTCCTTGGCGCGCTCGAGGAGGTCGGGCACCTGCCCGCGCGCGGGCAGCACCGTGACGGCCGGGTCCACGAGGCCCGTCGGGCGGATCACCTGCTCGGCGACCACGCCGTGGCACTTCTCGAGCTCGTAGGGCCCGGGCGTCGCGCTGACGTAGATGACGCTCGGGACGATCTCCTCGAACTCCTCGAAGCGCAGTGGCCGGTTGTCGAGCGCGCTCGGCAGCCGGAACCCGTGGTCGACCAGCACCTCCTTGCGCGCCTTGTCGCCGAAGTACATGCCGCGCACCTGCGGAAGCGTCACGTGGCTCTCGTCGATAACCACCAGCCAGTCGTCGGGCGCGCGGTTCGGGACGCGGCGGAAGTAGTCCATGAGCGTCCACGCGCGGGCGCCGCGCGGGCGGCCGTCGAAGAAGCGGCTGTAGTTCTCGATGCCGCTGCAGTAGCCGGTCTCCTGGATCATCTCCAGGTCGTACTTCGTGCGCCCGAGGAGGCGCTGCGCCTCGAGCAGCTTGCCCTCGCCGCGCAGCTCGGTCACGCGCGCGTCGAGCTCCGCGCGGATCTCGTCGACCGCGCGCTTCATCTGCTCCTCGGGCATCATGTAGTGCACCGCCGGGAAGATCCACGCGCGCGACTCCTCGGAGAGCACCTCGCCGCTGACGGGGTCGAAGAGCTCGATCGACTCCACCTCGTCGCCGAAGAGCCCGATGCGGATCGCGTGCTGCTCGCTCGCGGGGAACACCTCGATCGAGTCGCCGCGCACGCGGAAGTTGCCGCGTGCGGGCTCGATCTCCTTGCGCACGTACTGCATGGAGGCGAGGTTGAGGAGGAAGTCGCGCCGCTTGATGGACCGCCCGCGCTCGACCACCGTCATGCGGTTGCGGAACTCGTCGGGCGAGCCGAGGCCGTAGAGGCAGCTGACGCTCGAGACGACGATCACGTCCTCGCGCGAGAGCAGGCTGCTGGTGGCGAGGAGCCGCAGCCGGTCGAGGTCCTGGTTCCGGCTCGCGTCCTTCTCGATGTAGATGTCCCGCTGCGGGATGTACGCCTCGGGCTGGTAGTAGTCGTAGTAGCTGACGAAGTAGC
>CAYSFS010000239.1:0-2243 GCA_964430235.1 uncultured Chitinophaga sp. | reverse complement strand
TGGCGATCGCGGCGGCGCGCAGGTCGCGCGCGGCGGACTTCGGGTCGCCGAAGGCGGCGATGGCCTCCGCCGGTGCGTGGCCTACGGCCACGGCCTCGGCGAAGTGCGAGGCGAGCTCGCGTTCGACGTCGGTCCGCTCGGCGCGGCGCAGGCGGGTCATGCGGGCCACGCGACGGGCAAGCTCGGCGAGTTGCGGATCGAGCTCGGGTGCCGCCGACGCCACCCGCGCCTGCGCTGCGCCTGGCGTGATGGACGCATGCTGGGTGTTCGATTCCGCGCTCATGCGCACGCCCCCGTGCATGCCGGCCACCATCGCGTGAGCCCCAGGGCGCCCATGGCAGTCGTCAGCCGATGCCACGTCGCCGCGTCCTCCGCGAGCCGCCTCTTTCCGTCAGGCGTCAAGCGGTAGTACTTGCGCGCGCGCGCCGCGGACTCGTCCCTGCGCGCGGCGATGAACCCCTTCGCCTCGCGGTTTTAAAGCATGGGTTAGAGCGTGCTCTGGCCCTTGGCGAGCACGCCGTCGGTGCGGCGCTCGAGCGCCTCGACGATCTCGTAGCCGTACATCTCGCCGCGTTCGAGCAACTTGAGGACGGCGACCGGGCCGGCGCCGCGCAGGAATTCACGTTCGATCATGGGGCCTCCGAGGTGGATGCGCGCGACATACTATGTTCCGCAAAGTATACGGAGTCAAGTGGCTGCAGGATGCGCGACGCAGCCGAATTGTTGCCGTTCGAGTCGATTCCCCTTCGCCTGGATTTCGCCTGGATCGTTCCCGGACTCGCGGTGATCGGGTGCCCTCAACTCGGCGCGGTGTTCGACGGTGCTCGATGCCCACGCGCCTGGCCACCGTCGCCACGCCGTGACGGTGCCTCGCGGCCGACGTCGGCGGCGACGGCGCGATCGTCGGCATCGACCTCGGTGTGATGCTGGCGAACCGGGCGCCCTGAGCCGTTCGTACGCTGCGCGCATGGGCCCGGACGAACTGCAGGCCGTGAATGCGCGCGTGCGCGCGGTGGCGGACCGGATCCAGCCGCTGCTGGAGCCGCACCCGGGGCTGGCGAAGCGCAACGCGCACGCCCACGTGTGGCTCGGCCTCAAGGTGATCTTCGGCGACGATTGGCGCGAGCGCGCGGCGCCGCCCAGCGTGCTCGCATTCCTCGCGTGGATGGACGCGAACCCGAACGCGGACTACGAGGAGTACGCGGGGCCCCGCGAGGAGCTCACGGCGGGGGAGCGGGGGGAGTTGTTCTAGGGAGCGGGCGAGGGCCGGGGAGGCGGCGTGCGCCGGCTCACCCCGCCTTCGACGGGTCGTAGTTCGCACGATGCCCGCGGTTCGCGCGGTACCACTCGATGGTCCGCCGCAGGCCGTCCTCGAACCCGACCTTCGCGCGCCACCCGAGCAGCTTCGCCGCGCGCTCGGTGTCGAGGCATCGCCTTGGCTGCCCGTCGGGCTTCGACGGGTCCCAGCGGATCTCGCCCGCGAAGCCGGACAGGCGCGCGATCAGCGTGACCAGGTCCTTGATGGTGATCTCCATGTTCGTGCCGAGGTTGATCGGCACCGGCTCGTCCATGGCCTCGGCCGCACGCACCAGCCCCTCGGCGGCGTCCTCCACGTAGAGGAACTCGCGGCTCGCGCTGCCGGTGCCCCAGCACAGGATGTGGTCGGCGTTCGCTTCCTGCGCCTCGACGCACTTGCGGATGAGTGCGGGGATGACGTGCGAGGTCTGCAGGTCGAAGTTGTCCCACGGGCCGTAGAGGTTCACCGGCAGCAGGTACGCCGACGCAAGCCCGTACTGGCGTCGGTAGCCGTCGAGCATCACCATCGCGGCCTTCTTCGCGACGCCGTACGGAGCGTTCGTCTCCTCGGGGTAGCCGTCCCAGAGGTGTTCCTCGCGGAACGGCACGGGCGTGAACTTCGGGTACGCGCAGATGGTCCCGGTCTGCACGAACTTCGTGATGCCGTGCAGGCGCCCGTGCTCGATGAGGTGCAGCGCCATCGCCATGTTGGCGAAGAAGTAGCGCCCGGGGTTCGCCTGGTTCGCGCCGATGCCGCCGACCTCGGCCGCGAGATGGATCACGACGTCGGGCTTCGCGTCACGGTACAGGCGCACCACGTCGGCCTCGCGCGTGAGGTCGTAGTCGCGCCGGCGCGGGATGAAGACGTCCTTCGCGCCGCGGGCCGAGAGGCGGTCGACGACGGCGCGGCCGAGGAAGCCGGCGCCGCCGGTGAGGAGGATGCGGGA
>CAYSFS010000238.1:0-2244 GCA_964430235.1 uncultured Chitinophaga sp. | reverse complement strand
GGATCGCGGGCACCGGAAGCGGCGCGCGCACCCGGCACGCGCGCTCGACGAGGCGCCGGAAGTTCGAGAAGACCTCGGGAAGCTCGGCGACATCGAACGGGAGGTCCGCCGCCGCGATCATCGTGGTCTCGTCGTGCACGCGCAGCTCGGTGCCGCGCGCCGCGAGCCCGCGCGCGACGCCCGCGTTCTCGCGCAGCTCGTCGAACGCCGGGCATGGCGCGGTGTGCACCTCGCGGGTGCCGAGCTCGGCGACGAGCGCGGGGATGCAATCCACCGGGTTGCCCCGCAGGACGACGAGCTCGGACCCCGCGGCGCGCCACTCATCGCGAAGCCCGTCGACGGCCTGCAGCAGGTGCCCCAGGCGACGCGGGCTGCAGCGCCGGACGCCGGGCGGCGCACCTCGGGCCGCCGCGCGCGCGATGGCAAGCGAACCGCGCGCGGGGGCGAGCATGAACGGCGCGGCAGGGTCCTCGGGAAGCACGACGACGCCGAGCGTGCCGCCGCGGGCGGCTTCCGCCGCACCGGTCACGGCTGCGTTGTCGGCGAGGCGCAGGTCGGTGCGGTGCCAGACGAGGGTGGGGGGTTGGGAATCGTTTGGCATGCCGAGGGAAGTGGCGGAAAATCCGCCAGCAGGTGGTGGATTTTCCACCACTGTAGGCCGCTCCCTCCGCCTTGCGTCCACGACGCGCCGCCTGCCCGCCCCCTCAGAACAGGAGCTGCAGCTGCGAAACGAAGCTCGCGTTGTTGTCGCTCGCGGCGATGCCGAGGCCGCCCGAGATGCTGCGGATGCCGTTCACGTTCCCGCCGCCGAAGGGGACGACGACCTTCGCGGTGACCTTCACGCGCTCGCCGTAGAGGAACACGTTCACGCCGGCCTGGGCGATCCACTCGACCGGCACGTCGCTCATCCAGCACGCCTCCACGAAGGCCTCGACGGGCTGCGCGACGAACGCGCTGGCCTGCAGGTTGACGCCCTGGTGCCAGCTCAGCGTCGGCGCGCCGACCGGGTCGCGCATGTACGCGTACTGCGCGAGGAGGGTCGATTCGCCCAGCAGCACACGCGCGTCGGCGGTGAAGCCCTGCGCAGAGGGGGTGGCGAGCGACGACGCGGGCGGCTGCGGGTTCTGCCCGCGGCCGTTGCTCATGCATGCGCCGAGCCCGAGCACGAACCCGTGCGCGCTGCCAGGTCGCGCGGACAGCCGCGAGAGCTGGTCCCACGAGATGCCCCACTTCGCCTCGGCGCGCCCGGAAACCGCGAACGAAAGGTTCTGCGGCGCGTCCCAGCCGAGGCTCAGCGCGTTGATCTGGTTGTACACCCCGCCGGAAGCCCGGAACCACGAACCCGTCCAGCCGACGGCGGCACCAGGCTGCTTGCCGGCGCCGAACCGGTAGTTGAAGATCGAGTAGTCGCCCGTCGTCAGGTACGAGGAACCGATGAAGTCGCTCTCGATGTCCCACGCCACGTTGATGAGGCCGACTCCGACGCCCCAGCCGTCGCCGAGGTCCTTCCGGAAGCGCGCGTAGACCAGGCGGAACTCGCCGGGAACCAGGATGAACCGGTTGGACTGCGACGTGTACGCGGCGACGGCGAAGTAGGTGATCGAGGGGTCGTGCACGTGGCCCGAGAGGGCCACCAACGCGGTCTTGTTCTCGAAGCCCCACCGAGTGTCGTCGATCGGGCCGGTCGAGCCGCCCTCGCCGTAGGCCGACGACGCGACGAAGCGCGTCTGCGTCATCGTCACCACGCGAACGCTCGCGGAGCCGTCCGCCGCGCCGAAGGTGGCGCCTCCGTCAGGCCCGTTGGACAGCGCGGAGTTCCAGTCAGGCCCGCGGAACGAGGTTCGCGAGGCGCTGTCGGCGAGCGCATCGCGGACGATGGCGCGGATCTCCTCGGCGCGGGCCTCCTCGAGCCAGGCGTCGCGTGCCTGCGCGCGCATCTCGGCGAGCTCGGCGCGCATGGCGGCGAGCTCGCGCTGGACGTCGGCCGGGGGGAGGTCAGCCAGGGCAAACATCTGCCCTCGCGATCGGCCCCGTCGCGGTCCTCGGCATCCCCCGCATGCCCCACAACGCGACGATGCCGGGCGCCACCGAACGCCGGCCGTCGAGGGGCCGTGCGCGGGTTCGCATGGCGCGGGAGGAAGGGCGCACGCCGCCTCGGCGGGGCGAGCCCAGGTGCCGTGGGTGCCGACCCATGGGGGCACGATAACAGCGGGCGGCCCGCAGGATCCCTCGAAATGCGCATGA
>CAYSFS010000237.1:0-2253 GCA_964430235.1 uncultured Chitinophaga sp. | reverse complement strand
CTCACCCCGGGAACGTCGGTGAGGAGGAGCAGCCCGCTCGCGCCGAGGACGCCCGCGAGCTGCGCGGCGGCGTCGTCGGCGTTCACGTTGAGGAACCCGCCCGACTCGCACACGGCGACCGACGAGAGCACCGGCAGGTACCCGCCCGCGAGCAGGTGCCTGACGAGCGCTCCGTCGCCGCCAGCGAGCTCGCCGACGCGCCCGGGGTCGAAGGCGAACCGCGACGCCTTCCGCGCGCGCGAGAGATGGCCGTCCGAGAGCGTGAGCCCGACCGCCGACGCGCCGCGCGAGAGCAGGAGCCCCAGGAGCTGCGTGTTCATCGCGCCCGCGAGCACCGCCACCACCTGCTCGACCGCCTCGGGCGGGGTGATGCGGATGCCCTCGCGGCGCTCGGTCGCGATCCCCAGGCGCTCGAGCTGGCGGTCGACCGCCTTGCCGCCGCCGTGGACCACCACGATCCCGCCGAGGTGCACGTGGTGCATGCGGGCGAGCGCGTCGAAGACGCCGGGATACGCGGCCGCGTCGTCGAGCAGCGCGCCGCCGAGCTTGACCACGAGGGGGGCGCGCGACGTCACGACGCCGCCTCCGCCGGCACGCGGCGCGCGATCCCGAGCGCAGTGGTCTCGTCGAACCCGAAGCGCACGTTGAACGCCTGGACGGCCTGGCCGGCCGCGCCCTTCACGAGGTTGTCGATCGCGCTCGAGACCACGAGGTGCGTGCCCGTGTCGTCCGTTCCGAGCGCGATGTCGCAGCAGTTGGTGCGCTCGACGGCCGCGATCGAGGGCCAGCGGCCAGCCGGCAGCAGCCGCACGAACGGTGCGCCCGCGTACGTGGACGCAAGGCATGCGCGCGCGTCGTCGAGCGAGCGGCCCGGCGCGAGGTCGGCGTGGATCGTGGACAGGATGCCGCGGTCGAGCGCGACCAGGTGCGGCGTGAACAGGACGCGTGCGCCGGTCTCCTGCGCCATCTCGGGCTGGTGCCGGTGCGCGAGCACGCCGTAGGGCTGCAGGCTCACCTCGCAGAACAGGCTCTTCACGGCGGCGCCGCGGCCGGCGCCGCTGACGCCCGACGCGCTGTCGACGATCACGGGACGCGACCGGTCGATGATGCCCGCGTCGACGAGCGGCCGCACCGGCAGGATCACCGACGTCGGGTAGCAACCCGGGCAGGCGACGAGCGACGCCGTGCGCAGCGCGTCGCCCGCGAGCTCGGGAAGGCCGTAGACCGCGTCGCCGAGCAGCGCGGAATGCGCATGCGCGAACCCGTAGTGCCTCGGGTAGAGCGCGGCGTCGCGGAGGCGGAACGCGGCCGAGAGGTCGAGGACCACCGTGCCCGCCGCGAGGAGGGCCGGCGCGAGCGCCTCGCTCGCCTCGTGCGGGGTGGCCAGGAAGACGGCGTCCGGCTCGCACGCGAGGATGGCCGCGGCGTCGCCCGCGCGCACGGGCAGGTCGACGACGCCCGCGAGGCGCGGGAACAGGTCGGAGAGCAGTTCGGGCGCCGTGCCACCCGCGGCGCGGCGCTCGCTGCCGAAGAGCCCCACGAGCTCGACGCCCGGGTGGGCGGCGAGGATGGAGGCGAGCTCGGCCCCGGTGTAACCGGGTGCGCCGACGATGACGGTGCGGATGCGGTCGTTCATGGCGTTCGGTGGGGGCGCTCAGGCGCCGTGGCGGGCGAGCCGCTCGAGGTGGCGTGCCAGGGCGGCCGCGGCGTCGGAGTCGCGCGCGGCGATGAAGATCGTGTCATCCCCGGCGATCGTGCCGAGGACGCCCGCGAGCCTGGCGCGGTCGATCTCGACCGCGAGGCTGTTGGCGTGCCCGCTGGGGGTCCGGAGCACCACCGTGGTCCCGCCTCGAGCGGCCGAGACCAGGTGCTGGCGGAGCGCCGTCGCCAGCGCCGCCTCGCGGTCGCCGCCCGACGTGGCCGGCGCGGCCCCCGGGAGCATGTAGCCGTTCGGCCCCTTGACCACCCCGAGCTCGGTGAGGTCGCGGGACAGGGTGGCCTGCGTGACCGTGATGCCCTCGCGCCGGCGCAGCAGCGCGGCGAGTTCCTGCTGGCTCCACACCTGGTTCGCCGCGATGAGGGCGGCGAGCCGGGCGCGGCGCTGGACGGGGTTGGCGGCGGTTGCGGTCACGTGTGCATGAATATACACAGCAGTGCATGATTATGCAAGTGAGGGTGCCGGGGAATTCGCCGCTCGCGCGCCCGCGTGACCCGCGCCGCTCCCTCCGCGCGGGGGCGGGGGGTCGCCCCGCG
>CAYSFS010000236.1:0-2276 GCA_964430235.1 uncultured Chitinophaga sp. | reverse complement strand
CCGCTGCGGTCGATCACGTAGTGGTAGCCGATGTCGCCCCACCCCTTGCCGCGGTGCCCGCTGTGGATGAGCCGCAGGTGCTCCTTGGCGTCGAGCTCGGTCTTGCCCCAGTAGCCAGACATCCCGTCATGGTGGACGGTGATGTACCTGGGCTTCAGCATGGGGTTCATGTCGCGCACGTATGGGCCGCTTCGCGCCCACTCGCCGCGCGGGCGCGCGAACGGCACCGGGCCCGGCACCAGGCACACCTCGGGCTTGACCACCGCGCCGGACTTCGCGTCGACCACGGGCGGCGTGCACACCGCGCCGGCCGGCGGCTCCGGCTCGATGACCGGGGCCGGTCCGGGGATGTCCGGCCAGTCCATGTCGGGCAGGCGGCCCGAGGCCACGCGCTTCGGGGTCGATGCCGCGCAGCCGGCCACGAAGAGCGCGCCGAAGAAGACGAACGTGCGCCGCGCGATCGCGTCGCCGCGGCCGATCGCGCGCTCGAGCGCGTCGTCGCGACGGTCCATCGGGGACGGCTGGTGGGGGTCGTTCATGGGAAGCGTCCGTGCGGGGCTCGACCGTCCGTACGCGCGCCGGGGCGCGCGGGGTCGGCCGCTCCTTCCTTGGATCGGCGGACCATCCTGACGCCCTGCAGTTTACGCCCGGCGGAAGCGCCGGAACCCCTTGGGATCACGACGGTTTCGGATACAATCACACCCTTCCCCGAATGGCAGAATCCACCCCCATCGCCGCCGCCACGGGCATGCCCGCCGCGTCCCAGAACGCACCCACGTCCGAGGAGTACACCTCGTCGACGATCCAGGTGCTCGAGGGCCTCGAGGCCATCCGCAAGCGGCCCGGCATGTACGTCGGCGGCGCCGGCCCCGAGGGCCTGCACCACCTCGTCTACGAATGCGTGGACAACGCGATCGACGAGGTGATGGCCGGCTACGCCACCGAGGTGTTCGTGACCATCGGCGTCGACGGCAGCTGCACGGTGCGGGACGACGGCCGCGGCATGCCGGTCGACCCGATGAAGCACGAGAACCCCGCCATCAACGGGCGCCCGGCGGTCGAGGTCATCCTCACCGAGGTGCACGCCGGCGGCAAGTTCGACGGCAACGCGTACAAGGTGTCGGGCGGCCTGCACGGCGTCGGCATCAAGTGCGTCAACGCGCTCAGCGAGTGGACCGAGGTCGAGGTCGACAAGGGCCCGCGGACGTACCGCATCGCGTTCGCGCGCGGGGCGGTCACCGAGTCGCTGCACGTGGTCTCCGAGCGCCAGGCCGGCGCGCGCAACGGCACGCGCATCAGCTTCAAGCCCGACCACGAGATCTTCGCGGACACGAACTTCCAGTTCGAGCGGCTCGAGCACCGCCTGCGCGAGCTCAGCTTCCTGAACCCGGGCGTGAGGATCCACCTGCGCGACGAGCGCGTCGACGCCGAGGGCAACGTGCGCGAGCAGGTGTTCCACGCGGCCGACGGCCTCGCGGGCTACGTGCGCCACATGAACGCGGCGAAGAGCGTGCAGAGCCCCGTCATCGCGGTCACGCGCGAGGACGAGTCCACCGGCATGCGCGCCGACATCGCGATGCAGTACACGGACGCGATGAACGAGACGCTGCTCGCGTTCGGCAACAACATCCCGAACCGCGACGGCGGCACGCACGTCACGGCGTTCAAGCAGGCGCTCACCGTGGCCATCAACGGCTACGCGCGACGCACCGGCCTCTTCAAGGACGGCAAGGACCAGGTCACCGGCGAGGACCTCCGCGAGGGCCTGAGCGCCATCGTGAGCGTCAAGCTCCGGAACCCGACGTTCAACAACCAGACCAAGGAGAAGCTCCTCAACCCCGAGGTCACGCCCTTCGTGAGCGGCGCCCTCAACGAGCTGCTCGGCGCGTGGCTCGAGGAGCATCCCTCCGACGCGCGCAACATCTGCAACCGCGCCCGCCTCGCCGCCGAGGCGCGCGAGGCCGCGCGCAAGGCGCGCGAGCTCATCAAGCGCAAGGGCGCCCTCGACTCGGGCGGCATGCCGCACAAGCTGGCCGACTGCTCCTCCAACGACGTCGCGCGCACCGAGATGTTCATCGTCGAGGGCGACAGCGCAGGCGGCAGCGCCAAGGGCGGGCGCGACCACGTCCACCAGGCGATCCTGCCGCTGCGCGGCAAGCTGCTCAACGTCGAGCGCGCGCGCCTGGACAAGGTGCTCGGCTTCGAGGAGATCCGCATCCTGATCCAGGCGCTCCAGTGCGGGATCGGCGAGGACTTCGACATCGCGAAGCTGCGCT
>CAYSFS010000235.1:0-2323 GCA_964430235.1 uncultured Chitinophaga sp. | reverse complement strand
ACTGCACGCGCACGGTGGTGAACGGCGAGCCGCACCCCGAGGTGCGGCGCATGCACGCGGCCGTGGTCGAGGCCAAGCGCGCCGCCGTCGCGAAGGTGCGCGCCGGCGTCGCCGGGGAGGACGTGCACCGCGAGACGCTGCGCGTGATCCACGCGCACGGGTTCCCGAGCGGGATGCCTCCCGCCGACGCGCCGGACTCCTGGTGCGGGATGACCCACGGCACCGGCCACGGCATCGGGCTGGACGTGCACGAACCGCCGCTCCTGGACTTCAAGGGACCAGCGCTGGTCGCGGGCGACGCCGTCACGGTGGAGCCCGGGCTCTACGGGCGCGCGCACGGCGGGCTCCGCATCGAGGACATGGTGGTCGCGGAGGAGTCCGGGTGCCGGAACCTCGGGTCGCTCTTCGAGGGGCTGGACTGGCGTTGACGGCCCGCGGGGCGCCCTCGGCGCGTCAGTCGTCGGCGCCGCGCTTGCGCTTCGTGGGCGGCTCGATGTCGGCCGCGAGCTCGGTCTCGTCGACCCCCGCGAGCTCCTCGTCGAGCACGTCCGCGCGCTCGCTGCGGACGAAGCCCTTCGACGCCTCGCGGCACAGCGAGCCGAGCAGCTGGTGCAGCTTCTCGTGGTCGGGCACCGAGTCGAGCGCCGAGAGCACGAAGTCGATCTGGCGGTCGAGCTCGATGCCCGTGTCGAGCATCGCGATGGCCGCGTCGCCGAGCTGCTCCATCGCGCCGACGAACCACTTGGGGTCCGGCTTGTCCCACGCCTTGGGTGCCTCGATGCGGGTGCGCACCGTGACCATTCCGATGGCGACCACCGGGCAGAGCCCGAGGCGCGACCTCGGCTCGCGGCACATCACGGCGATCGGCACCTCGTGCTTGAGCGCGGCCAGGCGCAGGCGGCGCGCGTCGGCGCCCACCGCGGGCGGCTGCACGAGGTAGCACCCGGGCTTGAGCGGCATGTCCTCGGTGATCTCGGCGCCGACCTCGAGCACCGTGAGCTTCTTCGCGCCGAGCGCCTCCTGCACGCGCTGGCGGCGCGCCTCCTGCAGGGGGAGGGCGACGCGCGCCATCGTGGCGAAGTCCTCCTGCGCGCGCGCGAGCTCGAGGGCGCGCATGGCGAGGCGCTCGCCCTCGAACCACTGCGAGCGCCGCAGGGCGGCCTCGGCGCGTTCCATGATCTCGTCGACCTTCTCCTGACGGGACGAGGCGCTCATCCGGGGGATGATAGCCGTGCCTGGCTCACCCGCGGCGGTGGCGGTCGTCGGGCCGCTGGGCCTCGAGCGAGCGGCCGTGGACGCCGCGCGCCTGCGCGTTCACCGCGTTGACGAGGATCTCCACCGAGCGCACCCCGGGGTACTTCGCGAGCAGGCCGCTGATCTTCTCGGCGAGGCTGCCGCCCCGGTCCCGGAAGATCCGCTTGTAGGCCTCCTTCATCGCCTCGATGTCGGTCTCGGTGAAGCCGCGGCGCGCCATCGCGATGTGGTTGTGGCCGCGGACCTCGGCCGGGTTGCCCTCGGTGATCATGAAGGGCGGCACGTCCATCGACACGCGCGCCATCGCTCCGACGAACGCGCAGGTGCCGATCACCACGAAGTGGTGGATGCCCGCGCCGCCGCCGATGTTGGCGTGGTCCTGCACCACCGCGTGCCCCGCGAGCATCACGTTGTTGGCGAGGATGCACCCGTTGCCGATGACGCAGTCGTGCGCGACGTGCACGGTGCCCATGAGGAGGTTGTCGCTCCCGATGCGCGTCCAGCCGCCGCCGTTGCCGGTGCCCCGGTGGATGGTCACGTGCTCGCGGACCTGGTTGCGGTCGCCGATCTCGCAGTGGCACTGCTCGCCGGCGAACTTCTTGTCCTGCGGGGTGCCGCCCACGTACGCGAACGGGAAGATGCGGTTCTGGCGCCCGATGCGCGTGTGCGACTCGATGACGACGTGGCTGTCGATGACCGTGCCCTCGCCGACCGAGACCTGCGGGCCGATGACGCTCCACGGGCCCACGACGACGTCCGGGGCCAGCCGCGCGCTCGGGTCGACGATCGCGGTCGGGTGGATCGAGGGGGCTCGTTCGCGTGTCTGCGTCATGCGGTTCCTTGCGGGCGGGTCACTCGAAGTCCTGGTCCACCATCATGAAGCGGATCTCCGCCTCCGCGGCCACCTTCTCGCCCACCACCGCGCGCGCGCGCACGGCGGCGCTGCGGCTCGTCGCGCGCATGGTCTCGACCTCGAGCACGAGCTGGTCGCCCGGGGTCACGGCCTTCCGCAGCTTCACCTTGTCGAGGGAGAGGAGCACCGCGACCTTGCCGGTGTGCTCGAGCGTCT
>CAYSFS010000234.1:0-2326 GCA_964430235.1 uncultured Chitinophaga sp. | reverse complement strand
CGATGGTGGTCTCCTGCAGGTCGCGCAGCCAGCCCAGGAGCCCCTGCTTCATCTCGGGCGAGAGACGGCTCTCGGCCTCGGCCAGGATGAGCTCGGACTCCACCTGCTGGCGGAACGCGCGCCGCACCGTCGCGTCGACGCCCGCGCGCGCCTGCTCGGGGTTCGGGTTCTGCGCGGCGAGCATCACCTCTGCCTCGACGCGCGAGAAGACCTCCTCCGCGAAGATCGGGCGGCCGTTGATCTGACCGATGAGGCTCTCGACCGGCCAGCGCTGGCCGACGCGCAGCACCGGGCTCTCGCCCCCTTCCATCACGTCGGTCTGCGCGGTGTTCGTCGCGGGGTTGACCGCGGTGACCTCGGTCGACCGCTTGGTGATCGCGGTGCCGTCGGCCATCGCCTCGGTCTCGGTGACCTCGCGCACCGAGGGTGCCCGGACGTCCTCCATGGGCGTCGCGACCACCTCGATGCCGGCGCCCGAAGACGGCTTCGAGAAGGCCTTGACGTCGACGTCCCGGATCACGCGCTCGTCCTCGTGGCACTTCGCGCAGCCCGCGGCCAGGGCGGTGGCGAGCGCCCCGGCCAGGACGGCCGTGATCGCGCTCGAAATCGCTGCGGGAAGCCCGTCCATGGGGACGCGAGTGTAGCCCCCGGGCCGTCCTATACTTGACGGTCCACCCAAAGGACCCCATGACCGACCCGACCCCGACGAACCCGTCCGAAGCCTCCTCCCCCGGGATCCACGTCGACTCCGACTGGAAGGCCCAGGCCGAGGCGGAGCGCGCGCGGCTCGCCGAGAAGGAGGCCGCCGCGGCGGCCCGCGGGGGCCCGGGCGCCGGCGCCGACCAGCTTCCCCCGGCGGAGTTCCGAAGCCTCGTGGGCCTGCTCGCGTCTCAGTCGGTGATGGGCCTCGGCACCATGGCCGACCCGCAGGGCCGCGTGGTGGTGGACCTCGAGGGCTCGAAGTTCGCGCTCGACCTGCTGCAGGTGCTCCAGGACAAGACCAAGGGCAACCTCACCCCCGAGGAGTCCGGCGAGCTCGACGAGGTGCTCCGCGAGCTGCGCATGCGGTTCGGCGCGATCGCCCGCATGGTGGCCGAGCAGATGGCCCGCGACCCCGGCTCCGTGCGCATGGCCGCGCCCGGTGCGGCGTCCCCGGCCGCGTCGGGCGCCCCCGCGGCCATGGCCGCCCCCGCCGCGAAGCCGTCGTCGGCCGCGAGCAAGCTGATCATTCCCTAGACGCGCGCACGCGCGACCACGAAGACCCGAACCGCACGAAGAGAAGGACCACGCACCGTGACCACCCTGGCCCACCACGAGCAGCCCGCCGCGCACGGCGGATCGATGCTCTCGAAGCATTACTTCGCGCTGCGCCGGCTGCACTCGCTGACGGGGATCGCGCCGATCGGCGTGTTCCTCTTCCCCCACCTCTTCACGAACAGCTCGATCATGTGGGCGCGCTGGACGAGCCCCACGTCGACGGTCGCCCCCGTCGTGCGCGGCATCGAGACGTTCCAGGAGGAGGTCAACTTCATCCACTCGACGCCGTTCCTCTTCCTGATCGAGCTCTTCGGCATCTGGCTGCCGCTGCTCTTCCACGCCGCGTTCGGCTTCTACTTCGCGGCGCAGGCCAAGTACAACACGCAGCGCTACGCGTACCAGGACAACTGGCGCTACGTCTGGCAGCGCATCACGGGCTACGTCGCGTTCGCGTTCATCTTCATGCACGTCTCGAGCCTGCGCTGGGGATGGACGTACGGCGGCGCGTTCCCCACCTTCGACGCGCACCATGCGGCGTCGACCACCGCCTCGCACTTCCAGCAGGGCTCGTTCGGCCTCGCGATGGCGGCCTTCTACCTCGTGTGCACGCTGGCCATCGTCTTCCACTTCGCCAACGGCCTCTGGACCGCCGGCATCACGTGGGGCCTCACGTTGAGCGCCCCGGCGATGCGCCGCTGGGGGCACGTGTGCGCGGGCATCGGGGCCACGCTCGCGGTCGCCGCCGTGCTCTCGGTGTACGGGTTCTCGACCCTCGACATCGCGACCGCCCGGGAGACCGAGGCGCGCATGCTGGGCGCGGAGGCCGCCGCCGAGCCGCCGCGCTGACCGGGCGCGCCGGCGCACCCCCGCGTCGCCGGGCCTCCTACGCTTGACACGACCGCACCACGCACGCCACCAGCCAACCATGTCCACCAAGAACCAGCGCGTCATCATCGTCGGAGGCGGGCTCGCGGGCCTCGCGGGCGCAGTCAAGTGCGCCGAGCTCGGCATGCAGGTCGACCTCTTCAGCGTCGTCCCCGTCAAGCGCAGCCACTCGGTGTGCGCCCAG
>CAYSFS010000233.1:0-2328 GCA_964430235.1 uncultured Chitinophaga sp. | reverse complement strand
TTCATGAGCTACCAGGCCGACGAGGCCGAGGCCGTGCGCAACGCCGGCCGCTTCATGACCGAGGGGTTCGCCGACTGCGTGAAGCTCGAGGCCGACCGGACGTTCGCGCCGCTCGTGGAGCGCATGGCGCGCGCGGGCATCCCGGTGGTCGCCCACGTCGGCAGCCGCCCGCAGCACGCGAAGATGAAGGGCGGCTACGCGAGCACCGGCCGCAGCGCCGAGAGCGCGCTCGGCGTGCTGCGCGACGCGGCCGCGCTCGAGGCCGCGGGCGCCGCGATGATCCTGGTCGAGGCCGTGCCGGCCGAGGTCGCCGAGATGATCGTCTCGCGCGCGACCGTCCCCGTCATCGGGTGCGGCGCGGGCCCCGCCTGCCACGGGCAGGTGGTCGTGCTGCAGGACCTCCTGGGCCTCAGCGCGTGGCAGCCGTCCTTCGCGAAGCCGATCGCCGACCTCGGCGCGCAGGTCGAGCGCGCCGCGCGCGCGTGGCGCGACCGCGTGCGCCTGGGTGAGCTGGGCGAGCATCCGTACGCCATCGCGCCCGACGAGCTGGCCCGCCTGCAGCAGCTCGCGGGCGCCACGCCATGACCGACGGCGAGCGGCCCGCGGACCCGGGCGCCGCCCGTGCGCCGGCCGCCCCGCAGGCGCCCGCCGCGCCCGGCACCCTTGCGCGCGCGCTGCCCGCGGCGCTGCTGCTCGCGGCCATGGCGACCTCGCTCTGGACGATCCCTGCGCTCATCCGCACGGCCGAGCGGGTGCGCACCGAACGGGACGTCGAGGACGCGCGCGAGCGGCTTGCCGCGACCGACGTGCTGGCCGCCTACTCGCGCGCCGCGCGCGACGTGGCGCGCGCGGTCGAGCCCGCGGTGGTGCACGTCAGCGTCGCCGGGAACGCGAAGGGGCGCCTCGGAGCGCGCGCCTTCACGCAGTCGGGGTCGGGCTGGGTGTGGGACGCCGACGGGCACGTGGTGACCAACGCGCACGTCGTCGACTCGGCCGACGAGCTCGAGGTGCAGCTCCACGACGGGTCGCTGCACGGCGCGACGCTGGTGGGGCTCGACCCGCGCACCGACGTCGCGGTGCTGCGCGTCGACGCGAAGGGCCTGCTGCCCGCCCGCCGCTCGGCCGACCTGCCCTCGCAGGGCGACCTCGTGTTCGCGTTCGGCTCGCCGTTCGACTTCCGGTTCAGCGTGTCGAGCGGCATCGTGTCGGGGATCGGCCGCAGCGCGGGGCTCGAGGAGGTGGAGTACGAGAGCTTCATCCAGGTGGACGCGGCCATCAACCCAGGGAACTCCGGCGGACCGCTCGCCGACATCCGCGGCGACGTGATCGGCATGAACACCGCGATCGCGACCGGCCGCGGGAGCACCGTCGGCAGCGGGCAGTTCGCGGGCATCGGCCTGGCCATCCCGATGTCGATCGTCGAGAACGTGGTCGGGCAGCTCATCGAGCACGGCACCGTCTCGCGCGGGTTCCTGGGCGTGCAGATGCTCGACGCGCAGCGGATGCGCCTGATGGGCGCGCGCGACCCGGCCATCGTCGCGGCGCTCGCGCGGTTCCCCGACGATCCCGCCATCGTCTCGAGCGTGACTCCCGGAAGCCCCGCCGAGGGGGCGGGCCTGCGCCCGGGCGACGTGATCGTCTCGATCGGCGGGAGGCGCATCGAGGTGGTTGACGAGGTGACCAGCGAGATCGGCACGAAGCGCCCCGGCACCGCGCTCGACCTCGAGGTGTGGCGCAGCGAGCCCGGCGCCGCCGACGACGACCGCGTGGAGCGGCGCATCCCGTTCCGCGTGACGCTCGCGACGCTCGACCCCTCGCGCGCGGCGGGCCCGATCGTGCAGTTCGTGCAGCGGCTGGGCCTCGCCGAGCTCGCCGACGGCACGCGCGACGGGCGGCGCGGCGTCGAGGTGCGGCGCGCGCAGGGCGCGGTCGCGCAGGACGTGCCGGCCGGCTCGCTGATCGTGGCGCTCGACGGCATGCGCGTCGCGTCGCTCGACGACCTGTGGATCCGCCTGCAGCGGAGCGCGGTGGGGCGCGTGCGGCTGGCCTCCGACCCGAGCGTGCTCCTGACCATCGTGCGCCCCGACGGCACCGAGCGGGACGTCGAGCTCGCGCTGCGCTGACGGCGGCGCGCGGCGCCCCCTCGGCTACCATTCTCGTCCCATGTCCGCACCCGCCGTGAGCCCCCGCGCGCAGCCCGCCCCGGCCGGCGACGCGCCCATCCTCGACGTGCGCGACCTCCAGGTGCACTTTCCCGTGCGCAAGGGAATCCTCCAGCGGGTGGTGGGGCACCACAAGGCGGTCGACGGCGTGTCGATCGCCTTGCGC
>CAYSFS010000232.1:0-2336 GCA_964430235.1 uncultured Chitinophaga sp. | reverse complement strand
GGGGCGAGGCGCGCATCGACGGCAAGACGGTCGGCTACCAGAACCCGCTCATCCGTCCGGTCATCGGCTACGTGCCCGACTTCATGGGCGCCTACGACGACATGCTGGTGACGGAGTACCTGCAGTTCTTCGCCGCCTGCTACGGCATCCACGGCGAGAAGCGGGAGGGCGCGATCCGCGACGTGCTCGCCCTCACCGACCTCAACTACAAGGCCGAGTCCGAGGTGAACGGCCTGAGCCGCGGCATGCAGCAGCGCCTGAGCGTGGCGCGGGTCCTGCTGCACGACCCGAAGGTGCTGCTGATGGACGAGCCCGCCTCGGGCCTCGACCCCCGCGCGCGCATCGAGATGCGCGAGCTCCTGAAGGAGCTGCGCCGCATGGGCAAGACCATCATCATCTCCAGCCACATCCTGCATGAGCTGGCGGACATCTGCAACATGGTGGCCATCATCGAGCGCGGCGAGCTGATCTACGCCGGCAGCGTCCGCGACATCATGCAGAAGGTGGGCAGCGGCACCGTGGTGCAGATCGCGGTCGAGGACCGCCACGCCGAGGCCGCGCAGCTCCTGGGCGCGGTCAAGGGCGTCGCGAAGGCCTCGGTGGTGGAGCGCGAGGGCCAGGCGCCGCGGATCGACGTGGTGCTCGACGCACAGTCGCCCGTGGCGGTGAGCGAGCTGCCGGCGCGGCTCGTGACGGCGGGATTCCGGCTCTCGGCCATGCACGAGGAGCCCGTGAACCTCGAGACCGCGTTCATGCGGCTCACGAAGGGGATGGTGGCGTGATGCGGGCGGTGCTGCTCTCGGCCCGCGTCCGCAAGGGCACCGGCGCGGTCATGGACCGCGTGCGGGCGACGGTGTCGCGCCATGCGACGGTCGCCGGCGAGTTCGACGTGAACGACGAGCTGCCCGCCTCGCTCGCCATCGACCGCGCCGTGGTGGTGGGAGGCGACGGCGCGATCATGGCCGCGCTGCGCCAGTGCGTGGGGCGCGGCATCCCGGTGGTCGGCGTGAACGTCGGCCGGCTCGGGTTCCTCGCGGAGTTCGACGCCGACGAGTTCGAGCGGCACGCGGCGGAGGTGCTCGGGCGCGAGCCGGTGGTGCGGCAGCGCATGGCGCTCTCGGTGCTGGTGCGGGGCGAGGACGGACGCGTGCGCTACGAGGGCCTCGCGGTGAACGACGCGGTGGTGACCGCGGGGCCGCCGTTCCGGATGATCGAGCTGGCGCTGACGCTCGACGGCGAGCAGGGCCCCGAGTTCCAGGGCGACGGCATCATCATCGCGACGCCCGTCGGGAGCACCGCGTACAACGCGAGCGCCGGCGGCCCGATCGTGCACCCGGACGTGGAGGCGATCGTGGTCACGCCGAACGCGGCGCACTCCCTGGCGTTCCGGCCGGTGGTGGTGCCCGCGCACCAGCACGTCTCGGCGCGCGTGGTGCGCGCCAACGAGGGAACCACGCTCGTGCTCGACGGCCACATCAACGTGGCGCTGCGCGTGGGCGACGCCGTGGTCGCGGGACGGCACCATGCGATGGCACGCATCGTGGCCCGCGCGGCGAGCAGCTACTGGGACACGCTGGTCGACAAGATGCGCTGGGCCGAGGGGCCCAGGTACCGCGCGCCGGGGGCGTGAGAGGCGCGGGGGATCCACGCGGCGGCGACCGCCTCCGGGGACGGGGCGCGGGAATCAGGCCGCGCGGCCGCCGGACGGGCGCCACTTCATGCTCGGCCTCCGGCCGGACGCCGCGCAATCGCGCAGGAAGAGGTTGATGAGCCCCTGATACGGCATGTCGAGCTCCGTCGCGAGCTTCTTGAAGTACTGCACCGTGGCCTCGTCGAGGCGAATGGTCACGGGCCGCTTGAGGAGCCGGGGATACGGGCTGGGGCGCGAGGCGGAGAAGTCGTATTCACGTCGCATGGCGGTCCTTTCGGGAGGGGTCGGCGTAGTGGCGCTGCTCGTGCCGCGTGGCTCGGCGGGCGGAGATGATCCGGATCACGGCGTCCGACTCGCGCCAGCAGTGGACCACCACCAGCACGCGTGCGCTCGCGCTCATCGCGAGCAGGACGAAGCGGTCCTCGTCGGAGGAGTGGTCCGGGTCGGAGATAAGCCGGCCGTGCTCGTCGGCGAACGCAGACGCGGCTTCCTCGAACGAGACCCCGTGCTTGCGCCGGTTCGCGGCGTCCTTCGCGGGATCCCATTCGAAGGCGAGTCGATTCATATTGACATTGTATGTACACCTTGCACCTCTGCAAGCATGATCCCGGCGTGACGGGCCCGGTTCTCGGTACCATCCCCGCCCCATGATCGACATCCGCCAGCTGCGAGAGAACCCCGAGCG
>CAYSFS010000231.1:0-2394 GCA_964430235.1 uncultured Chitinophaga sp. | reverse complement strand
CCCGCTACAGCCAGGCCGTGCTCTTCGCCCCGCCGGAGCGGAAGGTGCTGTCGTTCGTGCTCGCCGACCCGCAGCCGGGCGTGCCGGCCGCGGAGGTGTGCCGGCGGATCAGCGCGCGGACCGGGCTGCAGGCCGTGACCCGCGAGCAGTTCATCTGGAAGACGATCTTCTACTACCTGCGGAAGACGGGCATTCCGGTGAACTTCGGCATCACGGTGCTGCTCGGCTTCCTGGTGGGCACCGCCATCGCCGGCCAGACCTTCTACCTGTTCACCGTGGAGAACATCCGCCAGTACGGCGCCCTGAAGGCCATGGGGACGAGCAACTGGACCATCCTGGCGATGGTGCTCGCCCAGGGACTGCAGGTGGGGGTGATCGGCTACGGTGTCGGTGTCGGCCTGGCCGCGATCTTCGGGCAGGTCGTCAAGGGAGCCTCGCGGCTGTCCTTCTTCATGCCCTGGCAGGTGCCCGCGCTGACCGCCGCGGCGGTGCTGGTGATCGTGCTCGTGGCGAGCCTGCTGTCGATCCGCAAGGTGCTGGTGGTCGATCCGGCCGTGGTGTTTCGTGGCTGACGTGAGAGACGTGACTTCAGAGAAGTGGCATGAGGGCCGGGGCATGAGGGCCGGGGCATGACACAGGGGCCCGCGGGCGACGCGACCGTGGCCGAGCCGCTGGCGATCCGCGTGCGCGGCGTGACGAAGGAGTTCGGCAGCGGCGGCGCCGTGACGCGGGCGCTGCGGGGCGTCGATCTCGACGTGCCGGACGGCGAAATGCTGATGCTCGTCGGGCCCAGCGGCTGCGGCAAGACGACGCTCGTGTCCATCATCGCCGGCACGCTGGAGCCGACGGCCGGCGACGTCGTCGTGCTCGGCCATGACCTGACCGCGATGAGCAACGGCGCGAAGGTCCGCTTCCGCCGGGACAACGTCGGCTTCGTGTTTCAAGCCTACAACCTGCTCCCCGCCCTCACCGCCGCCGAGAACGCGGCCGTGCCCCTCCTGATCGCCGGTTGGCGGCGGCGGGATGCCGTGGAGAAGGCGGCCGACGTGCTCGCCTCCCTCGGCCTCGGCGACCGGCTCGCTAACCTGCCGGCCGAACTGTCGGGCGGGCAGCAGCAGCGGGTGGCGATCGCCCGCGCCCTGGTGCACGAGCCCCGCCTGCTGGTCTGCGACGAGCCGACCAGCGCCCTGGACGCCGAGAACGGTCGGATCACGATGGAACTCATCGAGCGGATCGCCGTGCAGCCGGGCCGGGCCGTGATCGTGGTCACCCACGATGCCCGCATCTACTCGTTCGCCGACCGGATCGCGGCGATGGAAGACGGCCGCATCGAAACCGTGACGACGGGGCCGCACCGCGACGCCGCGATCGGGTAGGCTGACGCCATGTCCACCGCGACTCCCGAATCAGCCGGCAGCGATACCGCTCCACCGCCCCGGCGGCTGACGCGCCCACGCACGTTCGGCGACCTGATGACGCAGTGGCTGCTGCCGCTGATCGCGCTCGGCCTGCTCGGCTTCGCGGGCTGGTTCGTGTGGCGTTCCCGGCCCGTCACGGCCGATCCGCTCCCGCCGATCGCTCCCGCGGTCAGCCCCTACGGCGACGCCCTGGCTGCGGCCGGCATCGTCGAGGCCCGCACCGAGAACATCGCCGTCGGCTCGGCGACGCCGGGCGTGGTGGTCGAGGTGGCCGTCACCGTGGGCGACGACGTGCAGGCCGGCCGGCCCCTGTTTCGCCTCGATGACCGCGAACTGCGGGCCGAACTCGCGGTCCGCAAGGCCGAGGTGGAGCGGGCGAAGACCGACCTGGTGCGGCTGGAGGCCGAGCCCCGGCCCGAGAAGATTCCCGTGCAGGCCGCGGCCGTCCGCGAGGCCCAGGCGCTGCTGGCTCGGGAGCAGGACGCGCTGCGGCGGGCCCAGGAGACGTTCAAGCAGCGGGTGACCACGGAAGAGGACATGGTCGCCAAACAGCAGGCCGTGCGGTTCGCGGAGGCCTCCGTCGGCAAGGCCCAGGCCGACCTCGATCTGGTGGAGGCGGGCTCCTGGCAATACGACCTGGACGTGGCCCGGGCGGCCCTGAAGCGGGCCGAGGCCGAAGCCGCCAAGATCGAGACGGACATCGACCGCCTCGTGGTGCGGGCCCTGGTCGCGGGCCGCGTGCTCCAGGTGAACGTCCGGCCGGGCGAGTTCGTGGGCACGCCGCCGAATCAGCCGCTGGTGATCCTGGGCAACATCGACAGGCTGCATGTCCGCGTGGACATCGACGAGTACGACATCGCCCGCTTTCGTTCCGAGGCGGCGGCGACGGCGTTTCCCCGGGGCAACCTCCAGGAGCGGTATCCGCTCGAGTTCGTGCGGGTGGAGCCGTTCGTGGTGCCGAAGAAGTCGCTCACCG
>CAYSFS010000230.1:0-2404 GCA_964430235.1 uncultured Chitinophaga sp. | reverse complement strand
TCAGCCGCGCCGCCGTCCCGCCGCTGCCCGTCCAGCAATTCGCCGGCCCGAAGGCGTTGACGAACTGCCACGCTTCTTTGATTTCTTGCTCAGTCATGCCAGCCTCTCGTTGAGCAAAGGCAGGAGTTCGCCAGCGCGCCGAACCGCCGCTCCGTTAAAACATCTTCGGCACCTCGCGCACGTTCCGGCGATGTCCTCTGCCGCGTTCAGCGGGCAGTCGTCGTCCGTCAGCGAGTCCCCCGCGGGGTCGTAGCAATCGCGAAACACAACCGGCGCCACCGGCTGCACCGGAATCTCTCCGGGTGCGCACTGGTACGACCAGAACCACTGAAGTCCGCGGTTCGGCCGCATCGCAGCGACCCTCGTCCACGACGACCTATCGAGACTGAAGTGAACATAGACGTTGGGACGCGCGGCGATGTTCACGGCGTGCTGAGGCAACCTCGTCACAACCCACTGCGGAATGTCTGGCATGAGGCCGGCGGCCTCGTTTAGGCACTCGACCGCTTCGGCAAACAAATCGCCGCCGCCGTTCCAGCGAACGAACGTCAGCCTCAGCCTCACGGCCCATTTTGCAATCAGTACCGCCGTACTTCGCGGGTCTGCTATTGTCGAGTTGCGAAGCCTGTGCTGCTTCTTGATCGCCGCCGACCACGTTGATGGGCCACGCCCGAAGTAGCACGTCTCGACGCAGACCTTAGTCGGGACGCAGGTTTCTGCGATCGGGTAGTTCAAGCTATGCCCAGTTACCTTGTTCGTTGAGAAGGGGTTCTCCTCGTCATCAAGCAAATCTCCCGACCAAAGCAGCGTCGTCTTCTCCTTGAGCTTCTGGAAGTTCATGCCTTCACCCACTCGCCGCGCGGATTCTTCGTGAACAGCGTCGGCCAGAACCCGGCCCGCCGCGCCACCAGCAGCATGTGCGGGTGGAAGACGGCGACCGCGGCGCCGTTGTCGTGCAGGACGCTCGCATAAAGGCCCGAGGCGGCGAACGCGGCGATGCCGCGGAGGCGGTAGCCCTCGGCGACGAAGGCTTCGAGCGTGTCGTAGGACAGGAACCCGCCGGCCCCGTCGCTGCCGGCCGTCCAGTATTCCGTTCTCGCCCAGCCGACGATCTCGCCCTGGTCGAGGACGAGGGCGATGCTGCCGTCGTCCGATGTCGGCGCGGCTTCTCCGTGGAGAAGGCGTGTCAACTTCCACTGGAAGTCGGAGTTCTGCTTCGTCAGCTTGTTGCGGACGAAGAGGGCCAGCATCGGCGACTCGACGAGTTCGGCGAGGGTCAGGATTTCGCAGGTCATAGTGTCACTGTGTCGCCTGGTGGATGCGATAGCCCAGCCACCACATGCACGGCACGGCCATGCTGTTGCCGAGGGCGCGGTACTTCGGCCCGTCGGCGGCAGGCTTCTTGCGGAAGGTAATGTCGAGGTAGTCGGCTGGGAAGCCCTGGAGGTAGGCGCACTCGGTCGGAGTGAGGCGGCGCACTTGCATGGCATTTCGGATGAACTGGTAGCTGTACTCGGCGCTGCTCCGAAGCGACTGCATCGTCGGGTTCTCGACCTTGCCGGGATTCGTAAGTGCAGGCACAACGCCGTCCTTCATCACTTCCGGCACCTTGATGCCGTCGCGGGTGCGGTTGGCGAACGCCACCACCGTCCCGCCTTGCGAAGCCGCAGGGTTCAGCCCTCCTTGGCTATCCAGAGTCTTCGATGTCTCGGCGTTTTGCTCAACGTAGAATCCGCCGTTTGGTCGGTCTGCCCTTGGCTCCCCGCCCCAGGTGTTGTACGCCACCACCGTCGTCGCCCGCGTGTCGCCTTGGTCGAACTGATTCTGCGTCGGCGCGACTGAGCCAGGAACCCACGACTCGTCGTCGCTGCTGCTCTGGGCGCGTTTGGCTTTGGTGCCGCCTGCGGCCTCGCTCTGGCCGGGTTTGAACGCGACGGCAGGCGTAATCGGCGTCCCTCTGACCGTCCCGTCCTCCTCACAGGCCGCCGCTTGAGTGGTCAAGGCGTGAGTGCGATGCCCAGTGACGCAGACCGCGTGGCTCGAGCAGCCGCCCTTGCTGCCAGTACCCATCGCATGCGCCGAACCGTCGGTCGAGGAGATGGGGTCTTGGGTGGGGTGGAAACAGGCGACGAACGTCTCGCTTGCGAAATCCTGGCGACCGTGGGGCGGGGCGTTGGCGAGGCACGACGTGGCAACGTCCAGTGGGCCGCTTGAGCGGTTGCCGCCGAAGGCGACGAGCATTCCAGTTTCCGCGTCTTGCTGGGTCGCGCTGCCGGCGGCCTTGCCGTTGCCGTTCAGGGTGCCGGCGACGCATCCACTACGGCTTGCAGCGCAAGCCGTAGTGTCTCTGGAAGCTCCTTCCCACGCCGCTCCGCGCGTCGGAGGATTCCCGAGCACGCTTTCG
>CAYSFS010000229.1:0-2447 GCA_964430235.1 uncultured Chitinophaga sp. | reverse complement strand
GAGTCGGCCCAGCGCACGGTCGACGTGATCACGGGCGACGGTGGGAGCGCCTCCCTCGCCGCCTTCGACGCCTCCGATCCCGAACAGGTGGCCGCCTTCGCCAGAGATGTGCTGGGCACGCACGATCGTGTCGACGTACTCGTCAACAACGCGGGCATCAACCGCCGCGGGCCGCTGCTCGACATCACGGATGAAGACTGGCGCGCGACGATGAGCGTCAACCTCGACTCGATGTACTACATGTGCCGCGCATTCCTGCCGGGCATGGTTCATGCCGGCCGCGGTGTCATCGTCAACACCGGATCGCAGTGGGGGCTGTCTCCCGCGCCGGGTCACATCGCGTACAACGTGTCGAAGGCGGCGGTGATCGCCTTCTCGCAGAACCTCGCGCGCGACTACGCGCCGATGGGCGTGCGCGTCAACGTCGTGTGCCCCGGCGAGATCCTCACGCCCATGGTCGAGGCCGGCCTGGCCCGGAAGGGCATTGCCGTCGCGGACCTGGCCGCCAAGGTGCCCTTTGGCCGCCTCGGCAAGCCCGAGGAGGTCGCCGCACTCGTGGCGTTCCTCGCCTCCGATGAGGCGGCGTACATGTGCGGCTCGGTCGTCGAGATCACCGGCGCCCAGGCGGTCTACTGAGCGGAGCTAGCGCGACGCCTTCGCTCGGCCCCACGCCATGACGAGGAGTGCGAGGCCGAGCACGGGTACGGCGGCTACCGCACACAGGACGGCGTACGAGGAGAAGGCGACGATCAGGCCCGCCACGGCTCCCCCGATCGCACCCGCGGCATTCATCACCAGGTCGGACAGGCCCTGCACCGACGGCCGCTGGACCGGGCCGACATCGTCGACCAGAAGGGTCGAGCCGGCAATGAGCGTGCACGACCAGCCCAGGCCGAGCAGGAACAGGCCGATGCCGAGGAGCACGACCTGATCTCCCGCCGCGAGTCCGCAGAGCAGGCAGGACACCAGCAGGATCACGATCCCCGTGACGATGACGGGGATGCGGCCGAAGCGGTCGACTCCCCATCCGACCACGGGCGAGAAGGCGTACATCCCCGCGACGTGCACGCTGATGACGAGGCCGATGAACGTGAGCGTGACGTCGACGTGTGCCATGTGGATCGGCGTCATCACCATGACCATGACCATCGCCACGTGACCGATGGCGATCGCACCCATGCCGAGCAGCGCTCCGCGGTTGCCGCGCAGATGCTCGATCCCGTCACGCAAGCGGGGCTTGGCCTCTTCGCGCTTGGCTTCGGCGTTGGCCTTGGCCCGCATCTGCGCGGCGAGGATGTAGGGATCCGGGCGCAGGAAGAGGAGGAGCAAGAGCACGGCGATGGCCAGCGTGACAGCCGTGACGACGTAGGGACCGGCGAGCGCAGGAAGCCCGAGGGTCTCCCCCAGCCACCCAGCGGGCTCAAGCAGGTTCGGGCCCAGCACCGCCCCGATCGTGGCGGCCCAGACGACATAGGAGAGCTGCCGCCCGCGCTTGTCCTCCTGCGCGAGATCGACCGCGGCATAGCGGGCCTGGTAGCCCGAGGCGGACGCCACGCCCACGAGCAGGCAGCCGATGAGGACGAGCACGATGTTGAGCCATACGGCGCCCGCGATGACGACGAGCGCTCCGACGGCTCCCATGCCGTAGCCCAGGGCGAGCGATGCACGCCGGCCCTTGGACAGCGCGACGCGCGCGAGCGGCAGCGCGAGGAGCGCCGCGCCCAGCACGCCGAAGGTCTGGGCGAGGCCCGCGACGGCCTCGCTTCCGGAGACCGACGCCGCGATGAGGGATCCGGCGGCGATCGAACCTGCGATGGCGATGCCACTGAAGACCTGGCTGACCGAGAGCACCCCGACGGTGCGGCGCTGGATCGCGGGGATGTCGAGATGCTCGGCGGTGGAGGTCATCGGGCGCGACGCTAGCCCATGCGCATCAGCGCAGGAGGGACGGCACGTCGACGACCCCGCAGACCGCCTCCCAGATCTCGCGGGTCTCCACTCCGGCGGCGATGGCCTGCTCCACGGTCCGGCCATCCAGGGCGGACAGGCTGAAATCGCGGGCCCACGAGCGGGCGTAGTCGGGCCCGAAGAGGGCGTCCATCCGCTCCCAGAAGTCCGTCAGCCGCACGGCCCCATCCTGCTCCCCCTGCCCGCTCAGCCCGCAGGGGGCAGGATGGGCCGGTGCCGGACTTCTCCCCCGCGACCCAAGGCTGGTTCGAGGCGGCCTTCGCTGCACCCACCCCGGCGCAGTCGCTCGCCTGGGAGTCGATCAGCGCCGGCCGCGACACCCTCGTCGTCGCCCCCACCGGCTCGGGCAAGACCCTCGCGGCCTTCCTCTCGGCCATCGACGACCTGGTCGCGGACCCCGTTGCACGCGACGCGGTGACCGGCTCGCGGGTGCTCTACGTCTCGCCGCTCAAGGCACTCGCCGTCGACATCGAGCGCAA
>CAYSFS010000228.1:0-2487 GCA_964430235.1 uncultured Chitinophaga sp. | reverse complement strand
TGCATGGCGCAGCAGAAGGACGTCAAGGACGCCTACCAGGTGCTCCGTGCGTTCGGCAAGGACTTCCGCTCGTGGCGCGCGTACCTCGCGCTCAGTCGGATCGCGGAGTCGTCCGGCGACCCGGACACCGCGGCGACCTCGGCCGTCGACGCGATCAAGGTGAACGAGCCGCTGCCCGACCAGCGCGCCTCCATCGAGCCGTACATGCGCGACGCCGACCTCTGCTTCCGGTTCGGGAAGGACGCCGAGGGCGTGCGCCGGCTGCGCCAGGCGTACGGCATCGCGCCCGAGGATCCGCGCATCAACCAGGCGCTCGAGGAGCGCGGCGTCGCGCGCGGCAAGGACACCGCGCTTCCCCCGGGCCCCTGAGCCGCGCGTGCCCTCCGCACCCGACAACGCACGCGAGCGCTGGCTGGGATGGCTCGCGACGCTCGGAGACGTCGCGCGCGTGCGCACGCTTCGGCTCCTCGAGCGCGAGGAGCTCGGCGTGGGCGAGCTCGCCCGCGCGCTGCAGTTGCCCCAGAGCACCGTGAGCCGCCACCTGAAGCCGCTCTTCGAGCAGGGCTGGGTGTCCAAGCGCCCCGAGGGCACGCAGAGCCTGTACCGGATGCGCGCGGACGACCTCGCGCCCGGCATGCGCGACCTGTGGCGGATGAGCGGCGAGCACCTGGGCGCGCGCCACGTCTACGAGGACGACGACGCGCGGCTCACCGAGGTGCTCGCGGCGCGCCGCGTCGACAGCCGCACGTTCTTCGGCCGCATCGGCGGCGACTGGGACGAGGTCCGCCGCGAGCTCTTCGGGGCCGCGTTCGTCCCCGAGGCGCTGCTGGGCCTCCTGCCCGCGGACGCCGTGGCGGTCGACTTCGGCTGCGGCACCGGCGAGGCGGCCGAGTGGCTCGCGCCGGTGGTCGGCAAGGTGATCGCCGTCGACCGCGAGCAGGCGATGCTCGTCGCCGCTCGCAAGCGTCTGAAGCGGTTCGGGAACGTCGACTTCCGGCAGGGCGACCTGCTCTCGCCGCCACTCAGGGCGGGCGAGGCGCACCTTGGCGTCGTCATGCTCGTCTTCCACCATGCCGATGACCCCGCGGCGATGCTGCGCGCGATGGCGCCGTGCTTCCGCGCGGGCGGTGCGCTCCTCGTCGTCGACATGGTCAAGCACGACCGCGCTGCGTACCAGCAGTCCATGGGCCACCGTCACCTCGGGTTCTCCGAGGACGAGCTGGCGCGGTTCGCGCGCGGTTCCGGGTTCTCGCTGCGGCGCTTCACGCGGCTGCGCCCCGACACCCACGCGAAGGGCCCGGGGCTCTTCGCCGCGCTCTTCGTGCGCTGAGCGCGCGTCACCTCGGCGTGATCGGCGGCTCCGTGACCACGTCCGACGAGTTCGCGTTCGCGCTGCCGTCGTCCGGGGGGGGCTCGTACGTGTTCCGGCCGTCGCTGGCGCATCCGGCGGCCAAGGCCGCCAGCAGGGCGGCCGACGCCAGGACGAGGTTCACGGCACGGCACGACGGGCCGGGGGCGAGGTGGGCGGGTCGGGTCATGTCCACAGAATCCCTTCTTTCGCCCCTCCGCGCCACCCTCGGGGGGCTACTATCATCCTTCCATCCGGATAGACGGATGAAAGGACCCCCATGACCGCCACCGCAACCGCCACCCAGACCAACCCGTTCTTGTCCAACCCGCGCCTCTCGCTGACGGAGTTCCCGCCCTTCAAGGTGCGCGACCTCTCGCCCGAGACCGTCCGCTTCGGGCGCAAGGAGATCGAGCTTGCCGAGGTCGAGATGCCCGGCCTGATGGCGCTGCGCCAGGAGTACAAGGGCAAGTTCCCGCTGAAGGGCGCCCGCATCATCGGCAGCCTGCACATGACCATCCAGACCGCGGTCCTCATCGAGACCCTGGTCGAGCTCGGTGCCGAGGTGCGTTGGTGCAGCTGCAACATCTTCAGCACGCAGGACCACGCCGCGGCCGCGGTCGCCGTGGGCCCGACCGGCACCCCCGAGAACCCGAAGGGCATCCCCGTCTTCGCCTGGAAGGGCGAGACGCTCGACGAGTACTGGTGGTGCACCTGGCAGGCGCTGCACTTCGCCGACGGCAAGGGCCCGAACATGATCCTGGACGACGGCGGCGACGCCACGCTCCTGGTCCACAAGGGCCTGGCGTTCGAGAAGCAGGGCAGCGTGCCCACGCCGACCTCCGAGGACAGCGAGGAGTACCAGGTGATCCTGCAGCTCCTCTGCGCGCTGCAGCAGAAGCACGCGGGCTACTGGACGAAGACCGCCGGCAACATCATGGGCGTCACCGAGGAGACCACCACCGGCGTCCACCGCCTGTACCAGATGCAGGAGCTCAACCAGCTCCTCTTCCCGGCGATCAACGTCAACGACGCGGTCACCAAGAGCAAGTTCGACAACCTCTACGGCTGCCGCCACTCGCTGGTCGACGGCATCATGCGGGCCACCGACGTGATGCTCGCCGGCAAGGTCGCCGTGG
>CAYSFS010000227.1:0-2522 GCA_964430235.1 uncultured Chitinophaga sp. | reverse complement strand
GCGCTACTACTGCCCGGACTGCGCCTTTCTCGAAGGCGTGCTCGCCTGCTGCCCTGCACTGCGAACCCAGCTCGACATCCGCTACGTCGCGTACCCACGCCCGAGACGCGAGATCGTCGAAATCGTGGGCGATGCGCACCAGGGGTGCCCGAACCTCGTCCTCGACCCGGCGAACCACGGGTTCGTGGACGCGTTGAAGTTCACCACGAGCTTCGGGCTGCGGGCACTCCGGTCGACGCCGTAGCCGAGCACCGGCCTGCCGCCGGTCCACCGCGGAGCCGGGCACGAGCATCGCCGGGTCGGCGTCCGGATAGTCCTTCACGTCGGGGGTGCGCTCCGCGAGTGCGACATATCCGGTGGCGGCGACGAATGCCGCGAACTGCCGACTGGTGACTTCGGTGCGATCGATGCGGAACGGCGCCACAGTGACCTCGCGGACCGGTCGCTCCTCGGGATAGCCGTCGTCGCTGCCCATGAGGAACGTGCCGCCGGGGAGTGCGACCCTGCCGTCGTCAGTTGGCGACACGCTCTGCGGCGCGGTGGGTCGCGATGCGCATGAGGCGGCGAACACCGCCACTCCGCCCACGACCAGCCCGACCGCGAGCCGCTGGAGCGGCACGTGCGCGTTCATCGCTCAGTTCCCGCCGCGCACGGTGCCTGTTCCACGCACGCCCCCGCCCTGGGGCTGACTTCTGCCCGCTCCATCTGCTGGCAGAGATTGCGTCGGTGCGCCGACCAGTTGGCCGCCGAGTTCAAGCGCTACACGACGTTCTGCATCGGTCTCGATGGCGCGGCGAACGAGCCATGCCCGCGCGCGATCGTCGTTGCGAAGATGCGTGTTGAGGAAGGCCACGCTGAGCTGCTGGATCCAGCCGTGGAACTTTGGGTCTCGTCCGCCCATCATGCCATCCAGGAGCGCGTTCGCCTTGTCGGCGAAGGCCATGTGCCCGGCCTCGCTGAGGATCGCCAGATAGAACGGGCCGTCTGAGTCACGAGCTTTCAGCGCGTCGAACGCTTGCCTCCGCCAGGTCCAGTCCTCGCCCTCCTTGAGGCCCGTGTCCTTGGTGCCCGTCATCATGATCACTGGTACCTCGATCTTGGACCAAGCACCTTCGCTGATGCCGAACTGGTTGACACCCTGCGGCGAGCAGGCCAAGACCGCCCGCACCCGAGCGTCGCGGAACGAGGTGTCGGGCTTGCCATCGAGATCCACCAGCATGCCGCCGATCGCCATCGCGGTGTACGCGCCATAGGAGTGTCCGAGGACGGCGATGCGCTCACGATCAATCGTGACGCGCTCGCCGAGCCCGCCCGCGAGCACGCGGTCGAGAAGGAACGAGATGTCCCTGGGACGATCCGACCAGTTCCGCTGGTCATTCACCATCGCCTGTAAAGCACCACGTAGAGCGCGTGGCAGTCGGCCATCCTTTCGGAGCGCGGCGAGGTCCGATCCGGCATGCTGGGCCGCGATGATTGCGTAGCCGTGACTGGCCAGGTGTTCCGCAAGGAATGTCTGCGCGTCCCGGCTGCCGCCGCCGCCGTGCGAGATGACCACTAGGGGCAGACCCCCCGGCGCTCCTGCGGGCAAATAGGCCTTGTAGGGCACTTCGCGTGCTCGCGCTTCGTCCTTCCAACTGCCGAGCGACGTCTCAACCTTGTACGGCCCGCGCGCGGCACCATAGTTGGCCTGGGTCGGCATCGGCACCGCGGCGTCGTCACTCGTCTCTCCGCCACCACCGCCGTCTGCGTTGCGTCCCTCCGACCGCCGCCAGAGCGGGTCAGTGTTCCCCGCGTTCCACGCGTCGTATGCGGCCCGCAGTTCGGAGACCTTCTCGGGCATCTTGGCCGCGAGGTCGTTCGTCTCGCCGATGTCCTCGCGCAGGTTGTAGAGCCGGACTTCCCCGGGCTGGCGAGCGTTGGCACGAGCCTGCGAGAGCAACTTCCAATCGCCCTTGCGCACGGCCCACTGGTTGCCCATGCGCCAGAAGAGCGCCTCGTGCGGTCCGACCTTGCCGCGCTCGCCCACGGCCGTGACGAACGGAAGCAAATCGCGGCCTTCGAGGCGAGGCGCCTCGGGCGTGTCGGTCTGCTGAAGACTCGCGGGGGCGTTCAGATCAAACCCCGCCGCGGCGAGCAAAGGGTGCCGCGAGTGGCATGCTGTCGCCATGCAGGGGTCAAGAGAGGCGATCGCCAGGACGAAGGCGTGCGGCAGGTGCATGCTCATCAAAACGAGTCATCGGCTCGTTGATTGCGTGAAACTGCGTGACCTGGTTTGGTACATCATCCGTGACATCGGTTCGGCCCCGCTCGAGCGCTCCCGACCCCCGGGATAGTGACCGCTCGAGCGGGCCCGACCCAGACTTAACCCGGCACCCTCCTGCGGAGAGACCCGGAGAGACTATCGGTCCATCCGGTCGGACAGTGGTGGTGTCCGGGCGACCCGGCGGTGAAGACTGCGAGACACGCGGTGACCGCCCGCTCTGGCCCACCCCCTCGAAATCCCTGCGCAGAAAGCGAAAGAC
>CAYSFS010000226.1:0-2532 GCA_964430235.1 uncultured Chitinophaga sp. | reverse complement strand
CTGGTCGAGCACCAGCTCGTCCTCGACGTCGCCGCAGTGGATGAACACGGTGGCGCCGCGCTCGCGCAGCGCCTGCAGGGCGCGCTTGGTGCGCTCCCACCGCGCGTGGCTGTCCGACAGCAGGCCGACCGTCACGGGCATGCGGGTACCTTACCCCGTCCCCATGAGCCAGGCCCCCGTCACGCGCTTCGCCCCGTCGCCCTCCGGTCACCTTCACGTGGGCGGCGCCCGCACCGCGCTGTTCTGCTGGGCGTTCGCCAAGGGCCGCGGCGGGAAGTTCATCCTGCGCATCGAGGACACCGACCAGAAGCGCTCGAGCGGCGCGGCGAGCGTCGGGTTCCTCAAGGACCTTGCCTGGCTCGGGATCGACTGGGACGAGGGGCCCGAGCACGCCGGCCACGGCGGCGGCACGCACGGGCCGTATTTCCAGAGCGAGCGGCTGGACCTCTACAACCGCATCCTGGCGGGGCTCGTCGACGCGGGCAAGGCGTACTACGCCTTCGACACGGCCGCGGAGCTCGAGGCCCGGCGCGCCGAGGCGAAGGCCGCGGGCCGCGCCTACCGGTACGACGGCACGCCGCAGATGGCGCTGCCAAAGGCCGAGGTCGAGCGTCGCCTCGCGGCCGGAGAGCCCGCGGTCATCCGGCTCAAGTGCCCGCCGCAGGCGATCACCATCAAGGACGAGATCCTCGGCGAGGCCACGCTTCCCCCGGGCGAGGTGGACGACTTCGTCCTGCGCAAGGCCGACGGCTTTCCCACCTACCACTTCGCGGTGGTGGTGGACGACGAGCTGATGGGCGTGACGCACGTCCTGCGCGCGCAGGAGCACTTCAACAACACCGCCAAGCACATGCTGCTGCAGGACGCGCTCGGGTACCGGCGCCCGGCCTACGGCCACTTCTCGATCATCACGAACCCCGACGGCAGCAAGATGTCCAAGCGCGACAAGGACAAGCTGCTGCGCAAGACCGTCACCGAGCGCAAGCTCGCCGCGCCGCCCGCGGGCACGGTGCCGCAGTCGCGGTGGGACGCGTGGCTCGGCGACAAGAACGCGCAGCTCGAGTTCGACGAGGCGAACGCCCTCGCCGACGCGATGGGCATCCAGCTGCCCGAGATCAACGTCGACGACTTCCGCCGCAGCGGCTACCTGCCCGAGGTGCTCTGCAACTTCCTCTCGCTGAACGGGTGGAGCCCGGGCGGCGACGTCGAGAAGTTCGACATGCAGTTCATGAAGGAGCGCTTCGACCTGAAGCGCGTGGTGAAGACCCCGGCCAAGTTCGACCGCGCGAAGCTCCTGAGCTTCAACTGCGACGCCATCACCGGCATGCCGCGCGAGGAGTTCGTGCGCCGCTCGCGCGCGCACGGGCTCGAGTTCCACCCGCAGTTCATGGCGAGGCTCACGGACGCGCAGTTCGAGCTGCTCGCGGGCGCCAGCCACGAGCGATCGAAGACGCTGGACGAGCTTTTCCGCGTGAACCGGTTCCTGGTGACCGCGGACGACGCGCTCGCCTGGGAGCGCACGAAGAACGTCGAGAAGGTGATGGGCGGCGCCGAGCCCAACGGCGTGACCCACGTGCGCGCGCTGGTGCCGGTGCTCGAGGCCGTCGCGGACTGGCAGCCCGCGTCGCTCGAGGCGGCGATCGGCGCCTACGCGGCCGCGGCGACCGAGGGGAACCTCGGGAAGGTGGCGCAGCCGTTGCGCGTGGCGGTGAGCGGCGGCACGGTGAGTCCCCCGATCTTCGACACGCTCGCCATCCTCGGCAAGGCCGGCACGCTCACGCGGATGCGGCGGTGCCTGCAGGCGTTCGGCGGGTGACGGCGCACGGGCGGCGACGCCGGTCGCGCATGCGCCGATGCGCGGCGCAGCGGGGCGTCACGGGTTCGTGTCGGGGTTGTCGCCCGCGCCGCGCGGTCGGCGCATCGCGGTGCTGAGGCCCGGCGCGGCGGGTGCCCAGTCGCTCCAGGTGTTCTCTTCCGTGGTGATCATGGCCTCGACGGCCCCCGAGGACCACAGCCGGTAGACGGCGGTGCCGTTCGGGATGGGCGTGGCCGCGATGCCGACGAGCGATCCGCCAGGCGCGGGCGCGCGCGAACGGTCGGTGCCTTGGCGCGGGGCGCCCGGTCCGGTGCCGACGGCGTTCTGGGGGTCGAGCGCGACGAATGCGGGCGAGGGCAGGCCGAACGCGGGCTCGGGCGTCGGGGCAAGGATCGAGGCCTCCGGGCGGACGAACAGCCCGGCGGCCTCGATGACGGCCAGCGAGAGGAGGCCCGTGCCCATGACGGTCAGCCCGGTGCCCGTGCTGAACGGGTCGAATCGACGGCCGGCGGGGGCAGGGTGCAGGGAGACGGGGGCGGTGCGGTCCATGGGTCCTCCTGTCGGGCCGTGAAAGCCCGGGACAGTGGAGTCATCGGCTGCGCAACCCCGGAAACTTCGATGAGTTGCGCACACGCCCGGGCCGGATACAATCCCGCGTTCCGGACCGTTGGCGCAGTTGGCTAGCGCACCTCCATGACACGGAGGGGGTCACTGGT
>CAYSFS010000225.1:0-2542 GCA_964430235.1 uncultured Chitinophaga sp. | reverse complement strand
GCCACCGTAGCTCAGTGGTAGAGCACACCCTTGGTAAGGGTGAGGTCGAGGGTTCAATCCCCTTCGGTGGCTTGGGTCTCGCAGGCGCGGCCGCACCTGCAGCCCTCGTCCAGCATCGCGCGGCCGTGAAGCATCGCGCACCGCGCGCACGCACAGCACCCTTCTTCGGAGCACTGAACAGCCATGGCAAAGGGAACGTTCACCCGCACCAAGCCGCACGTCAACGTGGGCACGATCGGCCACGTCGACCACGGCAAGACCACGCTCACCGCCGCGATCACCGCCGTGCAGGCCGCCAAGGGCCTGAGCGCGCCGGTCGCCTACGACCAGGTGGCCAAGGCCTCCGAGTCCGAGGGCCGCCGCGACCCGACCAAGATCGTGACGATCGCGACCTCGCACGTCGAGTACGAGACGCCGAACCGCCACTACGCGCACGTCGACTGCCCGGGCCACGCCGACTACGTGAAGAACATGATCACCGGCGCCGCCCAGATGGACGGCGCGATCCTGGTGGTCTCGGCCGCCGACGGCCCGATGCCCCAGACCCGCGAGCACATCCTCCTGGCCCGCCAGGTCGGCGTGCCGAAGATCGTGGTCTTCCTGAACAAGGTCGACCTGGTCGACGATCCGGAGCTCCTGGACCTCATCGAGGTCGAGGTGCGCGACCTGCTCTCCAAGTACGGCTTCCCCGGCGACGAGACCCCCGTGGTCCGCGGCGCGGCCTTCCCGGCCCTGACGACCCCCGGCGACGCCAAGGCGTCGGAGTGCATCACCAAGCTCATGGAGGCGATCGACAGCTACATCCCCGAGCCGCAGCGTGAGGTCGACAAGCCGTTCCTCATGAGCGTCGAGGACGTCTTCAGCATCAAGGGCCGCGGCACCGTGTGCACCGGCCGCATCGAGCGCGGCGTGGTCAAGGTCGGCGACGAAGTCGAGATCGTCGGCCTCCGCCCGAACCAGAAGACGACCATCACCGGCGTCGAGATGTTCCAGAAGACCCTCGACCAGGGCATCGCCGGCGACAACGTCGGCTGCCTGATGCGCGGCATCGAGAAGGACGACATCGAGCGCGGCCAGGTGCTGTGCAAGCCCGGCTCGATCAAGCCGCACACCAAGTTCGAGTCGCAGGTGTACGTGCTCACCAAGGAAGAGGGCGGCCGCCACACCCCGTTCTTCAAGGGGTACAAGCCGCAGTTCTACTTCCGCACCACCGACATCACCGGCCAGATCGCGGAGCTCAAGGGCGCCGAGATGTGCATGCCCGGCGACAACATCACCATGGTCGTCGACCTCGGTGACAAGGGCGTCGCGATGGAGGAGGGCGTCCGCTTCGCGGTCCGCGAGGGCGGCCGCACCGTGGGCTCCGGCGTCGTGACCAAGATCCTGGCCTGATGACCGATTGATCCGCCCGCCCGGCCCACCGCGCACCTCGCGCGGTGGGCCCGGGCCGGGCGAGCGAGGAACGACCGATGGCAAAGCGAGCCCTTGACCGCGAGTACGTGTGGCTGCAGTGCACCGAGTCCGGCGACCTGAACTACCGGACCGAGATCCGCGTGAAGGGCGGCATCTCCGAGAAGGTGAAGGAGGGCTTCATGAAGTACTCCCCGCGCCTTCGCAAGCACACGCTGCACAAGATCAAGCGCAAGTGACGCCGCGGCGCGCAGGGGATCCGTCCCCGCGCGTGCGCGACGATCCATACGCCAGTAGCTCAATTGGCAGAGCAGCGGATTCCAAATCCGCAGGTTGAGTGTTCAAGTCACTCCTGGCGTGTTTCTGAGGCGGCGCCCGGCGCCGCGACCCCCGACGAAGGAACCACCCATGGCATCCGAGGCCATCTACAAGAGCGGGCAGGGCTACTGGACGCGGATCGTCTCCGCGGCCGGGTTCGGCCTGGTGCTGGCGCAGGGCACCTTCTGGATCTGGCAGAAGCTGGGCGCGGGCGGCACGGCGACGGCGAAGTACGTCGCGGCCGCCGTGGCGCTCGTGTTCCTGGGCGGCCTCGGCTCGTTCGCCTTCTGGGCGCTCGGCCGCAACGAGAAGACCGTCGACTTCCTGATCGCCACCGAGGGCGAGATGCGCAAGGTGAACTGGTCGACGCGCCGCGAGGTCATCAACTCGACCGGCGTGGTGATCTTCACCATGATCGTGATCGCGCTCTTCTGCTTCGTCTGCGACCAGGCGTTCGCCTGGGGGTTCCTGCAGGTCGGCGTGCTCGACGGCAGCGTGCTCGAGAGCGAGTGAACCAAGCCGCCCACCGCGGCGAGAGGCTTCCACACCATGGACCTGACCAACGAGACCAACGAGGCGACCGACGGCGGCGAGGGCACCACGGTGCGCACCGACGGCGGCAAGACCCTGGCGCGCGGCCGCGAGGCGCTGGCCCGCATGGCCGGCCCCAAGCTCAGCGACTTCGGCGTCGAGACCGGCAAGGCGCTCGAGAGCACCCGCCGCGGCAAGAAGGCCGCCGAGCCCGCCCCCGCGCCCGCCGCGCAGGACGAGTCGGAGCTCCCGATGTTCCGCGAGGGCTTCAACTGGTTCGTGC
>CAYSFS010000224.1:0-2582 GCA_964430235.1 uncultured Chitinophaga sp. | reverse complement strand
ACTCGAAGCCGACGCACGCGCACTCGGTGAGCGGCGAGTTGAAGATCTCGAAGCGCCCCTTCGCGCCCTTGAGGTGCCTGAGCGCCACCCACTCCTCGCCGGTCTCCTGGTCGAAGACCGCCGCGTGGCGGTGGCTGAACGTGCCGCGCTTCACGTCCTGGCCCGTGATGCGCACCGTGTCGCCCTCCTCGACGAGCGATCCGTAGGCGAGCAGCTCGGCGAGCGCCCAGTCGACGCCGCCCGTGTCGCACCCGGCGCGCGACGCGACGCCCTTGCCGACCGTCTTGTGCGGGTTGAAGCCCTCGGGCACCGCGGAGAGCTGCGCCGCGAGCGCCTTCAGCGTCCGTGCGGCGACGCCCGTCTCGACCGGCGAGTCGCTCCATGCGCCTCGCAGCCCCTTCCACGCACCGCCGAACGGCGCGTGGCCGGGCTCGGCGGGCGACTCCTTGGCGCGCCTCTGCGCCGCGTCGAGCGCGGCGAAGAGCGCCTTCGTGCGCGCGTCGAGCGCGTCGGCCTCCACCGTGCCCTCGGCCACCAGGCGCTCGGCCCAGCGCGCGGCCACGGGCTTCGCGGCCCGGACCCTCCGGTAGAGCAGCGGCTGCGTGAAGTTCGGCTCGTCGGTCTCGTTGTGGCCGTTCTTGCGCCAGCACCACATGTCGACGAAGACGTCCTCGCCGAACGTGGCGCGCCACTCGGCGGCCATGCGCGCCGCGAAGTCGCACGCCTCGGCGTCGCCGCCGTTCACGTGGAACACGGGTGCCTCGACGGTGCGCGCGACGTTCGTGCAGTAGGGGCCCGCGTACGAGTCCTTGCTGTCGGTGGTGAAGCCCACCTGGTTGTTGATGACCACGTGCACGGTGCCGCCGACGTCGTAGCCCTCGAGCCCGCACATGTTGAGCGTCTCGGCGACCACGCCCTGGCCGGGCAGCGCCGCGTCGCCGTGGATGAGCACCGGAAGCACCTTCACGCGGCCCTCGGCGAGCGTGCGCGCGGCGCGCTCCTGGCGCGCGCGGGCGCGGCCGGTGGCCACCGAGGCGACGAACTCGAGGTGGCTCGGGTTCGCGCAGAGCGAGACCTTCACGTGCGCGCCGTGCGCGGTGGCGTAGTCGCCCGTGTAGCCCTGGTGGTACTTCACGTCGCCGCCGCCCGCGGCGAAGTGCGGCTCCCATGCCTCGTCGAACTCGGTGAAGATCATCTCCGCGGGCTTGCCCGCGACGTTGTGCAGCACGTTCAGGCGGCCGCGGTGCGCCATGCCGAGCACGCACTCGTCGACGCCGGCCTTCGCCGAGTCGCCGAGCAGCCGGTCCATGACGACGAGCAGCGACTCGCCGCCCTCGAGGCCGAAGCGCTTCTTGCCGATGAACCGCGTCGCGAGGAAGTTCTCGAAACCGTCGGCCGCGACGAGCTTGTCGAGGATGCGCGACCGCGCGGCCGCGTCGGCGACCGTCCGTGCGGCGAGCGCCTCCATCCGTTCCGCGATCCATGCGCGCCGGCGCGGGCACGAGACGTAGCCGAACTCCGCGCCCACGGTGCCGCAGTACGCGCGCTGCAGGAACGCCACGATGTCGGCGAGCGTCGCGGTCGCACCGATCGGCAGGCCGTTGGTCGCGAAGGTGCGCGTCAGCTCGGCGCCGCCGAGCCCGAACGCGGAGAGCGCCAGGTCCTGGGGCACGGGGCGCTCGGTGCCGAGCGGGTCGAGGTTCGCGCCGAGGTGCCCGAGCCTCCGGTAGCCCTCGATGAGCGCGTCGACCTTCGACTGCGCGGGGTCCGCGCCGGTGCCGTCCGCCGGGGCCGCGCCCGCGGGACGCCCGAGCCCGAGCTCGTAGCCCAGGAAGAACTGGTTCCACGACGCGTCCACCGACGCCGCGTCCGCCTTCCACGCCGAGTGCATGGCCTCGACGTACTCGGGGCTCCACGCGTTCACGGCGCGGCCGGTCGAGGCAAGCGGTGCTGGAAGGGGGTGGCCGGTTCCCGTGGGTTCGGGCATGGCGGGTGCGCGCTCCTCCCGGGCCGGGGGCGGATCGGCCCGAAGTCCGTCGATTGTACGGGTTCCGGTCACATCAGAGCGACCGGATCCACGTCCACCGCGACGGCCTCGCCGGGCCGAAGGGTGCCCTCGTTGCGCGCACTGGTCAAGAACTTCCCGAGCGACGCCGCCGTGGGGGCCATCACTTCCACCTGCATCCGCCACCGGTCGGCGATCCGGGCGATGGGGCAGGGGAACGGGCCGGTGACCTCGACCCGCTCCTCGGGCGCCCGGCCGGCGTTCGCGGCCTCGGCCGCCGCGGCGCGCGCGCGCCCGCGCGACTCGGCGTCCTCGCGCGCGCGCTCCTCGGACTCGTCGCGGACCACGGCGCGCGCCATGCGCCTCCACGGCGGGAGCCCGAACTTCCGGCGCATGTCGAGCTCGCCCGCCGCGAACGACTCGAAGTCGTGCGCGGCGGCGAGCCGGATGGCCGGCGCGTCGGGTTGGAATGTCTGCACGATCGCGCGCCCGGCGTCGGCGCCCCGGCCGCAACGCCCGCTGACCTGGCTCACGAGCTGGAACGTGCGCTCGGCCGCGCGGAAGTCGGGCAGGTTGA
>CAYSFS010000223.1:0-2607 GCA_964430235.1 uncultured Chitinophaga sp. | reverse complement strand
CGCAGGCCGACGACAAGCTCATGTTCGCCGGCGTGAAGTTCTTCGCCGACGATTCCTTCCTGTCCTTCGGCATGCAGGTGACCGACCCGGGCTACGTGGACGGTCGTGCGGGCATGTGGATGATGAAGCCCGACGAGATGGTGGCCCGCTACCGCCCGTGGTGGGACGCCGGGATGCAGCTGCACACGCACACGAACGGCAACGCCGGCGTGCGCGCGGTGATCGGCGCGCTGGCGGCCCTGCAGGACGCGAAGCCCCGCTTCGACCATCGCTTCACCATCCAGCACTACGGCATCTCGACGCCGGAGGACGCGGCACGGCTCGCGCGCCTCGGCGGCCTGGCGAGCGTCAACCCCTACTACGTCTTCCAGCGGGCGGAGATCAACGTTCCCTACATGGGCACCGACCGCGCCGAGACGGCCGCGCGCCTGCGGACGCTCGTCTCGTCGGGCGTGCTCACCGCGCTGCACACGGACACGCCCGTCGCGCCGCCGCGCCCGCTGGAGGCGATGTGGATCGCCGTGAACCGCGTGGGCATCCGGTCGGGCAAGGTGCTCGCGCCCGACGAGCGCGTCACCCCGCACCAGGCGCTGCGCATGGTCACGATCGACGCCGCGACGACGCTCGGCGCCGAGGACAAGGTGGGAAGCATCCGCGCCGGGAAGTTCGCCGACTTCACGGTGCTCGGCGCGAACCCGCTCGAGGTCGACCCGATGGCGATCCGCGACATCCCCGTGTGGGGCGTGGTGATCGGCGGGACGAAGCACCCGGCGAGCGAGATCAAGCCGCTGGCGAGGGCGAAGCCCGGGACGGTCCCCCCGCCAGCGGCTCCCGCGCCGACGGCGCGGCCCGCGGCCGCGCCTCCGAACGCGCCACGCCCGGACGTCCGGACGCGAACGCTCGCGGAGCGCTACGGCAACCCGGCCGCGGCGCTCGACGTCGCGGCCGCGGTGCGGCACGCCGAGGGCTGCCGGCTCGAGTTCTGGCGTGCGTACGCGGCACGGACCTGGAACGCGGGACCGTCGGCGTCGGTGCCGTGAAGGCCCGTGCCCGCGGTCATGGCGCGGCCGCGTTGCGCTTCTCGACGATCATCGCATCCGTCGTGCGATCGGGATACCTCGGCAGCGTGGCGACGCGCATGCCGAGCGCCGGTGCCACGATGCGCCGCGGGAACGCCGGGATGCCTCCCGTGTAGCCCACGTCCTCGGGCATCGCACGATCGAAGAACACGAGGAAGTGCAGCTCGTCGCTCCCGAGGTTCTCGATGTGGTGCGGGTAACCCGTGGGAATGAAGTACATGTCCCCCGGCCCGATCTCGAACGTGTCCACGGCGCTCGGGGACTTGACGGTCATGCGGCTGCGGCCCGCGAGCACGTAGCCCATCTCCGCGGTCTCGGGGTGCCAGTGAGGCTCGCGCATGCCGTTGCCGCCCAGCCGGAGCGAGTACATCGACTGCCGTCGAAGCGCCGGCCAGACGTCGCTTCGAGCCACGCGCGCCGACCCGTAGGCGTTCACGATGGCGGGCGGCATCGACTCGACGGCGAACTTCCACGGATTCGGGTCCGCGGCCGACGCCGGGACCTCGGCGAGCCCGTCGGTCCTGCCGAAGACGACGTCGTCGGCCGAGCGAGCCACGCCCGCCAGCGCTGAAGCGTCCAAGCCCCATGCATTGCCCATCACCGAGGGCGACATGCAGCCGACCGCACCCGAGATCCCGAAGTCCTCCGGCTTCTCGTGCGAGAACGCCACGGCCAGCGCGGCCCGGCCCGGTCCGATGTTCTCGATCGAGTGGAACGATCCCGACGGCACCATGTACATCTCGCCGGCCTTGATGCGGAACGCGTCGTGGCGGTTCCCGGTCGAGAAGACGGTGACCAGCACCTCGCCCGCGGTGCAGTAGCCGAGCTCGTCGGCGTTCGCGTGCCAGTGCGGCTCGCGGAAGCACCCAGGCTCGATCGAGAGCGCGGAGAACGACATGCCACGCAACGCGGGGAACTCCCGCACGGTGGCCAGCGTCCGAGTGCCTGCCGCGGTCGCCCATTGCGGCCGCATCCGCGACAGGCGAAAGGAGTGGCCTCCGGAAACACCGCCCGCACGGACGCCCTCCCCCGTCCCGTCCGCGCCCGATCCCCCGGGCTTCGCTTCGCCCTGCGGGAGGGAGGCCGCCGCGCCGGCCGCGCCCGCGAGCGCGGCCACCCCGGCAAGGAACGTCCGCCGGTCGTTGGAGGGTCCCGCGACGGGTCGTCCGGACGGATCTTCGCTGGATCGCATGAGGTGCATGTCGTCAATTACTCTAATCGAGCAGGACACCGCCGATGAACACGATCGACCGCTCACGACGCCACCTGCTCGCATCCATTCCGGTCGCCCTCGCGGCGGCAGGGACGCGCGAGGCGTGGGCCGCCGCTCCGCAGGCCGGCGAGGCCGCGAAGCCCGGCTCAGGCGCCCCGCCTGCCGACGCCCTCGCGTTCCTCACGCGCCGCTCGCCGGTCTTCGCGAGCAAGTGCATGGCCTCCTCGAACTCCCCGATGGCGACGCAGGCCGGGTTTCGGGTGCTCGCCGAGGGCGGCAACGCGTGCGACGCGGTGATCGCCATGGCCGCGATGG
>CAYSFS010000222.1:0-2613 GCA_964430235.1 uncultured Chitinophaga sp. | reverse complement strand
TCGGGGGGTTCGACACCGACACGCTCGGCACCTTCACGCGCGACGTCCCGCGCGAAGGCTCGCAGTTCGATGCCGCGCGGCGCAAGGCCACGATCGCGATCGAGCGGTCCGGCCTCCGCATCGGGCTCGGCAGCGAGGGCGCGTTCGGCGCCGGGCCGTTCGGGTTCGGCGGCTGGAGCGTCGAGCTCGTCGTCCTGGTGGACGCCGCTCGCGGCATCGAGGTCGCGGGCGTCGCGCACGGGCCGTGCATTCATGCGCACGACACGGTCGCGTCGCACGAGGAGCTGCGCGCATTCGCACAGCGTGCGGGGTTCCCTGAGCACGGCCTCGTCGCCCGCCTCGGCCAGGACGGGCCGATCGTCCGCAAGGGGATCCGGGACTGGGACGAGCTCCGCGCGGCCTTTGGCGAGGCGAACGCGCACGGCGCGGCGGGGGCGTTCGTCGAGAACGACCTTCGGGCGCACCAGCACCCGACGCGGATGGAGCTGATCGGTCGCGCCGGGCGCGACCTCGTGGCACGGCTCGCGACGCCGTGCCCGGCGTGCGGCACGCCCGGGTTCGGCGTCTCGGAGGCCGTCGCGGGGCTGCCGTGCGCGCAGTGCGGCATGCCCACGGGCCATGCCGTCGCCGACGAGTGGGCGTGCGTGCGCTGCGAGGCGCGCGAACGGCGCACGCGCCCGGGGCCCGGCGTCGCCGACCCGCGCCACTGCCAGTGGTGCAACCCCTGATGCCCGCGGCGCGGGGGTGGGATCACCGCGACCCGTACGTCCCCCATCGCCACAGCCGTTCCATCGGGCCGTTCCCGACCGTGCGCGTCCACGCGAGCGCGGCGACCGCGAGCGCTGCCCACACGCACGCGGCCAGCACGGTGAACTCGGCGTCGGTCATCGTCCCGAAGCGCGCGAGGCCCCACCATGACGCGATCGCGGTGCATGCGACCGACTCGCTGAGGTAGACGGTGAGCCCGATCGCGCCGGCCGCCTGCACCGGCGCGCGCAGCATCGCGGGGAGGCGGGGGCCGAACTCGATCGCGAGGCACGCGTACCCCACGGGCAGCACCAGTCCGCCGAGCTTCGTGCCGAGGTCCGCGAGGGCGTTCGCCGCGACGCTTTCGCGCCCCATGACCCAGAGCGGCACGATGCCGCCGACCGCGATGGGCAGGCCGATCACCAGGAGGCGCAGCGCGAGCCGCCGGCGGCGTCCAGAAGCCTCGGTCCCGAACACGCCGCTGCGCTGCGCCCACACCCCGATCAGCATCATCACGAAGGCATGGAGCCCGTGCTCGAAGGGCGCCGCGAGGAGGCCGAAGGCGAACGCCACCGAGCGGAACGCCAGCGCGTCCGTCCAGGGCCCCTCGCGAAACGCGCGCGTCTCGGCATTCACCCACGTCATGCCGAACGGGTTGAACTCGGAGGCGACCATCGCGTCGAGGCCGCGGGCGTCCTCGGACGTCTCGCCCGGTCCGAGGGCTTCGGTCTCGGCGGAACTCGCCCCGTTGCCCCGGGATGGATCCGGCGCCGTCGCGGCGGCCTCGGACCGCTCGGCGAGGTCGGCGAACGCCCATTGCATCGCGACGCCTCCCGCGGACAGGAGCAGCATCGCCGCCATCGCTCCCGCGGTCACGCGGCGCAGCCATCGGTCCGGAAGGGCGATGCATGCGAGCACCGCCGTCCCGAGCAACGCGTAGAGCGACAGCACGTCGCCGTACCACACGAACACGCCGTGCACCACGCCGATCACGAGCATGAGGCCGAGCCGGCGCAGCCCCGTGGCCCATCGCGACGCGCCGGCGGCCGCGGCCCGCGCGGCCTGCTGCGCGAGCCCGAACCCGAAGAGCAGCGAGAACAGCGAGATGAACTTGTAGGTCGCCATCGCATCGATCGCGTCGTGGACGAGCCAGTCGCGCGTGGATCGCTCGAGGTCGCCCGGCAGCGGCCCCGCATCGATCGCCGACCCGAGCGGCAGGAAAAAGAACCGCGCGTTGACCAGGATGATCCCGAGGAGCGCGAACCCGCGGGCGATGTCGATTCCCGCGCTCCGCTCGAGCCGCGGGGTGGGGGATGGACCGTGCATGGCCGAACGGTACCTTCGAGTCCCCGGGCGCCCTCGGCCGATGCCGAGATCGTCCGCCGATTCCTGAGAGCGCATCGGCCGCACCGCCGGCGCGATCACTTCCTCTGCACCTCGACCTCGTCGATCGGCCCGCGCAGCAGCGGATCCAGGGCCTCGGACGACAGCCGCTTCGCGGCGCCCGCGTCGCCCTTCAGGCGGAGGTCGAGGAACGCGAGCGTGGCGGCGCGGGTGACCGGCTGGACGTCGTTGCGCGTCGGGCTCGGAAGCGACGCGCCGGGGGTGCCGTCCGACGAGGTGAAGTCGTTGTGCCGCGCGTTGACGAGCCAGACGAACGCGTGGCCCGTTCCCGGCCACAGCGCCCATGAGTCCTTGCGCTCCGAGGCCTTGCGCCCGGCCTGCTGGGCGTCGTTGGAACCGGTGATGCCCAGCAGCGGCACCCGCAGGCTCGCGAAGCTCTCGGCGAGGAAGAACGGCTCCCCCGGGCTCTGCGGCGAGAGCGCCACGCCGCACCGCACCCGCGGGTCGGCGAGGTCGGGGCCG
>CAYSFS010000221.1:0-2621 GCA_964430235.1 uncultured Chitinophaga sp. | reverse complement strand
TCCTCCTTGCGATCACTTGCCGAACGCGGAACGCACCGTCTCGGCGCCGCGCGAGCGGTACTCGCGCGCCAGCCCGTCGACGAACGCGTCGAAACCCATCTCGCCGAGGTTCGCCTCGATGCCGAACGCGCGCACGCTCACCTTGCGGCCCTCGGCGTCGCGCGGGCCCACCACCGCGAGGTAGGGCACCTTCATGTCGCTGGCGTCCTTCACCTTGCCCTGGATGCGGTCGTTCGACTCGTCGACCGTGGCGCGCAGCCCGGCGGCCTTGAGCGCCGCGTGCAGCTCGCGCGCGTAGCCGGCGCTCTTCTCGCTGATGGGCAGGACGCGCACCTGCTCGGGCGCGAGCCACACCGGGAACGCGCCCGCGAAGTGCTCGATGAGGCAGCCGCAGAACCGTTCCATGCTCCCGAACGGCGCGCGGTGGATCATCACCGGGCGGTGCTGCTGGTTGTCGGCGCCCACGTAATGCAGGTCGAAGCGCTCGGGCAGGTTGTAGTCCACCTGCACCGTGCCGAGCTGCCAGCTGCGGCCGATCACGTCCTTCACGACGAAGTCGATCTTCGGCCCGTAGAACGCGGCCTCGCCGGGCTCCTCGCTGAACGGCACGCCCAGCGTGCGCGCCGCGGTGCGGCACGCCTCCTCGGCCTTGTCCCAGTTGCGCGGGTCGCCCACGTACTTCGCGCTGTCGGGGTCGCGCAGGCCCACGCGCACGCGGTACTCGTTCATCCCGAGCGTCCCGAAGATGAGCTTCACGAGGCTCAGGCACCCCAGCAGCTCGTCGGCCACCTGGTCCTCGCGGCAGAAGAGGTGCGCGTCGTCCTGCGTGAACCCGCGGACGCGCGTCATGCCCCCGATCTCGCCCGACTGCTCCCAGCGGTACACGGTGCCGAACTCCGAGAGCCGCACCGGCATGTCGCGGTAGCTGTGCGGCGCGCTCGCGAAGATGCGGATGTGGTGCGGGCAGTTCATCGGCTTGAGCAGGTAGCCGTCGATCTCGCCCTTCTCGAGGCGGTTGGCCAGCTCGCCGCAGGTGCAGCCCTCCTTCGCGAGCGCGGCCAGCTGGTCGTGCTCGATGACCGGCGGGTACTGGCTCTCGCGGTAGTAGGGGAAGTGGCCGCTGGTGCGGTAGAGGTCGAGCTTGCCGATGTGCGGCGTGAAGACCTGCGTGTAGCCCTGCTTGCGCAGCTCGTCGCTGATGAAGTTCTGGAGCTCCTGGCGCACGATGGCCCCGTTGGGCGTCCACAGCACCAGGCCCTGGCCGACCATCTCGTCGATGTGGAAGAGCCGCAGCTGCTTGCCGAGCACGCGGTGGTCGCGCTTCTTGGCTTCGTCGAGCTGCGTGAGGTGCGCGGCCAGCTCCTCCTTGGTCGCGAAGGCCGTGCCGTACACGCGCGTGAGGCGGTCGAGCGTCTCGTCGCCCTTCCAGTAGCTCGACGCCAGGCTCATCACCTTGAACGCGCCGATCTTCCCGGTGGCGGGCACGTGCGGACCGCGGCAGAGGTCCTCCCAGTTCGCGCCGGGGGTGCCGGTGGCGTACCAGGTGAGCGTCGCGCTGCCGGCCTCCTGCGCGCGCTCGGCGTTGTCGACCTTGAACTTGCTGCCCTCGGCCCGCAGCTTCTCCATGCCCTCGGCCGCGGGCAGCTCGTAGCGGGTGAACGGCCGGTTCTCGGCGACGATCCTCGCCATCTCGGCCTCGATCGCCGGGAAGTCGTCGGTGCTGATCGCCTTGCCGCCCTCGAAGCTGATGTCGTAGTAGAAGCCCGTCTCGAGCGGCGGGCCGTAGACCAGCCGCACGTGCGGGAACAGCCTCTGGATGGCCTCGGCCATCACGTGCGCCGTGCTGTGGCGGATGAGGAAGAGCGCGTCCGCGTCGGCGCCGCCCTCGCGACGCTTCGGCGTGACGATCGCGAGCGCGCAGTCGCGGTCGATCACCGTGGCCAGGTCGCGCAGCTCGCCGTCGACCTTGGCGCCGACCGCGGCCTTGGCGAGGCCCGCGCCGATGGAGGCGGCCACCTCGGCGGCGGTGACGGGGGCGCTGAACTCCTTGACGGAACCGTCGGGAAGCGTGATCCGGGGCATGGAGCCGGGCAGGGTACGTCAGAACAGGTCGGGCTGTCCCGGCTCGGGGGCCGGGCGCTCGGCGAGGTCGTCGATCTCGCGCTGGAACTCGCCGGCGGAGCTGAACTGGTAGTACTCGCTGGCGAAGCGGATGTAGGCGACGTGGTCGATCGCGCGCAGCTTGTCGGCCACCCGCTTGCCGATCGCCAGGCTCGGGACCTCGCGCTCGAACTCGCGGTGCATCTCCTCCTCGACCTCGCGGACGAGCCGCTCCTTCGCGTCGGCCGGCACCGGGCGCTTCCCGCACGCGGCCGCCAGCCCGCGCATCACCTTCTCGGGGTCGAACGGCACGCGCGTGCCGTCGCGCTTGACCACCATCAGCCGCTCGGTGCGCTCGACCCGCTCGTACGTGGTGAACCGCTTCCCGCACGCGAGGCACTCGCGCCGGCGCCTGATGGCGTCGCCCGAGTCGCTCGGGCGGCTGTCGGTCACCTTGTCCTTGTCTCGCTCGCAGTAGGGGCAACGCATGGGGCGGGCCCGCTCAGACTTCCTCGACCTCG
>CAYSFS010000220.1:0-2645 GCA_964430235.1 uncultured Chitinophaga sp. | reverse complement strand
ACCGCGGCAAGGGGTGGGGCGACATCGGCTACCACTACGTGATCGACCGCAGCGGAAGCGTGTGGCAGGGCCGCGACGTGACGCGCTACCAGGGCGCGCACGTGAGCAAGCGCAACGAGCACAACATCGGCGTGATGTGCATGGGGAACTTCGTGGTGCAGCGGCCGACCACCGAGCAGCTCGACGCGCTGAACCGCACGGTGGCGCGGCTCTGCGCCCACTACAAGCTGAATCCCGGCAACGTGCGCACGCACCGCGAGTGGCCGGGCGCGCACACCGCGTGCCCCGGCGACAACATGCAGGTGCGCGTGAACCAGCTGCGCAAGGCGGGCTGGAAGGCGTGACCGAGGCCGCGCCCGAGGGCTACGGATGGGTGTCGATCGCGGGGACGGTGGTCGGCATGCTGATCGTCGCCGCGCTCGCGTGGCGCCTGGTGCAGCGGCAGGAGCAGGGCGACGAGGCGCTGGAGGCCAAGCTGAAGGCCGACGACGAGCGCGCGGCGCGGGGGCGCGAGGAAGAGGCCGGCGCGGGGCGCGGGGCTGACCGCGACTCGACGCGCGGCGGCGCGTCGGGCACCCCGTAAACAAACGCCCGACGGACGTGAGTCCGTCGGGCGCATCGGTCTCCCTTAGGAGGGAGGAGGGAAAGGCAAGTTGGGTCCCTTTTCGACTCCTCCGACGCAATCAACGTAACGCCGGATCGGGGCAATGCAAGATTCCACGGCCGTCGAAATCGAAGTTTGGCGGTGTGATGCGGTGCCGGACCTTGTGGAAAGACCAATAATTCCGGATTCCATGCTCACCTTCTACACTCCCCCGCGTGCTTCCCGACCTGCAGTACGCGGCCATCCGGTTCGAGAACTTCGTCTCGGAGATCTTGCTTCCGGCCGCGTTCCCGGCGCGGGCGCCGCTTGAGGCCTCGGTCTGGCAGACGCCGGACCGGGTGACGCCGGACGTCGCCGCGGGGCAGGCGTTCACGCCCGTCGGGCTCGGGTGGCGCTGGGGGCCCGTGTGGAGCTCGGCGTGGTTCCGGCTGCGCGGCGAGCTGCAGGCGTCGATGGCGGGCAAGCGCGTCGCGCTGCGGTTCTCGCCCGGAACCGAGGCGCTCCTCTGGAAGGACGGCGTCCCGTACCAAGGGTTCGACCCGTACCGCGACCTCGCGTTCCTCTGGGACCGCGCGCCCGAGGGTGCGTCGGTCGACCTCCTGGTCGAGGCCGCGTGCAACCTGCCGCTCGGAGTGAGCACCTTCTGGTGGGAGAGCCCCGAGCACCACGCGCGCTGGCGCGAGGCGAACCCCGGTCGGCTGGAGTCCGCCGAGCTGGTGGCGGTCGACGAGGCCGTGTGGCGGTTCGCGCAGGGCTTCGACACCGCGCGCAAGCTGCTCGCGACGCTCGCCGAGCACGAGCCGCGCGCGCACGAGCTCGACCGCGGGCTGCGCGCGCTGATGGCGCGCATTCCCGTGCGCGGCACGCCCGCCGCGATGCACGCGGCGTGCAGCTCGCTCTTCGGGGAACTCGCGGGCCTCCTGATGGGGCGCGGCCCGGCATCGCCCGTCACGTGCGACGCCGTGGGCCACGCGCACATCGACACCGCGTGGCTCTGGCCCGTCGCCGAGACCAAGCGCAAGTGCCTGCGCACCTTCGCCAACGTGCTCCGGCTGCAGGAGCGCTACCCGCACTTCCGGTTCCTCTGCAGCCAGGCGCAGCAGTACGCGTGGGTGGAGGAGCGGTCGCCCGAGCTCTTCGCGCAGATCGCCGCGCGCGTCGCCGAGGGCCGGTGGGAGGCCGCGGGCGCGATGTGGATCGAGCCCGACTGCACGTGCCCCTCGGGCGAGAGCTTCGTGCGGCAGATCCTGCACGGATGCGCGTGGTGGCGCTCGCGCTTCGGCGACGCCGCGCCCCAGCGGTTCCTGTACCTGCCCGACACCTTCGGCTTCCCGGCGAGCCTGCCCCAGATCATGGCGCAGGCGGGGATCGACACCTTCATCACCAACAAGATGAGCTGGTGCGAGTCGAACCGGTTCCCCAACGTGACGTTCCGCTGGCGGGGGCTCGACGGCACCGAGGTGCTGTCGCACCTGACGCCCGGGCACAACTACAACAGCGCGATCGAGCCCCGCGAGTTCCAGCACGGCGTGCGCACGCTCACCGAGCTCGACGGCGCGCGCATCCCCGCGTACCTGCAGCCCTACGGGTTCGGCGACGGCGGCGGCGGGCCGACCGCCGAGCAGATCGAGCGCGCGAACGTGGCCGCGCGGTGCGAGGGCCTGCCGCGCACCGAGCAGAAGAGCGTCCACGCGTTCTGCGAGGACCTGCACGAGGCGCGGCGCGCGCTGCGCCGCGGCGGGCAGGACGTGCGAGCGTGGGACGGCGAGCTGTACCTTGAGCTGCACCGGGGCACGTACACGAGCCAGGCGTGGATCAAGGAGGCGAACCGCCGCGCCGAGTGCATGCTGCGGCTCGCCGAGGCGCTCGCGTGCATGCGCGCCGGGCGCACGGGCGACGCGGGCGCGGCCGAGGCGCTGCGCGCGTCGCTCGACGGCACGTGGAAGACGGTGCTCCTGAACCAGTTCCACGACATCCTGCCGGGCAGCTCGATCCGCGAGGTGTACGACGACGCCCGCGCGCAGATGGACGAGGTGCGCCG
>CAYSFS010000219.1:0-2680 GCA_964430235.1 uncultured Chitinophaga sp. | reverse complement strand
CGTACCGCTTCCGCCATCGCGATGGCAGTTACCGCAGCTTCCGCGACTCGGCCCAGATCGTGCACGGGCCCGATGGCCGCCCACTGTACATCCAGGGCGTGATGGTGGACATCACCGAGCAGGAGGCCTCGGCCGCCCGGCAGGCCCTGCAGGCCGCTGCCCTCGACGCCGCGGTGGACGCTATCGCCATCACGGACCGTGACGGCCTCCTGCTCTGGGTAAACCCGTCGTTCTCGGCGCTCACCGGCTTCGCGCCCGAGGAGGCGTTGGGCAAGAACCCTCGCGAGCTCGTGAAGAGCGGGCGCCACGGCCGCGAGTTCTACGCGGCCATGTGGAACACGCTGCTCGCCGGCAAGGTGTGGTCCGGCGAGCTGTACAACCGCCGGAAGGATGGCAGCGAGTACGTCGAGGAACAGACGATCACGCCGGTGAAGGACGCGGCGGGGCGCGTCACGCACTTCGTCACCATCAAGCGCGACATCACTCAACGCCGCCTGCTGGAGCAACAGGCCAACCAGTCGCAGCGCATCGAGGGCATCGGGCGCCTCGCCGGCGGCGTGGCCCACGACTTCAACAACCTCCTCACGGTCATCAACGGCACGATCGAGATGGCCATGGTCCGCGCCCGCGACGACGCCGCCATGACGGCGGACCTGCGGACCGTGCGCGATGCCGCCCAGCGCGGCGCCAAGCTCACGCGGCAGCTCCTCGCGTTCTCGCGGCAGCAGGTGCTGCAGCCCACGGTACTCGACCTCAACAAGGCCGTTGCCGAGCTCCACGCCTTGCTCTCGCGGCTCATCGGCGAGCACATCGCGATGCGCCTCGACCTGAAGGCCGACCTCGCGCACATCCGCGCCGACGCCGGCCAGCTGGGCCAGGTGCTGATGAACCTCGTCGTGAACGCCCGCGACGCGATGCCCGACGGGGGCACCATCGGCATCAGCACCGACACGGTCACCGTGGACCACGGGTGGACGGGCAGCGGTCCGGCGATGCCCCCCGGCCGCTACGTCACGCTGCGCGTCACGGACACCGGCATCGGCATGGACGCGCAGACGCTGGAGAAGATCTTCGAGCCCTTCTTCACCACCAAGGCTCCCGGCAAGGGAACGGGCCTCGGCCTGCCGACCGCGTATGGCATCGTGAAGCAGAGCGGGGGCTTCATCTGGGTGGACTCCGAGCCCGGCAAGGGCACGACCTTCCATCTCGCCTTCCCGGCGGTGGACGACCCCCTCCCCGAGCGCTCCAGCGGCCCCACGCAGCGCGCGGCGGACGATGACCACGCGCCCGTCGCCGCAACGATCCTCGTGGTCGAGGACGAGGACGCGATCCGACTCGTGGCCACGCGCGTGCTGAGTACCCGGGGCTACACGGTCATCAGCGCGGCCTCGGGCGAGGAGGCGCTGCGCGTGGCCAGCGGCCAGCACGTGGACCTGCTGCTCACGGACATGGTGATGCCGGGCATGAGCGGCCCGGAGCTGGCCCAGCGCTTACGCGCCGAGCGCCCGGACCTGCACGTGATGTTCACCTCGGGCTACTCGCGCGATGCCGTGGCCAACGACTTCGGCATGGGCGATGCGGCGTTCATCGCCAAGCCCTACGGGCTCAAGGAGCTTGTCGGCGCCGTGCGGGCAGTGCTCGAGGGCTGAACAGCGCTTTCGCAGGAGGTAGTGCGCCACACGCGGGGGTCGACGTTTACCCGCGCAGGGTGCGCAGCACCTCAGCGATTTCCGACGACGAGAATCCGCGCCGCGCGAGGAACCCATGCATGCGGCGGCGCTGGACCTCAGGCGCGAGGCCTTCGAGGGCGCGACGCTTCTTCGCCGCGGCTTCCTGCACCGCGCTGCGCAGCGGCCTGCCCTCGGCGGCCGCCTCGTCGCGCTGCAACTCACGCTCGTCGGCGGCCTCAGCCAACACACGGTCCACGATCGCGCGCGCCACGCCCTTGCGCGCCAACTCCGCGGCCACGCGCCGCGGCCCAAACCCTCGGCTTGGCGCGAGGCGCGCGCGGGCAAAGGTGCGGGCGTACTCAAGGTCGTTGAGCAAACCGAGGGCCTGCAGCTTCTCGACGGTGGGCGCGATCTCTGCGTCGGTGAACTCCTTGGTCTTGAGATAGCGGCGGAGGTCGGCCGCGCTGCGGGCGCGGGCACCGAGGGTGGAGAGGGCCTTGTCGTAGCAGGCGGTGGCCTTGGCGCCCTCCTCGAGACGGGAGAGGGCGGCGGCGCTGAGTTCGGTGCCTGGCTTGAGCTTGAGTTCGGCGATGAGCTCGAGGCTGACGGTGCGCTCGATCGGCTCGCCGTTATGGGAGAGGGAGACGAGGTAGCGGCCTTTCGTTCTTGGGTGTTCTCTGAGCTGGATGACGCGAGTCACGGCGGGGCCAGGGGGGCACGGGGGGAGAGACGAGCGTACGGGCGGAGATGGAGAGAGGGGAATGGGGGAGGTGGGGGTGCGATGGGAGAGGAGGCATTGGCTCGGGCGTGGGCATCGCTACGAGTAGATGCCGCGGCACGTGAGACGTCTCCCGACCGTCTCCCCTCACTCGTTTCGCGTATAAACCCCCGCCCGTACCGCCATCTCACCTCTCCCACCCGCCGCGCGGGAGCAGGAGAGGTGACGGGGGAGAAGACGAGAATCGGGGGCGGACCCTCAGTGGAACGACGGGGATTCCGGGCCCCGGCGA
>CAYSFS010000218.1:0-2741 GCA_964430235.1 uncultured Chitinophaga sp. | reverse complement strand
GCTCGAGCAGCGTGTTGCGCGGCACGCCCGTCCCCTGGATGTGGAGCGGGTGCCCGGCGTCCACCAGGTCGCCCGCGATGCGCTCGGCCACGGCGTCGAGCGTGCGGAAGCTCGTGAACAGCACGAACGCGCCCCCGTCGGTGGCGCGCACGTGGTCGAGCACGCGCCGAGCCAGCTCGTCCTCGTAGTCGGGATGGCTTGGCTCGGGCATGGTGCGGTCGACGATGAACTCCACCAGCCGCGCGTAGTCGAACGGGCTCCCGAGCTGCATCGTCTGCGGGTCGTCGCACCCGAGCCGCAGCGCCGAGTGGCGGAAGTCGCCCTGCCCCGTGGCGAGCGTCGCGCTGGTGAGCACCACGCCCTTGTCCTGCGCGAAGAGGTGCTCGCGCAGGATGGGCCCCACGTCGACCGCCGCGCACACGAGCGTCACGTTCGGGCGCTCGCCGCGGCGGCGCTTGCCGGACTCCACCCAGTACACGCACCCCGCGAGCGCCTGCGCCAGGAGGTCGCGCGCGCCGGTCCCGTGCGCCTCGGCGCGCGCGGCGTAGGCGCTCAGCTCGAACTGGTCGGCCTCGTTCGTGATGCGGTCGCGCAGCATGCGCAACGAGGCGGACAGCGCCAGCATCGGCCCCGAGAGGTGGTCCTGCACCACGCCCGCCTCGCGGATGCGGCCGCTCGACTCGCCGCGCTCCTCGTGCCAGCGCCACAGCGCGTCGAACTGCCGCTCGGCGGCGCTCTCGCACGTGCGCACCGCGCGGATCGCCTCCTCGATCATGCCGTCGGCGCCGTCGTCGGTGCGCATCGCGCTCAGGAAGCCGCGGCCCGTCCCCGTCTGGTAGAGCGTGCGGAGCAGGTGGCGCACGCCGCTCTCGGAGAGCCGCACGCCGAAGTGCTCGCTCGCCACGTCCTCGATCTCGTGCGCCTCGTCGAGCACCACGTGGTGGTACGGCGGCAGCACCCCGCCCGACTGCCCCGCGCGCGTCCGCATCGCGAGGTCGGCGAAGAAGAGCGCGTGGTTCGTGACCAGGATCTGCCCGTGCTCCATGCGCCGGCGCGCCGCCTGGTAGAAGCACTTGTCGAACGTCGGGCAGCGCCGGCCCATGCAGTTGTGCGCGTCGCTCTGGACGTGGTCCCACACCTCCGGCCGCGGCAGCTGCGGCAGCGTCGCGAGCGACCCGTCGGTGGTCGCGTACGCCCAGTCCTCGATCCGGTGCAGGTCGGTGCGGTCGTCGTCGTGGCTGAAGAGCCGGCCTTCGCGCTCGCTCGCCTGCTTCAGGCGGCGCAGGCTCACGTAGTTGCCGCGGCCCTTCACGAGCACCGCCGAGAACTCCTCGGGGATCACCGCGTTGAGGAGCGGGATGTCCTTCTCGATGAGCTGCTCCTGCAGGCTGATGGTGTTGGTGGCGATCACCACGCGCTCGCCGCGCTCCACGACGCGCCGGATGGCCGGCAGCAGGTACGCGAAGCTCTTCCCGACCCCGGTGCCCGCCTCGACGAAGAGGCGCTGGCGCTCCTCGAACGCGCGCTCCACCGCCGACGCCATGGCGAGCTGCTGCGGGCGCACCTCGAACCCGGGCAGGCGCCTGGCGATGGCCCCGGTGTCGGAGAGGAGGATGTCCGGCGCGACGGTCACGGGCAACCCTAGGCGATCGGCTTGCGCTTGGGCTCGCCCGGCAGGCGCGGGTACGTACGCGGCGTGGCGCGCGTCTTCTCGATGACGACCACCGTGCCCGTCGGCGTGCGCACCTGGTCGACCACGTGGGCGTGCAGGTGGTAGAGCGCCTGCTTCGCCTCGGCGACCTCCTCGGAGGCCTTGTCGCCCTTGATGCAGAGCACGGTGCCGCCCTCGCGCGCGAACGGCACGGTGAGCTCGGCCAGCACGTTGAGCCGGCCCACCGCGCGGCTCACGGCCACGTCGTAGCGCGCGCGGTGCGCGTGGTGGTCCTGGCCCGCGGTCTCGGCGCGCTCGTTGACGACGGCGACGTTCGCGAGGCCGAGCGCCGCGGCGGTCTCCCGCAGGAACGCGGCCTTCTTGCCCGTGGCCTCGAGCAGCGTGAAGCGCACGTCCGGCATCACGATCGCGAGCGGCATGCCGGGAAGGCCGCCGCCCGAACCCACGTCGATCACGGTCTTCGCCTCGGCGCTCGCGATGAAGGGGACCAGCGTGAGGCTGTCCTGCACGTGACGCACCCACGCCTGCGCCGGCTCGGTGACCGCGGTGAGGTTGAAGCGCTCGTTCGCGTCGACCAGCGCCTGCAGGTAGGCGCGCAGCCGGTCGGCGTCGCCGGCGTCGAGCTCGATGCCCTGCGCGGCGAGCGCGGCGGTGACGTCGGCGGGGATGGGGGGAATGGTCGTGGTCACAGGTCGAATCCCCGCGGGCGGCGGCTGGCGATCGCGAACAGCACGGCCGTCGCCATCCACAGGCACACGAGGCTCGACCCGCCGTAGCTCACGAAGGGAAGCGTCATGCCGGACACCGGCAGCATGCCGATGGTCATCGCCGTGTTCACGGCGAGCTGCAGGAAGACCATGCTCCCGATGCCGATCGCCGCGAGCCGCCCGAAGCTGGTGCCGGCGCGCGCGGCCACCTGGTACGCGCCGAACGCGTAGGCCGCCGCGAGCGCCCACACCGCGAGCCCGCCCGCGAGCCCCCAGCGGCACGCGATCACCACGAAGATCATGTCGTTGTGCTCCTCGGGCAGGCGGTTGAACCGGATGAGCGTCCCGGCCTCCTCCTTGCC
>CAYSFS010000217.1:0-2761 GCA_964430235.1 uncultured Chitinophaga sp. | reverse complement strand
CCAAGGACCTTGGCGTGGACTGGAAGCTCATCAAGGCGAAGTGCGAGAGCGAGGGCATCGACCAGGCGAAGACCGCGTCGAGCACGGTCTCGGTGGGGCTCGCGGAGACGATCCGCGAGTGGTTCGGCTCGGGCGGCGCCGTCACCGCGGTCGAGACCGCCCCGAAGGTCGAGGCGCCCGCCGCCGCGGAGGCGCCGAAGAAGGCGCCGCGCCGCGGCGTGAAGAAGGGCGCCGAGCCCGGCGAGGCCGAGCCCGCGGGCCCGGCCGCCGAGCCATCCTCCTCGACCCCCGTGGCCGTGACGGAGGTCGCCGCGGATGCCGCGGTTGCGGTCCCGGCGACGCCGGTCGTTCCGCCGGTCGCCGCGAAGGCACCCGTGCCGCCCGTCGATGAGCCCACGGCCCCGGCCGTCGAGCCTGCCGTCTCCGACGCGGACCTCGACCTCGCGCCCCGGCTCCCCACCGAGGACCCGTCGGTCGTCGTCTCCCCGGAGAGTGCCGCGCCCCACACCGTGGTCGATGCGCCCGTCAGCCCGGCCGTCATCGGCAAGGCGCACAAGAGCTCGAAGCCGGCGCCGGTGGCGGCGGCCCCCGCGAAGCCCGCCCCGGCCGTGATCACGAAGCCGCCGGTGCGCCACACGATCCAGCCGGCGGCGGCGCCGCCCACCATGAACGTGCCGCGTCGCCCGGAAGTCATCCGGGCGGTGGGCCAGACGCTGACCCCGCAGAAGACCGCGCTTTCCGGGCCGAAGGTGATCCGCGTCGAGCAGCCCGAGGTGCTTCCGGCACCGCGCCCGCGCCCCGCGGGACTCGGGTTCGGCGGTCCTCGCTTCGGCGGCGGCGGCGCCGGCGCAGGCCCGATGGGCCGCGGCCCCGGCGGCCCCCGCACCACGCCCTCGAGCCGCTCGGGCCGTGCCACCGACCCGCGCGGCCGCGACTTCGGCACGCGCGGCGCCGGAGCGGGCGGATCGAAGACCGACCAGACCGAGCGTGACTCGCGCCTCGCGCACTCGTCGGGCTGGATGAAGTCGCGCCGGCACAAGGCGACCTCGCGCGACGGCTCCGGGGCCCCCGCTCGCCGCGAGCCCGGCACGCCGAGCGTCGTCCACGTGACCGAGCCCATCGCGATCAAGGAGCTCTCCGAGAAGAGCGGCGTGAAGGCCGGCGACATCCTGAAGAAGCTGATGCTCGCCGGCCAGATGGCGACCATCAACAGCACGATCGAGACCGAGATGGCGGTCGAGATCATGATGGAGCACGACATCGAGCTGGTGGTCGAGCAGGCGAAGTCCGCGGCCGAGATCATCGAGGAGCGCTTCTCCGCGCGCGAACGCGTGGACGAGAAGCCGCGCCCGCCGGTGGTGACGATCCTCGGCCACGTCGACCACGGCAAGACGAGCCTCCTCGACCGCATCCGCAACACGAACGTCGCGTCCGGCGAGGCCGGCGGCATCACGCAGGCGACCAGCGCGTTCCAGGTGCCCGTGCGGGCCGGCGAGAAGGAGCGCGTGATCACGTTCATCGACACGCCCGGCCACGAGGCGTTCACGCAGATGCGCGCCCGCGGTGCCCGCGTGACGGACATCGCGGTGCTGGTGGTGGCGGCCGACGACGGCGTCATGCCGCAGACGGTCGAGAGCATCAACCACGCGAAGGCGGCGGGCGTCCCGATCGTCGTCGCGCTGAACAAGATCGACAAGCCCGAGGCCACCCCCAACAACATCCAGCGGATCTACGGCCAGCTCGCCGAGCACGGCCTCAACCCTGTGGAGTGGGGCGGCGAGACCGAGGTCATGAAGGTCAGCGCCGTCAAGGGCACGGGCATCCAGGAGCTGCTCGAGATGCTCGACTACGTGGCGGACCTGCGCGACCTGAAGGCCGACGCGAAGGGCCTCGCCCAGGGGACGTGCCTCGAGGCGCAGATGGAGGAGGGCCGCGGCACCGTCGCGCGCATCATCGTCCAGGAGGGCCAGCTCAAGAAGGGCGACTTCGTCGTCGTCGGCCGCGCCTTCGGCCGCGTCCGCGACATCGTCAACGACCGCGGCCAGCGCGTCGAGCAGGCAGGTCCGTCCACCCCGGTGGCGATCTCCGGTCCCGACGTGCTGCCCGACGCCGGCGACAAGTTCTACTGCGTCAAGAGCCTCAAGGAGGCCGAGGAGGCCGCGCTCGAGCGCCGGCGCATCGAGCGCGAGCGCGAGCTCGCGGCGCCCAAGATCACGCTCGACAACATCTTCGAGCACATGGGCAAGGCCGGCGTCAAGGAGCTCCCGCTCGTCGTCAAGGGCGACGTCCAGGGCTCGGTCGAGACGCTCAAGGCGGTGCTCGGGAAGATCCGCACCGAGGAGGTCGCGGTCAGCGTCAAGCACTGCGCCGTCGGCGGCATCAACGAGAGCGACGTGGCCCTCGCCGAGGCCACGAAGGCCATCATCGTCGGGTTCAACGTCACGTCGAACGCGAAGGCGCGCGCCCTTGCCGAGGCCAAGGGCATCGAGATGCGCCTCTACGAGGTGATCTACGACCTGACGGACGACGTGCTCAAGGCGGCCAGCGGCCTGCTCGAGCCCGAGCTCAAGCTCGAGGTCCTCGGCCATGCCGAGGTCCGCGACGTGTTCCGCATCTCGAAGGTCGGCTCGGTGGCGGGCTGCTACGTCACCGACGGCGTGGTCGAGCGCAACGCGCAGATCCGCGTCACCCGCGACGGCATCGTCATCGAGAAGGACCGCCGGCTCGAGCAGCTCAAGCGGTTCAAGGACGACGCCAAGGA
>CAYSFS010000216.1:0-2800 GCA_964430235.1 uncultured Chitinophaga sp. | reverse complement strand
CATTTTCCGCGGGAAATGACCCCCGGCGCCATTTTCGGGCGGCAAATGAAGCGGCGCCCAGCGTCTTTCGACGGGGCGCCGCTCCTCGTGGGGGCTGAGAGTGGTGGGGGCTTGGATGGTCGGGCTGGTCAGCCGCAGCAACTGCGCGAACCCGCGCTCGAACAGGTGTTCGCACCCGGGGCCGGCCCGGTTGCAGCGGTCGGACGATTCCATGGCATCTTGGACAGGACGGTGGCCATGGCGCAGATCCCGGTGGCTCCGGCGAAGAGCAGGCCGGCCCCCATGAACCCCGTCCCGACCAGGAACCACGGGCTGACGGCGGCTGCGAGCGCGGTGAAGGCCATCAGCATGATGCCGACCGTGATCATGACCTGGCGGACCAGGGGGATCGGGGCCTTGGCGTTGGTCACCACCGGCAGGCCGGCCGACTGCCACCCCATGATCCCGCCCTCGACCACGCTCACGTCGGTGCGCCCGGCGCCACGCAGGGCACCCGCCACCTTGCCGGCCCGGTTGCCCGATCGGCAGAGGATGAGCGTCACCGAGCCCGGGCGCGCGGCGGGGAATCCGGACGCGGTGAACGACGAGCTTGGATGCAGCGCAGCGCCCGCGACGTGCTCACGGCGGTGCTCGTCCGGCTCTCGGACGTCGACGATGGTGGCCTCGCCGCGCTCGACGAGACGCGCGGCGTCGCGCGGGGTCACGCTGGCGGGGGCGGCGGTCATGGAAGCGGCGGGAGCGTTCATGGTGGTCATGGTCGGAGGGTATGAGCCGCGCGCGGCGCCCCGCGTTCCCGGAAGCCGGAGGAATGTTCGCGAAATCCGGGCCGTCTGGGGCCGATACCCTCCCGGGCATGGCCGTCCGCATGCCTCGTGCCGCCCGAACCACGGACCCCGCCGCCGAGGTCACCGAGCTGGTTCGCGCGTGCGGTCCGCAGGTCCTGGCGGTCGTTCGCCGGCTGGTCCGTGACCCGGCCGATGCCGAGGACGCGGTGCAGGAGGCGTTCCTGGACGCCTATCGCCACTGGGACGATTTCCGGGGCGACTCGGCGCGTTGCACGTGGCTGCACTCGATCGCGATCCGCGCCGCGAGGCGTCGCGGCCGCCGCGAGGCGCGCCGGCGCGACGTGGCCCGGGAGTACGCGCGGGCGCTTCCGTTCGTGCAGCCACGGCTCGCCGAGGCGGACTTCGGCCGCCGTTCCGCCGAGGCACGGGAACTCCGCGAGGATGCACGCGCGCGGATCGACGCCGCGATGCGCGAGGTGGCCGAGCCGTTCCGCACGGCGCTGGTGCTGAAGGAGATCGCGGGCATGCCCGTGGGGGACGTCGCGCGCGTAATGGGCACGAAGGAGGCGACCGTGAAGACGCGCCTCCATCGCGGCCGCATCCTGCTGCGCGCGGCGCTCCTGGCCGACCGGCCGGTTCGCGCCGTGCCGCCCGCGGCCTACGACCGGGCGATGTGCATGGACCTGCTGCGCGCGAAGATGGAGGCGCTCGACCGCGGCGTCGACTTCCCGGTGCAGGACGAGCTCGTCTGCGAGCGCTGCCGCCAGGTGTTCGCGAGCCTCGACGTCGGCGCGGACGCGTGCCGCAGCCTGCGCGGCACGTCGATGCCCGCGGCGCTGCGCAGGCGCATCGAGGCGGCGATCAGGGCAGGGTGACGCCGCGCGGCCTAGCCTGCGCCGATGGCCACCCTCGGGCGACGCAACATCCTCACGGTGTCACGCATGGCGGAGGCCGGCGCGTACGTCGACGCCGGGACGCTGGGCGAGGTGCTGCTCCCGCGCCGCTACGTGACCGCGGCGATGCGGGCGGGCGCCGCGGTCGATGTGTTCCTCCACCGCGATTCCGAAGACCGGCTGGTGGCCACCACCGAGCGCCCGCTGGCGATGGTCGGCGAGTTCGCCTGCATGGAGGTGCGCGACGTCAGCGAGCGTGCGGGCGCGTTCCTCGGGTGGGGGCTCCCCAAGGACCTGCTGCTTCCCTTCCGCGAACAGGGCAAGCCCGTGAAGGTCGGGCAGAAGGTCGTGGTCGCGGTGATCATCGACCAACGCACCGACCGCATCATCGCCAGCGCCAAGGTGGACGATCACCTGCGCGAGGGCATGCCTGCGTACAAGCCGGGGCAGGAGGTGGATGCGCTGGCGTTCGCTCGCACGCCGCTCGGCTACGGCGTCGTGGTTGAGAACGCGCACCGCGGCCTGCTGTTCACCGACGGCGCGCCGCACCGCGTCTCGTACGGCCAGCGGCTGCGCGCGTTCGTGCGCGCGGTGCGCGACGACGGGAAGGTGGACCTCGGGTTCGACCCAGCCGGCTACGCGCGCGTGGCGCCGTTGGGTGAGCGCATCATGGAGGCGCTCGCCGCCGCCGGGGGCACGCTTCCGGTCGGCGACCATTCGACGCCCGCGGACATCCGTGCGCGCTTCGGCGCGAGCAAGAAGGCGTTCAAGCAGGCGATCGGCGCGCTGTATCGCGAGCGGCGGATCGATCTCGGCGACGGGCGGATCAGCGCGCGCGGGTGACGGCGTGCGCGTGGCGTCCCGCGTCGCCGGACGCGAAAGGACGCCACCCCTCAGCCTGTCGCGGCGGCCTCGACCCGCGGGAACAGCGCGCACTTGGCGAGCTTGGTCCCGGGCACCAGCGCACCCCACGCGGTGCGCGCGGCGAACGTGCGCGACGTGCCTCCCGGGGTGCCGAGCGCCGCGTCGAGCTCCGCCATCTTCCCGGGCAGGAACGGCTCGAGCAGCACGCCCGCGATGCGCACGGCCTCGGCGCACTGCGCGAGGATGCTCGCGAGCTCG
>CAYSFS010000215.1:0-2819 GCA_964430235.1 uncultured Chitinophaga sp. | reverse complement strand
CGCGGCCGGCGACGTCGCCGCGGTCGACCGCATGATGCAGCCCGGCTTCCAGCGCGTCGGGTTCGACGGCGCGGTCGGGCACGCCGCGCAGCTCGAGGCCGTGAAGTCGATGGGCGCGAAGGGCCCGAAGGTCAGCGACGTGATCGCCACGCGCGTCGGCGATGCGCTGGTCGTGACCTGCCAGGTGTCCGTCGCGCAGTCGCTGGGCGGCGTGCAGCTCGATGCCGCGCCCGCGTGCAGGCTCGGCGTGTGGCAGCCGGCCCCCGGCGGCTGGAAGCTCGCGGCGTGGGCCTCGCTCCACATGCCCGCCGCACGACCCGCGCCGGGCGCGCCGCGCGTCCCGGTCGACGAGGCCGCCTCGAGGGACGGCGCGGCGATGGTCAAGCGCTTCCTCGACGCGCAGCGCGCGAAGGACCTCGCGCCCTTCGACGCGATGATCGCCGAGGGCATGCAGGTCGTGAACTTCAAGGGCCAGAAGGCGAAGGCCGACATCGTGAAGGGCGCGTCGCACGCGACCACCACCGAGCCCGTGATCGCCGACGCGCGCGCCACGGCGTGCGGCGGGCTCACGGTGGTCACCTGCACGCTCACCATGGGGCAGAAGGTCGGATGGACGACGCTGCCTGCCGACCCCGCGCCTTTCCTCTGCGTGTTCGACGGAACGGGAGATGCCGCCAAGGTCATCGCGATGGCGAACACCAACAAGCCGAAGTGACGTCGCTGGCGCTCACGTCACCAGGACCATCTCGCCGACCAGTCCCGGGCCGAAGGCCAGCCCGACCCACGGCCGAGGCACGCGATCGTCTCCCAGCCGCTTCAGGATGAAGGGCAGGGTGGCGCTCGACATGTTGCCGTGATCGCGCAGCACCGATCGGCTCGCGTGCAGCGCGTCGACGGGAAGTCCGAGCGACGTCCCCACGGCGTCCAGCACGCGGGGCCCGCCCGGATGCACCGCCCAGCCCCCGATCGCGCCGCGCCGCATGCCGTGCTGCGCGAGCACCTCGTCGACCCATGGGCCCACCGTGCGCTGCAGGACGTCCGGCACCGCTGCGCCGAGCGTCATGCTGAATCCATGGTCACCGACCGTCCACGCCATCTCCGCGGCGGTGCCCGGGATCAGCGCCGAGTGCGTCGCGGCCAACCTCGGGCCGGGACCGTCGGCGACGACCATCGCGGCCGCGCCGTCCGCAAAGAGCGTGTTCGCCACCAGGTGGTCAAGACGCGCGGAGCGGTGGAAGTGGGCGGACGAGATCTCGGCGCAGCACACCAATGCCACCGCGCCCGGCCGTGACCGCACCGCGTCGCGTGCCACAGAGAGCGCGTTGACGGCGGCGTGGCAACCCATGAAGCCGACGTTCACCCGCCGCACCGTGCGCGGGACTCCGAGCGCTTCGACCAGGTGGGCGTCGATCCCGGGCGACTCGAAGCCGGTGCACGAGGCCGTGACCACGTGAGTGATCGCGGAAGCCGGGAGACCGGAATCGAGGATGGCCGCACGAGCCGCCCGTTCGGCGAGGGCCCGAGCCGATCGGGACCAGAGCCCCATCCGCGCGGCCGTGCCCGGGTCGGGTTCGCCGGGCGGCCCGTAGAACGCATCGGGGCCTTCGACCGACGCCGAGCATCCCCTCGAGTCGATGCCGCTGCGCTCGGCCAGCCGCTCAAGGACCTTGCGGTCCACGTCGGGTGGGCTCATCCGGTCCGCGGCGGCGAGCCAGCCGGCCCGGTCAAGCGCGCGCTCGGGGACCGCCGTCGCGATCGATCGCAGGGCCGGGTCGTTCATGCAGCCCTCGCCGAAGGTCGGCCAATGCGTCGCGCAAATGCCTCGAGAACGGACGGCGCCAGCGCGAACGCGCGGAGCGCGGCGCCGGTCAGCACCGGGCTGCGCAGCGCGAGGGCGATCGCGCGACAACGTACCCGGTCGTGCGAGTGGATGGCGTGCATCATGCGAGGCCAGTCAGCCGTGACGGCGGAACCGCGCGCGACACGAGCCGCCAAGTCCCCCGCCGCCCGCCCGGCCGACATGGCCCAGCCCATCCCTTCGCCCGTGAACGGCTCGACGTATCCGGCCGCGTCGCCGACCACCATCAGCCGCGGGCCGTGGACCTTCGCGCGGCGGCGGGTCAACGTGGGCGTTCCCCGCCACGCAGCCGCGCGGAGCGCGTCGGGGCGCCGCACCGCATCGCCGAGCCATTCCTGCGCGCATGCCGCGGGCCCGCCGAGCCGGCGAACGGTCGTTGGATCCGCGGCCGCCGCGACATCGACGCGTCCATCAGCCAGTTGAACGGCGCCGACGTAGCCGCCCGGGGCGACCTTCATCCGAATGACCCCGGAGGCGCACTCCACGGTGCCGGCAGGCAGGACCGCGCCGAAGCCCATCCGGCTGCCTCGCGAAACGTGCCAGGCCGCGTCGGCATTCGAGCCCGCGCCCGCGGCGCGGAGCGCCGACCCGCCGAGACCGTCGGCCACGAGCACGACTGCGGCGCTCAACGATGCCGTCCGTCCGCCCGAACGATCCGTCAGCGTCACCTCTCCCGGGCCCGTGACCGTGGCGCTGGTGTCCGTCCATGCGGAAGCCCCATGCTCCGCCGCGCGACGCAGCAGTCGATCGTCGAGGACGTCGCGGCCGATCGCCGCGCCGCGGTCTCCGGAGATCCGCGCGCTGGCGCCTCCGGCCTCGACCACCACTTCCCGCAGCGCGACGGCGTCATGCAGCACGTCCTCCGCGCCCAGCGACCGGAGCGCGGCGATCCCGGCCGGAGCGAGGCAGCATCCGCAGACCTTGCTGCGCGGGAACGCGGCCCGTTCGACGATCGCCGTGC
>CAYSFS010000214.1:0-2829 GCA_964430235.1 uncultured Chitinophaga sp. | reverse complement strand
CCCACCGCGGTGCGGATGACGCGCGAACCCGCGAAGCGCGCGGCCACGTCGTCGACCATGCGGCTGGTCGAGAGGTTCGCGGCGAGCGCACCGCCGCCCGTGCGCTGCAGCATGCGCAGCGCGGCCAGCACCAGCGTGCACTCCTCGCCGATGAAGCGGCCCGTCTCGTCGACGATGGCCAGCCGGTCGGCGTCCGGGTCCTGCGCGAAGCCGCAGGCGGCGCCCGTGGCGCCGCGCGTGGCGTTCGCGAGGTCCACCAGGTTCTCGACGAGCGGCTCGGGGGTGTGCCCGAACACGCCCGTCGGCTCCCCGTAGATGTGCTCCACGCGGCAGCCGAGCTCCTCGAGCAGCATGCGGCCGCCCACGCAGCCGCTGCCGTTCACGCTGTCGAGCACGACGGCGAACCGCCTCGCCCGGATGGCGGCCACGTCCACGTTTCCCAGCACCCGGTCCACGTGCACGCGCGCGGCGGTGCCGTCCCGCTCCACGCGGCCCGTGGCGGTCGGCTCGCACCAGTCGATGCGCCGCTCCTTGAAGCGGTCGACGATCTCCTTGGCGATCGCGGGCGGCGGCGCCAGGCCGTCGCCGTCGAGGCACTTGATGCCGTTCCACTGGATCGGGTTGTGGCTCGCCGTCACGGTCAGGCCGCCGTCGGCCGCGTGGTGGCCGATCATCACGCCGACGGTCGGCGTCATCGCCACGCCGATGTCGATCACGTCGCAGCCGGTCGCCGTGAGCCCGCCGATCGCGGCGGCGGCGAGCGGCGGCCCGCTGATGCGTCCGTCGAGGCCCACCACCACGCGCGGGCGCACCTTGCCGGTGGTGGCCTTCAGGAACGACCCGAACGCGCCGCCGTACGCGGCCGCGACCTCGGGCGTCATGGTCTTGCCCACGATGCCGCGGGCGCCGGAGACCGAGAGCATGAGCGGGGCGTCGTTCGTTGCCATGGGGTGCGCAGGCTATCGGAATCGAAGGCGAGACTCCTATACTTCAGGGCTCATGTACACGGTCCGGATCGAGCGCACGTTCAGCGCGGCGCACGCCATCGACCTTCGGGGCGAGCGCGAGACGCTGCATGGCCACGACTGGGGCGTCGTCGCGGAGCTCGCCGGGGAGAGCCTCGATTCCGACGGGCTGCTGGTCGACTTCCACGCCGTCGAGGCGGCGCTCGAGCGCATCGTGGGCCGCTTCCGCAACCGCAACCTGAACGAGACCGCGCCCTTCGACCGGGTGAACCCGACGGCCGAGCTGGTCGCGCAGTACGTGGCCGTGCAGCTTGCGCCGTCCATGCCGCGCGGCGTCCACGTTCGCTCGGTGTCGGTGCGCGAGGCCCCGGGCTGCGTCGCCACCTACGTGAGCCCGTTCGGGGGGCACCGCGCATGAGCGCGCTCCCGTCCACGGCCGGCGCGCAGGACGTGCCGCCGGTGCCCATGGTCGCCGCGGGCGACCCGGCGCGCTTCCTGAACCGCGACGTCGAGTGGATCGAGTTCAACGCGCGCGTCCTCGACGTCGCGGCCGACCCGCGCACGCCGCTCCTGGAGCGTCTGCGGTTCCTCGCGATCTACGGCGCGAACCTCGACGAGTTCTTCATGAAGCGCCTGGACGTCCTCAAGCGCCAGATCGAGGCGGGCTCCCCGGGGCCCGTTCCCGACGCCCTGACGCCCGCGCAGCAGCTCGACGCCGTGCGGACGCGCGTGGCGCAGCTGGCCGTGCGCCAGGTGTCGATCCTCCGTGAGCGCGTGCTGCCGGCCCTCGCGCCGCACGGCGTCCGCATGCTGCGGTGGGAGGACCTCGGGCCCGATGCGCGAAGCGAGGCCGAGTCGTGGTTCCGCCAGAGCGTCTTCCCGATCCTCACCCCGCTCGCGGTCGACCCGGGCCACCGGTTCCCGTTCATCTCGAACATGAGCGTCTCGCTCGGGGTGCTCCTGCGCCGCCCGGGCGAGAGCGAGCAGCTCTTCGCGCGCGTGAAGGTGCCGGACATCCCGTCGCGGCTCTACCGCTTCGCGGGCACCGGCGACTTCATCCCGCTGCAGGAGGTGGTGGAGCACAACCTCGACGACCTGTTCCCCGGGATGGAGATCCTGAAGGTGCTCCCGTTCCGCGTGACCCGCAATGCCGAGGTCGAGCGCGACAACGAGGACGCCGAGGACCTGCTCGAGGCCACGCAGCACCTCCTGAAGGAGCGCCGCTTCGCCCGCGTGGTGCGGCTGGAGATCGGCACCGGCGCCGACGAGCGCATCCTGCGCTTCCTGATGGACGAGCTGCAGGTCGACGACGACGACGTCTACGAGACCGACGGCCTGGTCGACTGGGCGACGCTGAACGAGATCGCGGACCTCGACCTGCCCGACCTCCGCTGGCCGCGGTTCACCCCGCTCTCGCCCGCGGGACTCGAGGGCGAGCACGCCGACATCTTCGCGGCGATCCGTGCGGGCGACATCCTGGTCCACCACCCCTACGAGTCGTTCGATCTGTCGGTTGAGAAGTTCATCGAGGACGCGGCCGCCGACCCGAAGGTGCTCTGCATCAAGCAGAGCCTGTACCGCACGTCGGGCGACAGCCCGTTCATCTCGAGCCTGATCCGCGCCGCGGAGAGCGGAAAGCAGGTCGCGGTGCTGGTCGAGCTGCGCGCGCGCTTCGACGAGGCGCGCAACATCCTGTGGGCGCGCAAGCTCGAGGATGCCGGCGTGCACGTCGCGTACGGCGTGGTCGGGTACAAGACGCACACGAAGACGGCGCTCGTCGTGCGCGACGAGCCCGGCGGCCTGCGGTCGTACGCGCACATCGGCACCGGCAACTACAACAGCCGCACCGCGCGCGTCTACGAGG
>CAYSFS010000213.1:0-2875 GCA_964430235.1 uncultured Chitinophaga sp. | reverse complement strand
GCCGTCACGCCGGCGGCCCCGGCCCCGGCCGACCCGCAGGCGCAGGCGCGCCGGTAGGGTCCAACTTCCGCAGGCCATAGGATGAAGCGATGGACGGAGCGTCGGTCACGGTCGGTCTGCTCGTCGGCGGCGCCCTCGGGGCCGTGGGCATGATGCTCTTCGCGCGGGGCCAGTCCGCGGCCGCGCGCGCCGCGGCGCAGCTCCATGAGCAGGCCGCCGCCAAGCTGCAGGCCGACGTCCGCGCCGAGCGCGAGCGGGCCGAGGAGTTCAACCGCCAGCTTGCCCAGGCGCAGCAGGAGATGCGCGCGCGCCAGGTGGCGCTCGAGGAGCGCACGCGCGCGCTCGCGGAGCTCCAGAAGCAGTTCCAGGAATCGAAGGCGGCGCTCACCGAGGTCTTCAAGGCGACCGGCGCCGACGTCCTCAAGGAGACGGCGAAGTCGATGCTCGACCAGGCGAAGCGCCAGTTCGAGGGGCAGAAGGAATTGACGCAGCAGGAGCTCGAGGCGCGGCAGAAGGCCATCGAGGCGACCATCGCGCCGCTCAAGGAGCAGCTCGCGAAGCAGGAGCAGCTGGTCACGCAGCTCGGCGAGAAGCGCGAGGGCGACATGCGCACCCTGGGCGAGCAGCTGCGCACGATCTCGGAGCTCCAGATGAAGGCCTCGAGCGCCGCGCAGACGCTCTCGACCGCGCTGCGCGACAACCGCCGCCGCGGCCGCTGGGGCGAGGTGGGCCTTCGCACCGTGGTCGAGCTGGCCGGCCTGGCCGAGGGCGTGCACTTCTCGCAGCAGCAGGTCTACGACGGCGCCGAGGGCAGGCTTCGGCCGGACATGGTGGTGCGCCTGCCGGGCGGCCGCGTGATCCCGATCGACAGCAAGGTGCCGCTCGACAGCTACCTGGCGTCGACGGACGCCGGCCGCACCGACGAGGAGCGCGCCGCGCTGCGCCAGGCGCACGCCGACGCGGTGCGGTCGCACGTGCGGGCGCTCGCCTCGAAGAACTACGCCGCCGAGACCCCGGGCGAGATCGAGTTCACGGTGCTCTACATGGAGCTCGAGAGCGCCTTCACGGCGGCGTTCGAGACCGACCCCTCGATCCACGAGGAGGCCATGCGCAAGCGGGTGCTGGTGGTGACGCCGAGCACGCTGCTTGCGCTCCTGCGGACGGTGGCGATGCACTGGTCGAACTCGGAGGTCACCGACAAGGCGGCCCAGATCCGCGACGAGGCGAAGGAGCTGGTCGAGCGCGTGGGCGTGCTGGTGAAGCACCTGAACACGGCGGGCCAGCGGCTGGGCTCGACGGTGGACGCCTTCAACAAGGCGGTCGGCTCGTTCGACCGGATGTTCGTGCCCCAGCTCAACAAGGTGGCGTCGATCGTGGCGCTGCCCGAGGTGAAGGTCGAGGACGGGCCGACGGAGGCGCCGAGGAGGGTGAATCGGCCGGAGTTGGAGGTGGGGGAGGGGGCGGAGTGAGGACCACATTTTGAGGACTTCGCGTGGGTACGACAGCAACGAATCAGGTCCGGCGACGCAAGCGTGTTCACGGCGTCTTTTGCATCGAAGGTGACTGGTGGAATCGCCCCATCGAGTCAAGTGTTCGGCCGGTCATGGAGATGCTCGAGCAGTGGGATCCGTATTTCGTGCCGTTCATTCGTCGTGACGTCGCAACCCGAGCGGAGTTTGATCATTACCTGCGTCAGTGGTCCACTCGGAAATTTTCCAGCTACCCCGTGCTCTATGTCGCGCTCCATGGCAACCATGGCGTTGTGAGCTTCGGCGATGGTCGGAAGACGGAGAACGTCGTCGAGCTCGATGAGATCGCGAATGCGCTTCAGGGCCGATGTGAGGGTCGGATCCTGCACTTTGGCAGTTGTGACACGGTGCACGTGCATGGCGCGCGGCTCAATTCCCTGCTCAATGTGACGGGTGCTCTTGCGGTCTCCGGCTATGGCGGCCGGCTGAACTGGCTCGAAGCGTCCGCCCTTGACGCGCTGTGGTTCGGCGCGCTTCAAGACCGCACGATGACGGTCACGGGCGTTCGTGCCGCGATCGCGGAGCTCAAGCGTTCGTCGAAGTCGCTCATGCGCGTCGGCGGAATGAAGGTTTGGATGCGGTGAAGCCGACTCCATTGCGGGTGATAGCCGTGCCTTCGGACGGATGATCATCGGTGTAAGAGAGTGCATCGCTCATTGACCGTGGTTGTTGCGCCTGCAGCCCGGTGACCGGGTAGAGGACGCAGGTACCGATGCGGACGGCGGGGATCGCGCCCCGCGGCGCGGTGAGCGACCAGAGCATGCGCTCGCTGATCCCGAGGGCCTTCGCGGCCTCGCGGGGGCGGAGGGCGAGCGCGGAGTGGAGTGCGGTCGACGCGACGGCGGGCGCGGAGCCTGGCGCGGTGGTGCGGTCAGTTGCCACGGTTCACCCCCTTGCCGCCGCGACGGGCGTCCATGCGGGCGAGCTCGACGCGGATGGCCTCGACGGCCTCGCGGTCGAAGAGGCGAAGGCGGCCAGCCCGGGCGGTGGGTCGGATCTGCTGCCTGCTACGTAGCACGTACAGCACACGGTGCAACGGCTGGCCAAGGTCCTCGGCCAGCACTCCGGGCGTCCGGAGCTTGGGTGCGGTGTCGGGTTTCTTCACGGTGCGATCTCCTGCGGCGGAATTGCCACAGGAGTGCGCGTGCGTACGTACGCAGCGGGGAACCGCAGGAAAGCAAGGGTGATCCGAGGGCGCGGTGCGGGCGGTGCGAACGTACGCAGCCGTGGGTGCGTACAGGATCGGGCTATGCCCGCTTGCGCAGGCGGCGAGCATCGCGGTCCTCGTCCTGGTCGCGCATCAGGCGCAGGATGCTCATCCGCTGCTCCTCGGGCATCGCATGGAG
>CAYSFS010000212.1:0-2918 GCA_964430235.1 uncultured Chitinophaga sp. | reverse complement strand
GCGTCGAGCTCCGGCGTGCTCACCGCGAAGTCGTCGCGCAGCGACTGGTGGCTCTGCGCCATGAAGAGGCCGAAGAGCGCGAGGTCCTCGCGGCGCAGCGCGTTCGCCGCGCTCTGCGCGCGCTGCGTCTCGCGCACCACGTGGCGCGCGCGACGGTCGAGCGGGTCGCGCAGGCCGCGCGCGCGCAGCGCCGACTCGTCGAGGTCGCGCAGGCTCGTGACGCCCGCGGCACGCGTCGCATCCTCGACCTCGCGACGGCGCTCGGCGTACCGGCCGTCCGCGAGCGCGCGGCGCACGCCGGGGTCGAAGACCCAGAGCGCCGCGCGCGACGGCGCGGGGAACGGCACGGAGCGGACGTCGAGCGTGCGGCAGTCGATGAGCAGGGCGTGGTCGGTCCGCCCGAGCGCCGACGCGAGCTGGTCCATCATGCCGCACGGCACGCCCATGAACTGCGACTCGGCCTCCTGCGCCAGGCGCGCGAGGGGGATGCCGAAGAGCGGCGCGCTCAATGCGTCCGCGAACGCCGTGGCCAGCGCCACGCCGAGCGCCGCGCTCGAGGCGAGCCCCGCGCCGATCGGCACGTCGCTCGCGACGGCGACCTCGAGCGGGGGCACGGCCACGCCCTCGCGCACGAAGCCCGCGAGCACGCCGGTCACGAGGTTGCCCCACGCACGGTCGCCGACGAGGCGCGGGGAGGACGCGTGCGCGGCGGGATCGGGCAGCTCGACCAGCGAGCGGAGGTCCTCGCTCCATGCGCGCCAGCGGTCGTCGGGCGCGCGCCGCACGGCCACCGCGCAGTCGCGGTCGATGGCGATGGGAAGCACGATGCCGTCGGCGTAGTCCACGTGGTCGCCGACGAGGTTCACCCGGCCCGGGGCGCGCGCGACGGTCACGGGCGCGCCGCCGAACCGACGCGCGAACGCGTCGACGCAGCGGGCGACGGCCGGGGATGCGGGCGCGGCGAGGGACACGCGCGGATCGTATGGCTCGCGCCGGAGCGGCTTGACTCCCCCGCGCCCCCCCTTCCTATACTTCCCGCCCCATGAAGGAACTGATCGTCGGAAGGGGCCTTCGGAAGTCCTTCGGAGCATTCGAGGCGGTGCGCGGGATCGACCTGACGGTCCCCGCCGGCCAGGTGCTCGGCTTCCTCGGCCCCAACGGTGCCGGCAAGAGCACCACCATGCGCATGCTGACGGGCTTCCTCGAGCCCACCGCGGGCACCGTGCACCTCGACGGCATCGCGCTCGCGGACGACCCGATCGCCGCCAAGCGCACCTTCGGCTACCTGCCCGAGGGCGCGCCCGCCTACGGCGACATGCGGGTCGAGGAGTTCCTCCTCTTCGTCGCGCGCACCCGCGGCTACGACGCCGCCGAGGCGCGGCGCCGCGTGGACGCCGCGATCGACCGGCTGCACCTCGGGCCCTACCGCAAGCAGCTCGTCGAGACGCTCTCGAAGGGCTACAAGCGCCGCACGGGCCTGGCGCAGGCGATCCTGCACGACCCGCCGATCCTGATCCTCGACGAGCCGACCGACGGGCTCGACCCGAACCAGAAGCACGAGGTGCGCGAGCTGATCCGCCGGCTCGGCGGCGAGCGGGCCGTCGTCCTCTCGACGCACATCCTCGAGGAGGTCGAGGCCGTGTGCACGCGCGCCGTCATCATCAACGAGGGACGAATCGTGTTCGACGGCGCCCCCGGAGAGCTCGACTCGAAGGCGCCCGCGTCGATCACCCGCAACCGAATGGACCACGTCTTCCGCATGCTGACCACCAGCGACGTCCGCGAGCCCGCCGGCGCGAAGGGAGGCGCACGATGAGCGCCGGCGCACGCATCGCCCCCGTCTTCCGCCGCGAGTTCGGCGCGTACTTCGCGAGCCCCCTCGCGGGCATCTTCCTGGTGATCTTCCTCTTCATGAGCGGGATCTTCACCTTCCAGCTCGGCGGCTTCTACGAGCGCGGCCAGGCCGACCTGCGCCCGTTCTTCACGGGCCAGCCGTGGCTCTACCTCTTCCTGGTGCCGGCGCTCAGCATGCGGCTCTGGGCCGAGGACCGCCGCACCGGCACCATCGAGCTGCTGCTCACGCTGCCGGTCTCGGTGCGCGACCTCGTGGTCGCGAAGTTCCTCGCGGCCTGGGCGTTCGCGTGCGCGGCGCTCGCGCTCACCGTGCCGCTGTGGGTCACCGTCGCGTGGCTCGGCAACCCCGACCACGGCGCGATCCTGGTCGGCTACCTCGCGTGCGCGCTGCTCTCGGGCACGTTCCTCGCGCTGGGCGCGTTCCTCTCCGCCTTCACGAAGAACCAGGTGATCGCGTTCGTCCTCTGCGGAGTCGCGGGATTCCTGCTCCTGGTCACCGGGTTCCCCATCGTGCTCGACTTCGTGTCGGGCTGGCTGCCGCGCATCGCGGTCGAGGCCATCTCGTCGATGAGCGCGCTCACCCACTTCGAGGGCATGATGCGCGGAGTCCTCGACCTGCGCGACGTCCTCTACTTCGTGTCGCTCACCGTGGCGTTCCTGTTCCTCAACGGGATCGTCGTCGAATGGAAGAAGGCGGAGTGAACCCATGGCCGCACGCACCGAGACCCGTCGCAACGCGCTCCTGACCATCGCCGCGGTCCTCGTCGGGATCGTCGCGCTCAACGTGGTGACGTCGATCGCCCTGCCCTTCGCTCGGATCGACCTCACCCAGGACCGCCTGTACTCCACGAGCCGAGGCGTCGACCGCACGCTCGAGTCGCTCGACGAGCCCGTCCGCGTCGACTTCTTCTGGACGCAGGAGGGTTCGAAGGACCAGCCGCTCCTGCGCGCGCACGGCCAGCGCGTCCGCGAATACCTCGAGGAGGTCGCGCGCCGCTCCAAGGGCAAGGTCGAGTTCCGCTTCGTCGACCCCGAGCCCTTCAGCGAGGCCGAGGACGAGGCGC
>CAYSFS010000211.1:0-2934 GCA_964430235.1 uncultured Chitinophaga sp. | reverse complement strand
GAAGGTCGACCAGCGCGGCGCGCGCATGCACATCGAGGCGGACATCCCGGCGCGCGGGCTCATCGGCTTCCGCACGCGCCTCCTGAACGTCACCGCCGGCGAGGCGGTCATGCACCACTCGTTCATCGGCTATCGCCCGGCCTCCGGCAGCGTGAAGCGCCGCCAGAACGGGGTGATGGTCGGCAACGAGCCCGGCACCGCCACCACGTACGCGCTGCTGCAGCTCTGCGAGCGCGGCGTGATGTTCGTGCAGCCCGGCGACCCGGTGTACGAGGGAATGATCGTGGGCGAGAACGCGCGCGACAACGACCTCGTCGTGAACGCCGTGCGGCTCAAGCCGTTCTCCAACGTGCGCGACAACAAGGAGGCGACCGTCGTGCTGAAGGCGCCGAGGCTCCTGAGCCTCGAGGCCGCCCTCGAGTACATCGAGGAGGACGAGCTGGTCGAGATCACGCCCAGCGCCGTCCGCATGCGCAAGCGGATCCTGCGCGAGTCCGAGCGGCGCCGCTCGGAGCGCGCCGCGCGCGACCGCGAGGCGGCGATGGCCGGACAGGACGACTGACGGCGTGGGCGCGATGCGCGCCGAGCACGCGGGGCTCCTGACCGAGGCGGTCATGGAGTCGTGCGGGGCGGCGCCGCGCGCGGGGCGCCTCGAGCGGGCCACGCGGCTCGCGGAGCGATACGAGGACGTGAAGCGGCGCGCCGAGCGGGGGACGCGCGCGAGCGGGACGTGGTTCACGCCGCCGGGCGCGGTGGGCGTGCTGCTGGACGCGTGCATGCCGCGGGCGCCGCGCCAGGGCTGGACGCTCTGCGACCCGGCGTGCGGCACCGGCCACGTGCTGGCCGGAGCGGCGGCGCGGCTCGCGGCGGCGGGATGGCCCGCGGCGCGGATCGCGCGCGCGCTGCACGGCATGGACATCGACCCGCTTGCGGTGGCGATCGCGCGCGTGCGCATGGCGGTCGCGTTCGGCGGGGGCCTCGCGGCATGGAGCCGGGCGATCCGGTGCGGCGACGCGCTGGCGCCAGGCGCCTGGGAGGGACGCGGGTTCGGCGCGGTGGCGGGCAACCCGCCGTTCCTCGGACAGCTCGCGCGCGACTCCGCGCGGACGGCCGAGGAACGGGCGTCGCGCGCGGCCCGGTTCGGAGGCGCGGTGCGGAGGTATGCCGACGAGGCGTCGGCGTTCATGCTGCTGGCGTGCGAGCTCGCGCCGCGCGGCGCCGTGGCGCTGGTGCAGCCGCTTGCGGCGCTCGCGACCGCGGACGGCCAGCCCGTGCGCGAGCGGTGCGAGTCGACGCACGCGCTGCGCGCGGTCACGGTGCTCGCGCCGCGCACGTTCGGCGCGGACGTGCGGACGTGCGTCGTGGAGCTCCAGGCCGGGCGCCGCGCGGCGTCGGTGCGGGTGCGCGCCGACGACGGCGCCGGCACCTCGGTGGCGGCACGTCGAACGCACGGCGGCCGTTGGGGCGCGGCCCTGGCCGCGGCGCGCGGCGTGCCCGACCCGGGCCTGGTCCCGGGGACCGAGCCGATCGGGACGATCGCCGAGGCGACCAGCGACTTCCGGCAGCACTACTACGGGCTGCGCGGCCGGGTCCACGAGGCCGCCGGGCCGCGTCCGGCGGCGGGCGAACGGATGCTGGTGACGGCGGGGGCGATCGGCGTGGCGCGCTGCGGCTGGGGCGATGCGCCGGCGACCATCCACGGACGGGCGTTCGTGCGCCCGGCCGTGCGACCGCGCGAACTCGCGACCGACCGCGTGCTGGGGCCGTGGGCACGCGATCGCGGCGGGCGGAAGGTGCTGGTGGCGCCCCAGAAGCCGGTGATCGCGGCGTGGGTGGATGACGGCGGCAGGGCGCTTCCGTCGGTGCCGGTGGTGACGGTGCGACCGCGCGCCGCCACGGGTGCCTGGCTGGTGGGCGCGGCGCTCCTGGCGCCGCCCGTGGCGGCGGAGGCGTGGTGGAGGCACGGGGGATCGGGACTCTCGGCCGGGGCGCTGCGGGTGTCGGCCCGGCAGCTCCTGGCGCTGCCGGTGCCGACCGATCGGGCGGCGTGGCGCGTGGGCGCGAAGCTGCTCGAACGGTGGCAGCGCGGCGGGCGCGGGAGCCGGGACGCGATCGCGGCCGAGTTCGCCGCCGTGATGTGCCGGGCGCACGGGATGCGCGGGACCCGGGCCGCCCGCATGGCGGCGTGGTGGCTCGGCACCGCCGGGATCGCCCCGCGATAGCCTGACGCCGCACCCGTCATGCCCACCATCGTCCAGAAGTTCGGAGGCACGAGCGTCGCGGACCCCGCGCGCATCATGCGGTGCGCGCAACGCGTGATGGACGCGCGCCGGCAGGGCCATCGCGTGGCCGTGGTCGTGAGCGCCATGGGCCACACGACCGACGAGCTCATCGACCTCGCGTCCAAGGTGAGCGCCTCGCCGAGCCCGCGCGAGATGGACATGCTGATGGCGACCGGCGAGCAGGTCTCGGTGGCCCTGATGGCGATGGCGCTGCATTCGCTCGGCTGCGACGCGGTGAGCCTCACCGGCGGCCAGGCCGGGATCGACACCGACTCCGCGCACCGCAAGGCGCGCATCACGGCGATCGACCACGCGCGGCTCGAGCGCGTGCTGGGCGCGGGCGCGGTGCCCGTGGTGTGCGGGTTCCAGGGCGTGAGCCCGGCGGGCGACGTCACGACGCTCGGACGCGGCGGGAGCGACACGACGGCCGTGGCGCTCGCGGCGGCCCTGGACGTGGGCGCCGACGGCGGCGCGTGCGAGATCTTCACGGACGTCGACGGCGTCTACACGGCCGACCCGCGCCTGGTGCCGAACGCCGCGAAGCTGCGGTCGATCAGCTACGAGGAGATGCTGGAGCTCGCGTCGATGGGCGCCGCGGTGATGCACCCGCGCGCGGTGCTGTTCGGCGAGAAGTTCGGCGTGCCGATCCACG
>CAYSFS010000210.1:0-2938 GCA_964430235.1 uncultured Chitinophaga sp. | reverse complement strand
CGCTCGCCGCGGTAGCTCTTGGTGTCCTTCAGGCGCTGGATGTCCTGCTGGATCTGCCGGCGCAGCGCGCCCTCGACCGGGTAGTTGGCGTCGATCTCGGCGGCGATGGAGGCGAGCTCCTTGTCGTCGAGGGTGTTCGCGCGCCGCTCGCCGTCGATCCCGCACTTGGCGAGGATGTCGTCGGAGTTCTTCGGGCCGATGCCGAAGATGTAGCGGAGCGAGAAGCGGATCTTCTTCTTGTCGGGGATGTCGATGCCGGCGATGCGGGGCATGGTTCGTTCCTCTCTTCGGGCCTCAGCCCTGGCGCTGCTTCAGGCGCGGGTTCTTCTTGTTGATCACGAAGCGCTTGCCCTTGCGGACGACGATCTGGCAATCCATGGTGCGGCGCTTGATGCTGCTGCGGACCTTCATGGCGTTTCCTTGCTGGGTGGTTTCCGGGGAGTTCGTTGGTTCAGAAGCGGTAGACGATGCGGCCCTTGGTCATGTCGTACGGGCTGAGCTCGATGGTGACCTTGTCGCCGGGCAGGATGCGGATGAAGAACTTGCGCATCTTGCCGCTGACGTAGGCCAGGATCTCCTGGTTGTTCTGGAGCTTCACCCGGAACATCGCGTCCGGGAGGGCCTCCACGACCTCGGCATCGAGCGTGATCTTGTCTTCCTTTGCCATCTGCGTGTCAGCCGGGGAGGCTGCGGCCTCCGTCGGTTCGGGTTTCGCGGGCGGCGCGCGCGCGCCGCGTGAGGATGCGGGGGCCGCTGCGGGTGACCGCGACGGTGTGCTCGACGTGCGCGGCGACGAGGCCGTCGGCCGCCCGGACGGTCCAGCCGTCGGCGCCGACCTGGGCGGAGACGCCCGAGCCGCAGCCGTCGGTGCCGACGATGCCGCGGGCGCCCATCACGAGGATGGGCTCGACCGCCAGCACCATGCCGGGCAGGAGCGTGAAGTCGCGATCCGTGCGGAGGCCCGCGGTGACCATCGACGGCGCCTGGGGCGCCTCGTGCACCGAGCGCCCGATGCCGTGGCCGTGCCAGCCCTCGACCATGCCGTGGCCGCGGCCGAAGGCCACGCGCTGCATGCGGTCGGCGACGTCGCTCCAGCGCTGGCCGGGCTGCATCAGCGCGATGCCCGCGTGCAGCGTCTCCCACGCGTCGGCGACGAACGCCTCGAGCGCGGCCACGTCGTCCGCACCGGGGACGATGGCCGTCACCGCGGCGTCGGCGCACCAGCCGCCCACGCGCGCGCCGACGTCGATCGAGACCAGCTCACCCGCGCGCAGCGTGCGAGCGCCGGGGACGCCGTGCACGACCTCGTTGCCCACGCTCACGCAGGCCGCCGCCGGGAATGCCGGGCCGCCCGTCGGGTGGGGATAGTTCACGAACGCGGGTTCTGCGCCGGCGGCGGCGAGCGCCGTCCGGACGGCGGCGTCGACGTCGAGCGTGGTGGCGCCGGCGCGCACCGCGGACTCCGCGAGCTCCAGGGCGGCGGCGACGGCCGCGCCCGCGCGCTCGATGGCCGCGACGTCGTCCGACGACCGCAGCGCGATCGACCCGTGGCGCTCCTCGCGCGGCGAGCGCGGCGGTGCCGTCAGGGACTGGGCCGAGTGCACGCCCATGGTCAGGACACGCTCCTCATGCGGCTGCCGCGCGGGTCGCCGCCCTGCCCCAGGAAGCCGGCGTAGTTGCGCATCACGAGGTTGGCCTCGAGGCGCTGGATCAGGTCGAGGCCGACCGACACGACGATCAGGAGGCCCGTGCCGCCCAGGAACTGGGCGACGTTGAACGGGATGCCCATGGCCTGGGTGACGAGCGTGGGGATGACCGCGATGAGCGCGAGGAAGCCCGCGCCGACGTACGTGATGCGGTTCAGCACCGTCGTCAGGTACTCGGCCGTGCGCGGCCCGGGGCGCAGGCCCGGGATGAACGAGCCGTGCTCCTTGAGCTGCTTGGACATGTCCTCGGGGCTCATCTGGACGGTGGTCCAGAAGTACGCGAAGAAGTAGATCAGCGCGATCTCGCACACGATGTACGGGAAGGTGCCGATCTGCGACTCGCGGGCGAGGAAGCTCGCCGTGCCCTTGAGGACCGAGTCCTGGGCCGTGGCGTTGTCCCAGGCGCCGAAGATCGCCGACGGGAAGATCATCAGCGAGCTGGCGAAGATGATGGGCATGACGCCCGAGTGGTTGATGCGCAGCGGCAGGTAGTGCTTCTGCCCGCCGTAGACCTTGCGGCCGCGCGTGTGCTTGGCCTGCTGGATGGGGATGCGGCGCGTGGCCACCGTCATCAGCACGGCGCCCGCCGTGATCGCGATGAAGCTCGCGACGAGCACCGCGAGGCCCGCGATGCCGATCTTGCCGGGCTCGGCGCCCTGCCGCGGGTCGAAGTTCTCGATGACCCAGCCCACGGCGCTCGGCATGCGGCTCAGGATGCCGGCCGTCAGGATGATCGAGACGCCGTTGCCGATCCCGTACTTGTCGACCTGCTCGCCGAGCCACATCAGGAAGAGGCTGCCCGCGGTGAGCGTCGCGATGCCGACGACGTAGAAGATCACCGTGTTCGGCACCGACTGCAGGAACATCGGCTGCACGAGGTTGGAGCCGCGCAGGTAGCTGAGCCACACGTAGCCCTGCACCAGGCAGAGGCCCACGGTGAGGTACCGCGTCCACTCCATCACCTTCTGCTGGCCCGACATGCCCTCCTTCTTGATCTCGGCGAGCGGCGGGTAGACCGCCTGCGCGAGCTGGAAGATGATGGACGCCGTGATGTAGGGCATGATGCCCAGGCCGAAGATGGTGCTCTGGCCGAGCGAGCCGCCCGAGAAGATGCTCGCGAACTGCAGCAGCCGTCCGAAGCCCGACGAGTTGCTCGCCGCGGTCTTCGCCGCCTCGACGAGCGCGGACTGGTCGACGCCCACCACCGGGATCCAGAAGCCGATCCGGTAGAT
>CAYSFS010000209.1:0-2955 GCA_964430235.1 uncultured Chitinophaga sp. | reverse complement strand
CGTTCCCGGCGTATTTTCTCCCGGATGCACCACGCCCCGCTCGAACTCGACGGACGCCCCCTCACCATCGCGGACGTGGCCGCCGTGGCGCGCCGCGGCGCGAAGGTGGCGCTTGCGCCGGGCGCCCGCGCCTCGGTGCAGGCCGCGCGCGACGCGCTCGAGCGGCGCGCGGCGGGCGGTGAGGCGCTCTACGGCATTAACACCGGCTTCGGGTCGCTCTCGCGCGTGCGGATCCCCAACGACGGCCTCGCCGACCTGCAGGTGAACCTGGTGCGCAGCCACGCCTCGGGCGTCGGCGACCCCCTCGACCGCGAGGTGGTGCGCGCCATGATGCTGGTGCTCGCCGCGAGCCTCGCGCGCGGGCGCAGCGCCGTGCGCCCGGCGGTGATCGACCTCCTCGTTGGGATGCTGAACGCCGACGTGGTGCCCGTGATCCCCTCGCGCGGGTCGGTCGGAGCCAGCGGCGACCTCGCGCCGCTGGCGCACCTGGCGCTGGCGCTCATCGGCGAGGGCGAGGCGACGCACGGCGGCCGGCGCTCCGCGGGCGGCGAGGCGCTCGCGGCCGCGGGGCTGCGGCCGGTGGCGCTCGCCGCGAAGGAGGGCCTGGCGCTCATCAACGGCACGCACATGATGTGCGCCATCGGCGCGCTCGCGATGCACGACGCCGAGCGGCTGCTCGCGTACGCCGTCCGGGGGACCGCGCTCGCGATCGACGCGTGCCGCGCGACCGACGCGTTCCTGGACCCGCGCATCCACGCCGCGCGCAACCAGCCGGGACAGGCCACGGTGGCCGCGGCCATCGGGAGCGAGCTCGCCGGGAGCCAGGTGCTCGCCGCGCACCGCGAGAACGACCCGCGCGTGCAGGACCCCTACTCCTTCCGCTGCGCGCCGCAGGTGCTGGGAGCCGCGCACGACGTGCTGGCGTTCGCGCGCGCGACGGTCGAGCGCGAGCTCGGCGGCGTCACGGACAACCCGCTGGTGTTCGCCGACGGCGGCGGCGCGGACATCGTCTCGGGCGGGAACTTCCACGGCATGCCGCTCGCCCTCGCGCTCGACGCGGCGAAGATGGCGCTCGTGCCGCTGGCGAACATCGCGGAGCGGCGCACCTTCTGGATCCTCGCGGCGAACGACCCGCAGAACCCGGTGCGGCCGTACCTGAGCGCCGACCCCGGCACGTGCAGCGGCTACATGATCGCGCAGTACGCGGCGGCGGCCTGCTGCAACGAGCTGCAGGTGCTGGCGCACCCCGCGAGCGCGCACAACGTGCCGACGAGCGCGGGCATCGAGGACCTCAACTCGATGGGCGCAACCGGGGCCAACCACCTGCGCGCCGCGATGAGGCTGGCGACCGACGTCGTCGCGATCGAGCTCCTGGTGATGGCCGAGGGGCTCGAGTACCAGCGCCCGCTGCGCTCGGGCGCGGGCGTCGAGGCGCTCCACGCGGAGGTGCGCGCGCGCGTGCCGCGCCTCACGGCGGACCGGCCGCCGGCGCCCGACATCGCGGCGATCGCGTCGATGATCCGCGGGTGACCCGGGGGCGACCCTCGGGCGATGCGGGCGCGGCCCCGGGGGCCGATCCGGCGACGGTCGCGCCTACAATCGGCCCACCATGACGACCGCCGCACGCACGATCCGCGCCCCGCGCGGCGCCACGCGCACCTGCAAGACCTGGGCCGCCGAGGCCGCCATGCGGATGCTCATGAACAACCTCGACCCCGAGGTGGCCGAGCGGCCCGAGGGCCTCGTGGTGTACGGGGGCCGCGGGCAGGCCGCGCGCAACTGGGAGTGCTTCGACGCGATCGTCGAGAGCCTGAGGCGCCTCGAGGCCGACGAGACCCTGCTCGTCCAGAGCGGCAAGCCCGTGGGCATCGTCCGCACGCACGCCGACGCCCCGCGCGTGATGATCGCCAACTCGAACCTGGTCCCCCACTGGGCCACGCAGGAGCACTTCGACGACCTGTGCGCGCGCGGGCTCATGATGTTCGGGCAGATGACCGCGGGCAGCTGGATCTACATCGGCACGCAGGGCATCCTGCAGGGCACGTACGAGACGTTCGCCGAGTGCGCGCGCCGGCACTTCGGGGGGTCGCTGAAGGGCACGCTGAACGTGACCGCGGGCTGCGGCGGCATGGGCGGCGCGCAACCGCTGGCGATCACGATGAACGAGGGCACGGCGCTGGTCGCCGACGTCTGCCGCGAGCGGCTCGAGAAGCGCGTCCACGACCGCTACCTCGACGAGGTGCACGAGGACCTCGACGCGGCGATCGACCGAGCGCTGGACCTGAAGCGCCGCGGCGAGGGCATCTCGGTGGGCGTGCTCGCGAACGCGGTCGACATGCTGCAGCGGCTCGCCGACCGGAAGATCGTGCCCGACACGCTGACCGACCAGACCAGCGCGCACGACCCGCTCGAGGGCTACTACCCCGTGGGCATGACGCGCGAGGCGGCCGACGCGCTGCGCGAGCGCGACCCGGCGGAGTACCAGCGCCTCTCCATGAAGAGCATGGAGCAGCACGTGCGCCTCATGGTGCAGTTCATGCGCGCGGGCTCGAAGACCTTCGACTACGGGAACAACATCCGCCAGCGCGCGCTCGACCGGGGCTTTCAGGACGCGTTCGCGTTCCCCGGCTTCGTGCCGGCCTACATCCGCCCGCAGTTCTGCACGGGCCGCGGGCCGTTCCGCTGGGTGGCCCTCTCCGGCGACCCCGAGGACATCCGCGTCCCCGACGAGGCCGTGCTCGAGCTCTTCCCGGAGGACGAGGGCCTGCGCCGCTGGATCCGCATGGCGCAGAAGCGCGTCGCGTTCCAGGGGCTTCCCGCGCGCATCTGCTGGCTGGGCCTCGGCGAGCGCCACCGCGCGGGCCTGCGCTTCAACGAGCTCGTCGCGCAGGGGAAGGTCAAGGCGCCGATCGTGATCGGCCGCGACCACCTCGACTGCGGCAGCGTGGCGAGCCC
>CAYSFS010000208.1:0-2981 GCA_964430235.1 uncultured Chitinophaga sp. | reverse complement strand
CCGCCGCGCACGAGCACGATCGAGTGCTCCTGCAGGTTGTGGCCCTCGCCGCCGATGTAGGCGGTGACTTCCTTGCCGTTGGAGAGGCGGACGCGGGCCACCTTGCGGAGCGCCGAGTTCGGCTTCTTCGGGGTGACGGTCTTCACCTGGAGGCACACGCCGCGCTTCTGCGGGCACGCGGCGAGGTCCTTGACCTTCGACTTCGCGTCCGGGCTGCGGCGGGGCTTGCGAACGAGCTGGTTGATCGTGGGCATGGTCTGCTTCTTCGGTTCCGGTCTTCCCCAATGGGGGAAGGGACAACGATACCGAACCCGGCCCTTCCCCGCAACCTCTCACGACATGAACCCCTGACGCTGCCGGTGGTTATGCGCCACGGCGGAGCCGGTCGATCGCCGCCACCGCCAACCGGTCGCACCGCTCGTTCTCCGGATGCTCGTTGTGACCGCGGATCCAGACGGCGGTCAACTTCACCCGGGCGCGGTGCCCGTCAAGCTGCTCCCACAGGTCGCGGTTCATCACCGGGCTCCGGTCCGACTTGCGCCAGCCCCGGCGCTTCCATCCGTCGAGCCATTCAGACAGGCCGCGGGTGCAGTACTCGCTGTCGCTGGTGACCCGGACCCGCGCACCGTCCGGCACGCGGTCGAGCCCGCGGATGATCGCCGTGAGTTCCATCCGGTTGTTGGTCGTGCCCGACTCCCCGCCGCTCGCCTCGACGTCGCCCTCGAGGCCGGGACCACGAAGGATGAACCCCCAACCGCCGGGGCCGGGGTTGCCGGAGCACGCGCCGTCCGTGAAAAGCTCGAATCCATCCATGGGGCGAATAATCTTACGCCAAATGCCATGAATGCGCAAGGATCGGGATCTGGCGCGACCGCCATCGCTTCGTGCGCACTTGCAACGACACCGGGGTTGCATACGGAAGAACCCGCAAAGCCTTGCCGCCTCCCCGGGCTTCCGTTAGCATTGACCCCCCGGCCCATGGCGCCCCACGCCGCACGGGCCTGATCCGCACGCAGCCAGCAAGAGACTCTCCACCATGCTTCCCGCATTCCGCCAGTCCCCCGGCCGCACGCGCCGCCGCCGTGCGCACCACGCGCTCAAGTCCGCGCACACCGTGTCGTGCCCCAACTGCGGCGCAGCCAAGCGCCCGCACACCGCGTGCCGCGACTGCGGCTACGTCCGCCCCGGCCTGCAGCTGAAGGTCGCACAGCCGGAGGCTTGAGCCTCCGCGCCGCGCACCCGGACGCGCAATGCGGATCGGCATCGACATCATGGGGGGCGACAACGCCCCCGACCAGATCCTGAAGGGATGCCTTCAGGCGATCCCGCTGCTTGACCAGTCCGACCGGCTGGTCATGTTCGGCGACGCCGAGGTGATCCACGAGACCCTCGTCGAGCGCGGCCACGCGAACGACCCCCGCGTCGAGATCGTCGCCACGACCGAGGTCATCGGCATGGACGAGCCGCCCGTCGAGGCGATGAAGTCCAAGCGGAACTCGTCCATCGTGGTGATGAACCAGATGGCGTCGCCCCGGGCGGAGAACCGCCTCGACGTGGTGATCAGCGCCGGCAACACGGGCGCGTGCGTCGCGGCCAGCCAGTACTTCATGCGGCGCCTGCCCGGCGTCGTGCGCCCCGGCATCTGCGTCACGGTGCCCACCTTCAGCGGCCCCATCGTCCTGATCGACGTCGGCGCGAACATCGAGCCGAAGCCCAGCCACCTCGCGCAGTACGGCGTGATGGGCGACGTCTACGCGCGCGAGATCATGGGCATCGCGAACCCGCGCGTGGCGCTCATGAACGTCGGCGGCGAGGAGCAGAAGGGCACGGACCTCATGCGCACGGCGCGCGACCTGCTGCGCCAGTTCGAGGACCTGAACTTCAGCGGCTTCGTCGAGGGCCGCGGCGTGTTCGACGGCGAGGCCGACGTGGTCATCACCGACGGCGTCGTGGGCAACGTCATGCTGAAGCTCGCCGAGGGCCTCTCGAGCGGCATCTTCAAGGCGCTCGCGCACGAGACGCTCGCCACCGACCCCGACCTCGTCATGCGGCTCGAGGGCGTCATCAAGAGCCTCTACTCCAAGTACGACTACCACGAGTACGGCGGCGCGCCCCTCCTGGGCGTGAACGGCGTCTCGCTCATCAGCCACGGGTCGAGCAAGGACCGCACGATCAAGAACGCCATCCTGCGCGGAAGGGCGTTCGCCAACGCGCGCATCAACGAGAAGATCGTCGCGCGCCTGGCCACCGTGAAGATGGAGCAGGTCGAGGCATGACCGGGCCGTTCGGCCGCGGCACGCGGATCGCGGGCACGGGGCGCGCGGTTCCGGCGCAGGTGCTGACCAACAAGGACCTCGAGAAGCTCGTCGACACCAGCGACGAGTGGATCGTGCAGCGCACGGGCATCCGCGCGCGCCACAGGGCGGACGAGCACGAGACAGTCTTCAGCCTCGGCCGCGACGCGCTGCTGCGGGCGCTCGAGGCCTCGGGCACGGACCCGGCCGACCTCGACATGGTGATCGTCGCGACGGTGAGCGGCGAGATGCTGTGCCCCTCGACCGCGGCGCGCATCTCCGAGGCCGTCGGAGCCGACGACGCCGCCGTGTTCGACATCGCCGCGGCGTGCAGCGGCTTCCTCTACGCGCTCAACATGGCCGACACCATGATCCGCTGCGGCCGCGCCGAGCGCATCGCGATCGTCGGCGTCGAGGTGCTCACCCGGCTCGTCGACTGGGACGACCGCACCGTGTCGATCATCTTCGGCGACGGCGCCGGCGCGGCGGTGGTGGTGGCCGACCCCGACCCGACGCGCGGCTGCGTCCACCAGACCATGCACGGCGACGGCCGCATGTGGCGCACGCTCTACCATCCGCGCCACGAGCGCGAGGTGCCCGAGGCCGACGCCGCGAACCCGATCCGGCTCGGCCACCTGCGCATGCACGGCCGCGAGATCTACAAGTTCGCGGTGACGCGCTTCCAGG
>CAYSFS010000207.1:0-2987 GCA_964430235.1 uncultured Chitinophaga sp. | reverse complement strand
AGGCCGATGCGGACGCTGTCGGGGCGCAGCACGCGCAGCACCACGCTCTCGCCGTGGTAGGCCGGGCACGTGCTCACGCGGAAGTCGACCATGTCGATGACGGGCTTGCCGTCGTCGCCGACCATGGGCGCCCCGTCGTCCTTGAGCTTCGGCACCGGGAACTTGATGCGGCCGTCCTGCGGCACGCGCTTCTCGGCGATGTTGACGCCCGCGAGCAGCTTGATGCGCGAGAGCAGCGCGTTCTGCAGCTTCTTCGGGAACTCCTCGCGGACGATGCACTCGCCGTCGATGCGGTAGCGCAGCCGAACCACCTGCTCGGTGGGCTCGATGTGGATGTCGGAGGCGCGCCCCTGCACCGCCTCGACGATGATGCGCTCGGAGAGCCGGATGATGGGCGCCTCGTCGCCGCCCGTCGAGATGTCGACGGACTTGTCGACGGACCGGTCGACCGACCGGTCGACGGACTTGTCCATCGAACCCGTGAACATCTGCTTGCCCTGCGGCGCGGCCCCGCCGCCGCCCATCTGCCCGCCGGTGCGGATCAGTTCCTCGAGGCCGGCCTTGGTGGCGATGCCGCCCTGGTCGAACTCCTCGCGCGCGCGGAAGCGCAGCTGCTCCAGGACGTCGATGTCCATGGGGTCGTGGATGACCAGCCGAAGCCGGCCCGCGCCCGCGAGCGGCGCGACGAGGTACTTCTTCGTGACGTCCTTGGGCAGCCGGTCGAGGTCGACCTTCGCGATGTCCTCGGCCTTCGCGAAGTCGAAGTACGGCACGCCGAACTGCTCGGCCAGCGCCCGAGCGACGTCCTCGAGCGTGCACGCCGCCGCCGTGACCAACGACTCGCCGATGCGCATGCGGCGCGCCTTGGCCTCGGCCGCGGCGGCGTCGACCTGCGCCTGGGTGGCCTTCCCCTGGGCGACCAGGATCTCGCCGAGCTTCTGACGGACCTTGCGTGCCACCATGACCTCCTGAAGCGCCACAGGCCCGCCCCGGCGCCGGCGGGGCCGGCGCCTTCACGGGGCGAGTCTTGCGACCGACTCTTCGCGCCCGGGGTCCGCACAGGTTGCGGCCACGGGCCCAGGACCGACCGGAACCATCCGGACCGATCCGTGGATCCGTAGTATGCGGCTTCTCGGCCCATCGCGCAACGCCGATGGCCGAGAACCGTCGCCCCGCCCCCCGTGGACCCGCCATGATCCGAGCCCTGGTCACCGCCGGACCCACCCACGAGCCGATCGACGCGGTCCGGTTCATCGGGAACCGCTCGAGCGGGCGCATGGCGCTCGCGATCGCCGACGCCCTCGCCGACCGGGGATGCCGGGTGACGCTGCTGGCCGGGCCGGGGGTGGATGCGGCCGGCACGGGACGCTCCGCGCCCGACCGAGTCCGACGGTTCACGACCGCCGACGACCTCGGCCTGCTCCTGTCCGAGGAGTGGCCGTCCAACGACCTCCTCGTGATGGCGGCCGCCGTGGCCGACTTCAAGCCTGCCCGGCGTGCCGTGGGCAAGCTCCGGCGCGGCGCCGCCGTCGCCCCGATCGAGCTGGTGCCCACCGGCGACCTGCTGGCCGGACTGGCCGGCTCCACGCGCCCCGAACAGTTCGTGGTGGGCTTCGCCCTCGAGGAACCCGCCGAACTCGACCGATCGGCGCGGGAGAAGCTCGCCCGAAAGCGCGCCGACGCGATCGTCGCCAACCCACTCGCGACGATGGACGCGCCGGACGTGGACGCGACCCTCTACCTGCGCGACGGCCGGGTCGAGCGCCCGGCCGACCGCCCCATGCCGAAGCCGGAGTTCGCGGCGTGGCTGTGCGCGCGAATCCTGCCCGAAGTGCACGCACGCCTGGGCCACGGCGGCACCGCTACCCTTCCCGCCCCGCATCCCTGACACCGCAAGGAACCGAATGCAGCTTGGAATGATCGGACTCGGGCGCATGGGCGCGAACATGGCGAAGCGACTCATGCGCGCGGGGCACCAGGTGGTCGGCTGGAACCGAGACCCCGCGCCGGTCGCCGAGCTGGCCGCGCTGGGCGCGACGCCCGCGAAGGACGTGGCCGACTTGGTGCGATCAATGGCCGCACCGCGCCACGTGTGGCTGATGCTGCCGGCCGGCGTGGTCGACGCGACCATCGATGAGCTGGCGCCGCTCCTCTCGCCCGGCGACGTGATCATCGACGGCGGAAACAGCTACTACCGCGACGACCTGCGCCGCGCGAAGGCGCTGTCCGCGCGCGGCATCGACTACGTCGACGCCGGCGTGTCGGGCGGCGTCTGGGGGCTCGAGCGCGGCTACTGCGTGATGGTGGGCGGGCCGAGGCACGTGGTCGAACGGCTGGACCCCGTGCTGCGCGACCTGGCGCCCGGCAAGGGCACGATCCCCGCCACCGCGGGCCGCGGCGGCGCGGGCGACACCAGCGACCTGGGCTACCTCCACTGCGGGCCCGTGGGCGCGGGGCACTTCGTGAAGATGGTCCACAACGGCATCGAGTACGGCCTGATGGCGGCCTACGCCGAGGGCTTCAACATCCTGCGCCACGCGAACATGGGCAACGACGCCGTGGCGCTCGACGCCGAGACGACGCCCCTGCGCGACCCGGAGGCCTACAAGTACGACTTCGACGTCGCGCGGATCGCGGAGCTCTGGCGCCGCGGCAGCGTGGTCTCGAGCTGGCTGCTCGACCTCACGGCCACGGCGCTGGCGGATGACCCGCGGCTGGAGCGTTTCGGCGGGCGCGTGAGCGACTCGGGCGAGGGCCGGTGGACCGTGCTCGCCGCGGTCGAGGAGGGCGTGCCCGCCCACGTGATCTCGGCCGCGCTGTTCGACCGGTTCGAGAGCCGCGGCAACGCCGAGTTCGCGAACAAGCTGATGAGCGCCATGCGCCACGCGTTCGGCGGGCACCACGAGAAGCAGCCGGGCTCGCGCCACTGACGTCGCCCCCTATCCTCTGACCCGGCTCCGTGGCGGAATCGGCAGACGCAGCGGACT
>CAYSFS010000206.1:0-3008 GCA_964430235.1 uncultured Chitinophaga sp. | reverse complement strand
CTCTGCGATCGCCGCGATGCGCGGCGGAAGCGTCGCCGAGAAGAGCGCGGTCTGGCGCGACTCGGGCGCGGCCTCGAGGATCAGCTCGAGGTCCTCGGCGAACCCCATGTCGAGCATCTCGTCGGCCTCGTCGAGGGCCACCATGCGAAGGTCGCCGAGGTCCAGCGTCTCGCGCCGAAGGTGGTCGAGCGCGCGGCCGGGGGTCGCCACGACCACGTGCGCGCCGCGGCGCAGCGCAGCCACCTGGCGGTGGAACTCCTGGCCGCCGTAGATCGGGACCACCGCGGTCCCGAGCTTGCGCCCATACCGGTGGAAGGCCTCGGAGACCTGCACGGCGAGTTCGCGCGTGGGGACCAGCACCAGGGCGAGCGGACGCCCCGGGGCGGGCCGTTCGCCGGCGATGCGCTGCAGGATGGGGAGCGCGAAGGCCGCCGTCTTCCCGGTGCCGGTCGCGGCCTGCCCCAGCAGGTCGCGGCCCGCGAGCAGCGGCCCGATCGCGGCGCGCTGGATGGGCGTCGGCTCCTCGTAACCGAGCGAAGCGAGCTCCGCGACGAGGTCCGCACCGAGCCCGATGTCCGCGAAGGTGTCGCTCATCGGCACAAGGTAGGCGGAACCGCCCGTCCGTGCGCCGCGCGTGAGTTCGGGAGGGCAGGAGTCGCCGTCATGCGTCCAAGGCAGCCGCAAGCTGGGCCCGGCGGGTGATCCCGAGCTTGCGGTAGGCACGCACGGTGAGCGTGTTGACGCTCGCGAAGGTCAAGCCGAGCTTCGCGGCCGCCTCGCGCTTGGTGAGCCCGGACGAGAGGGCCTCGGCGACCTCGCGCTCCCGCCCGCTCAGGCGCGGCCGGGCGGCGACCCCTCCGGCGCGGGTCCTCGACGAAGCCTCGTCGCGCGCCATCAGCAGCACCACGGGGATCGAGACCGAGCGCGCCTCGACCGGGTCCACGGATACCTGTACGCGGAAGCACGGGCGGTCGTCCTTGCCGGCGGTGGCGGAGGAGTCCGCCGTCTCCGAGGCCGCCTGCAGGCATGCGTCGATGCGCCCGAGGCACGCCCTGACGACCTCCATCGATTCCTCGTCGAGGGGGAGCACCGCGACCGACTCGCGCCGCCAGCCGGCTCCCTTCCGCGCGGCACGCGATGCGCGCGCGGACCCGAGGCGCCGAAGGTGGCCCATCAGCGCCAGCCTCGCCGCGGCCAGGCGATACGACGTCCGCGGGTCGGCGGGATCGAACGTCACGACGAGCGGCGCGTTCGCGGCGCGGTACGCCGCCGACCGCGACGGTCCGCGGGCGCTCCGCTCCACGAGCCCCAAGGTCACCAGGTGCGCCAAGGCCGCCGGCAAGTCGGCCACGCGCGCGCCGGGCATCGCGCCGATCGCGGACATGGTCTTCCAGCCCCGAGATCGACCCAGCGAACCCAGGAGCGACAGCGCCTCGAAGTCCGCGAGCAGTTCAGGGACTCCGTCCATGGAAAGGTCAAGCCTGACCGCACCGCGGGACATTCCGGCCGATCCTAAGAATGGCCGCCCGCAGGAACCGCGAAAACGCGCTCATGCGGTGCCCCACGGGACACAATCGCGGAACGATCTTGAGGCAAGTGCCGCGATTGTGGCGCGAACGCGCCACGCACGGCGCGAGCACGCGACGCCGCGGCGTCAGTGCCCGAACCAGCGGCCGCGGACGCGGTCGAGCACCCCGTCCTCGCGCATCGAGACGATCGCGACGTCGAGCCGCCGCAGCAGCTCGTCGTCGCCCGGCCGGACCGGGAACGCGAAGTGGCGGCGCTCGAAGACCTCGCCGACCACCGCGACGGCGATCTCCGGGTGCGACACGTGGAAGTAGTCGAGCGACTGCGCGTCGGCCACGACCGCATCGAGCCGCTTCGAGGCGAGCTGCGCCGCCGCGGCGTCGAGCGACGCGAACGGCACGACGTGGATCCCGTGCTGGGCGCAGTAGCGCGCGGCGACGCTTCCCTCGAGCACGCCCACGGTCCTGTCCTTCAGGTCGTGCGGGCCGCCGATGCGCGACTTCATGGTGTTCGCGGTCATCACGCTGGTGAGGCTCGAGGTCAGGTACGCCACCGACGCCACCCCGAAGACCAGCCACAGCGCCGCGACCAGGCTCGCGGCCCAGCGAGGTCCGACCTTCCCCTTGTACGAGGTCTTCCCCGTCATCGTGACCGATGCGACGTGGTAGAAGGCCTCGGCGAAGCCTTCGTGCCAGTGGCGCGTGAACTCGCGGTCGACGCGGCGCAGCACCGCCACCAGCGCGAGCGAGGCGCCGACGGTGATGATCGCGCCCCACAGCAGCACCCGGACGTGGCCGTCGGCCTCCATGCCTTCCCACAGCCTCCGCAGGGTGTGGGCATGGTCACCGGGAACCATCACGCGCAGCCCGCCGTCGAGGATCGGCTGCGTGTACGCGACGGCGGCGAGCCGCGCGGAGGTGACGAGGGTGTTCCCGAGGCCGACATCGGCCCGGCCCGCGGCCACGTCCTCGTACAGCTCGTCGAGCGACGCGCACTCACGGAACTCGAGCACCAGTTGCGACTGCACCGCGGCCGCCTGCAGCAGCACGGCCGCGTAGCCGTCCCAACGGCCCGAAGGATCGCGCATCGCGAACGGCGGGTCGGCGAAGACCGCGACCCGCACCGGGCGCGCGGGCGCGACCGGCGGCGCGGGCGCGTCCGACGGCGCAGCCGACGCCGTCGCGCACATCCACAGCGCACCGAGCACGCAGGCGACGAGCGAAGCGCCCAAGGGACGGGTACGGTGCGGCAGGTCCATGGCCGGTGCGCGCCCGGCCGTCAGCGTCGTCCGCCGCCGCGCGAACCGCCGCCGCGCGAACCGCCGCGGTTGGCGAATCCGCCGTAGCGGGACTGGTCGGCGCCGCGGAAGCCCGAGACGCCGCCCCGGCCCGCCGGGCTGTGATAGCCCTGCATGCCGCGGTTGCCCGCGCGCGCGGAGCCGGCCGCGGAGACCAACACCTGCTCGTCTCCGGTCGTGCGCC
>CAYSFS010000205.1:0-3029 GCA_964430235.1 uncultured Chitinophaga sp. | reverse complement strand
TGTCGAACCCGGTGTCCGTGCACACGGTGATGAGCGACCTCGCCGAGGCGATGCTCTCCGACCTCATCAGGGGCCGTTCGCGCACGACCGTCACGCGGGTCGGCGACGGGCCCGTGCGCCTCGAGGCCGAGCCCGGGGACCCGAACACGCACCTTTGGCGCGAGCAGGACGACGCCGACGCGTACGCGCCGGCGGACACGCCCGAGATCGAGCCCGAGGTCCCAGCACGACCGTGCCCCTGATCGTCGCGCGGGACGGGTGACCGGGCACCGCACGGCCGTCGACGCCCCGCGGTCCTCACCGCGCCATCGGCCGGAAGCACGCCGCGCACGTGGCCACGAAGTCGCCGATCCCGCCCACCACGACGCGCTCGCGCGTGGGGATCAATCGCTCGCTGTGCGTGCTGGGGGCGCCGCAGCGGACGCAGGTGCCGGCGATCCGCGTGACGACCGACGCGCGCGGGAGCAGCGCGTCGAACGGCGCGAACGCGCCGCCGAAGTGGTCGATGTCGCAGCCGGCCACGGTGACGTCCGCGCCGGCCGCGAGCAACGCGTCGATGGGGGGCACTGCGTCGCTCCCGAAGAAGTGCACCTCGTCGACGAACACGGCGTCGCCGGCGCCCGCGAGCACCTCCGCGAGCGCGCGCATGGGCACGGCGGGCTCGCGGCGGCCGTCGTGCGTCGCAAGCGCACCCGCGTCGTAGCGGGTGTCGCGCGCGGGCTTCACCACGATCGCGCGGCGGCCGGCAGCGCGTGCGGCGGCGATGCGCGCCAGCATCGCCGTGGTCTTCCCGGCGAACATGGGGCCGCAGATCACCTCGAGGGTGCCGGATGACGCGGACGGGGGATTGCCTGGGCCGTCGGGCATGCGACCGAAGGAGAGCGCCCCGCAGCGGGGCTGCGGGGCGCAGGGTAGTCAGTCGGGACGGCGGGCCGTCAGCGGCGCGCGCGGCGCGAGCCGACGACGCCGGCGACGCCCAGGAGCGCCAGCGCACCCGGGGCGGGCACCGGGATGAACAGGTCGGCCCGGTCCCAGTTGGTCGAGTTGATCCGCTGCGAGTGGTTCCCGGCGAGCAGGTCGCCGAAGCTGTTGTAGACGTCGAAGCTCGACACGCTGCCGTTCGGGCCGCCGGTGTTCGTCCGGTAGAACTTGCCCTCGAAGGCGAAGAAGCGGTCGTTCCAGCCGTACGTGGTGCTGTACGCGGAGTACTGCCCGTTCGTGCCGGCAACGAAATCCTGGAACGAGGTGAACTTGGTCACGCCGTTGTTGCCGGTCGAGCTGGTGCCGTTGCGGTAGAAGTTGCCCAGGCCGTCGGCGAACATGTCGTCCTCGCGGTCCCAGCCGGCGCTGCTGCCGAAGCCGGACAGGTTGAACGTCACGCCGCCCGTGTCGGTGCGGAAGTCGCCGAGCGGGTCGGTCGCGAGGGCCGCGTACCGGACGATCTGCGAGACGCGGCCCTGCGCGTTGTAGATCGACTTGTAGATGTAGCCCTGCGTGGTCTGCGACTGCGTGAAGTCGCCGAAGACCGAGACGTACTTCGCGTTGGCGATGGACGGGCTGATCGAGCCGCCGCTGGCGCCGCCGGAGTTCCCGGCGAGCGTCGAGAGCGACGAGTACAGCGTCAGGCTGGACGCGGACCCGCTCGGGGAGGAGGTCCGGTAGATGCCGGTCATGGCCGCGTCGGCGGACGAGGCGAGGGCGAGCACGGCGATCGGCAGGATGAGGGTGGAACGCATGGTCAAGATCCGAGAGGCGCTGAACGCGGGACCGACCGACGACCCACCGCGGGCCGGGGACGGGGACTCCGGACCCTGCGGGAACGCAATCCGAGCCCGGGACCCATCACGGAACCCCGGGGATTTCCGCCAAGCGCCCGCCGTGCAATGCTCGGCGCCCCGCAGCGGGGCTGCGGGGCGCCGGGAATCGAGGTCGCGGTGCCGGCCGGGCGCCGTCAGCGGCGGACGCGGCGGAATCCCGCCACCCCCGCGGCGCCCAGGAGCGCCAGCGCGCCCGGGGCGGGCACCGGGATGAACGTGTCCGCGAAGGCCCAGTTGACCGAGGTGATCGTCTGGGCGACGTTGCGGTTGAGCAAGTCCTGGTAGCTGTTGTAGACCGCGATGCCCGAGACGCTGCCGTTCGGGCCGCCGGTGTTGGTGCGGTAGAACTTGCCCTCGAAGGCGAAGAAGCGGTCGAAGTAGCCGTAGGTGACGCCGTAGCTGGAGGTCACCCCGCCGACGTTGTTCACCAGGTTCGAGAACGAGGTGTACTTCGTGACGCCGTTGCTGCCGCCCTGGACGGTGCGGTTGCGGTAGAAGTTGCCCTGGCCATCCGCGAAGAAGTCGTCCTCGCGGTCCCAGCCGCCGCTGCCGCCGAACCCGGTCAGGTTGAACGTCTCGCCCCCCGTGTTGCTGCGGAAGTTGACCAGCGTGTCGACGGGATCCGCGACGTAGCGCACGATCTGCGAGATGCGGCCCTGCGCGTTGTAGAGCGTCTTGTAGACGTACCCCGTCGTCGTCTGCGACTGGGTGAAGTCGCCGAAGACGAAGGTGTAGCGGGCGTCGGCGACCACGGGGTTGATCGAGTTCGAGAAGCCCGAGTTCGACGACGAGCCGGAGGCGAGCGACGAGACGGACGAATAGAAGTCCAGCCCGGTCCAGTTGCCGCTGGAGGTGTTGGTCCGGTAGATCCCGGTCATGGCCGCATCGGCGGCCGTCGAGAGCGTGAGCGTGCCGACAGCGAGGGAGAGAATGAAACGCATCTTCCTGGTCTTCCTGGATGTGAGGGCGTACGGAAAGGGACGAACGCACGCGACGGGCGGGAAAAGCCCGAGACGGCACCGAACAAGGCGGCATCCGCGCCGGAGGCGGATCATCCGTCCGAGGGAACCGGGACGGAGCCCGGGTCCGCACGCCCCGCGCGCGACCGCGGCCAATAAGGCGCCCCGCCCGCCGCATGGCCCTGCCCGGGCCCGGAAGTACATTCCCCGCCCCATGCCCCAGGCCGACCTCCCGATCCTGCGCTTCGTCGCC
>CAYSFS010000204.1:0-3031 GCA_964430235.1 uncultured Chitinophaga sp. | reverse complement strand
GGCGCCGCGCGCTTCACGCGCGCCGAGTTCCTGAAGCTGCGCAACCAGGACTTCGTGCAGGCCGCGCGCGCCAACGGGCTGCCGGTCTCGAAGATCCTCTTCCGCCACATGCTGCCCAACGGCGTGACGCCGGTGCTGGTCGACGCGAGCTTCGCGATCGCCGCGGCGATCACGGTCGAGGCCACGCTCAGCTACCTCGGGCTCGGGCCGGACGGGCAGGCGTCGTGGGGCAAGCTCCTCTCGAGCGCCACCGCGGCCACGGGCACCTTCGTGTGGTGGCTCGCGGTGTTCCCGGGCGCCGCCATCTTCCTCTCGGTGCTCAGCTACAACCTGCTCGGAGAGGCCATGCGCGACGCGATCGACCCCAAGCTCAGGAAGGCGGCCCACTGATGAGCGCGCCCTCGACGCCCGTCCTCGAGGTCGCGGACCTCGCCGTCAGCTTCGACAACTCCGCCGGCGGGCCGCGCATCCAGGCCGTGAACGGCGTGCACATGACGCTCTTCCCGCAGCAGACGCTCGCGGTGGTCGGCGAGTCCGGGTGCGGCAAGAGCGTGACGGCGATGAGCACCATGCAGCTCATCCCGCGCCCGCCCGGGCGCTTCGACCGGGGCAGCATCCTCTTCGAGGGACGCGACATCTGCTCGCTGCGGGAGGAGGACATGCTCTCGATCCGCGGCGGGAAGATCGCCATGATCTTCCAGGAGCCGATGACGAGCCTCAACCCCGTCTACACCATCGGCGACCAGCTGATGGAGGCGATCTTCCTGCACCAGCAGGCGGGGCCCGACCAGGCGCGCGCCATCGCGATCCAGGCGATGAAGGACGTCGGCATCAAGAAGCCCGAGGAGCGCCTCGGGATGTACCCCCACCAGTTCTCGGGCGGCATGCGCCAGCGCGTGATGATCGCGATGGCGCTCGCGTGCCGGCCGAAGGTGCTGCTCGCCGACGAGCCGACCACGGCGCTCGATGTCACGATCCAGGCGCAGATCCTCGAGCTGCTGCGCGAGCTGCAGTCGACGCGCGACATGGGCATCATGCTCATCACGCACAACCTGGGCGTGGTCGCCGAGAACGCCGACGTCGTGTGCGTGATGTACGCGGGGCGCGTGGTCGAGTACGCGAACGTCTTCGAGCTGTTCGACGAGCCGCTGCACCCGTACACGCGCGGGCTGTTCCGCTCGATCCCGATGCTGCGCGACGTGAAGCACCGGCTCGTCACGGTGCGGGACGTCACGAACGACGCGGCCGAGTTCCGCAGGCTGGGCGGGCACGTGCCGTGGTGGCCCGACATGCCCGAGGGCACGAAGCCGGCCCTCGCTCCCGGCCGCGACGAGCACGTGCTGGTCGAGGTGCGCCCGAACCGTTGGGTCGGCTGCTGGCGCACCCCCGAGCTCGAGTCGCGCACCCACCGTCGCCCCAGCCTCGACTACCGGCGCACCGACCGCTGAGCGCGGGGCTCCGCGCCTATCGTTCCCGCCATGGCACCCATCGAGCCGGGCCGCAAGGCCCCCGCGTTCTCCGCGCCCGACCAGACCGGCGTCCGCCGCACGCTGAAGGAATTCGCGGGCCGGACGGTGGTCCTCTACTTCTATCCCAAGGACGACACGCCGGGCTGCACGGTCGAGGCGTGCTCGTTCCGCGACGCATGGGCGCGGTTCCGCAAGGCGGGCGCCGACGTGCTCGGCGTCAGTCCCGACGGCGCCGCGAGCCACGCGAAGTTCATCGGGAAGTTCCGGCTGCCGTTCGCGCTGCTCGCCGACGAGCCCGCCGGCGCGAAGCCGCCGGCCATCTGCTCGGCGTACGGCACGTGGGTCGAGAAGTCGATGTACGGGAAGAAGTACATGGGCGTGGCGCGCACCACGTACGTCATCGGCCCCGACGGGAAGGTGGCCGCCCGCTTCGACAAGGTGACCCCCGAGGGCCACGCCGACGAGGTGCTCGCGGCGATCGCGGCGATAGGCTCCGCGCCATGCAAGGCCACGCCGTCGAAGTCCGGTTCAAGCGCCTCCGCGCGGGCGCCCAGGTCCCCGCGTACCAAAGCCCCCACGCGGCGGGCCTCGACCTCCACGCGTGCCTCGAAGCGCCGCTGACCCTGGCGCCGGGCGACATCGCGATGGTGCCGTGCGGGTTCGCCATGGCGATCCCGCACGGGTTCGAGGCGCAGGTGAGGCCGCGCAGCGGGCTGTCGACGAGGTTCGGCATCTCCATGCCGAACGCCCCGGGCACGGTGGACTCGGACTACCGCGGCGAGATGATGGTGCCGCTCATCAACCTCGGGCGTGCGCCGTTCACCGTGGAGCACGGGATGCGCGTGGCGCAGATGGTGGTGGCGCCGGTGGCCCGCGCCACGGTGCGCGAGGTGGACGAGCTCGACGGCACGGCGCGCGGGCAGGGCGGCTTCGGCAGCACCGGGCGGTGAGCCGTCGCGCGGGGGCGGCCCGCGCGGAACCCCTATCATCCGCGGAATGCCCACGATGACCGCCCGCGAGGTGAACGTCCCGCTCCTGGACCTCAAGGCCCAGTACGCCACCATCCGCAAGGAGGTCGAGCCCGTCGTCCTCGAGGTGTGCGAGAGCCAGTACTTCATCGGCGGCCCGAAGATCGACCAGCTCGAGAAGGAGGTGGCGGCGTACTGCTCGGCGAGTCACGCGATCGGCTGCGCCAACGGGTCGGACGCCATCCTGCTCGCGCTGCAGGCGCTCGACGTGGGCCCCGGCGACGAGGTGATCCTGCCGACGTTCACGTTCTTCGCCACCGCCGGCAGCGTGCACCGCCTCGGCGCGCGTCCCGTGTTCGTCGACATCGACCCGGTCACCTACAACGTGTGCCCGAAGTCCATCGAGCAGGCCTTCGGGTGCCACGCGAAGGTCAAGTGCCTGATGCCGGTGCACCTCTTCGGCCAGGCCGCGGACCTCGACGCCGTGATGGCCATCGCGAAGGCGCGCGGGCTGACCGTGGTCGAGGACTGCGCGCAGGCGATCGGCACCGAGGACGTGCACGGCCGCCGCGTGGGAAGCGTCGGCGACATCGG
>CAYSFS010000203.1:0-3120 GCA_964430235.1 uncultured Chitinophaga sp. | reverse complement strand
GGCAGCTGCATCTTGCCCTCGCCGAAGAGCTCGCCGACCACCTTCATGCCCGCGAGCAGGTGGTCGTTGATGATCTCGAGCGGGCCGTACGAGCCGAGCGCGCGGTCCAGCGTCCCCTCGAGGTCCTTGTCCTCGCCGTCGATGATGTGCCGCTGCAGCGCCTCCTCCACGGGGAGGTCGGCGAGCGTGCGGCGGACCTCGGCCGACTCGGCGCCGTCCGGGAAGAGCCCGATGAAGTGGAGCAGCGGGTCGAACGACTCGGGCATCCCCTCGGGGCGCGCCGCGCCGCGGCGGTCGAAGATGAGCCACTGCGCCGCGTCCCACTGCTCGCGCGGGATGCGGTTCTGCGGCAGGATCTTGCTCGCGTGGACGATGGCCGCGGTGAGCCCGCGGGCGCGCGCCTCGTGGAGGAACACGCTGTTGAGGACTGCGCGCGCGGCGGGCTTCAGGCCGAAGCTGATGTTCGAGAGCCCCAGCAGGATCTGGCACCGCGGGAAGCGCTCGGCGATGCGGCGGATGCCCTCGAGGGTCTCGAGGCCCAGGCGCCGGTCCTCCTCGTTGCCGGTGGCGATCGTGAAGGTGAGCGGGTCGAAGAAGAGGTCGTCCTCGTCGAGGCCCCACTTGCGGGTGAAGAGCCCGTGGATCCGCTCGGCGATCGCGAGCTTGCGGTCGGCGGTCTTCGCCATGCCGGCCTGCGGGTCCTCGTCGATCGTGAGCGCCACGCACGCGGCCCCGTGGCGCCGCAGCAGCGGGCACACCTCGTCGAGGCGGCGCTCGCCGTCCTCGAGGTTGATGCTGTTGACGATGCAGCGGCCGCCCGACCGCCTGAGCGCGGCCTCGATGACGTCGGCCTGCGTGCTGTCGACCATGAGCGGCGAGTTCACGTGCTGCACGTAGCGCGCGGCCACCTCGGACATGTCGGCGACGCCGTCGCGGCCGACGAAGTCGACGCACACGTCGAGCACGTGGCTGCCGTCGCGCACCTCCTCCTTCGCCATGCTGACCAGGCCGTCCCAGTCGCCCGCGTCGAGCAGGCGCTTGAACTTCTTGCTGCCGTTGGCGTTGGTGCGCTCGGCGACGATGAGGAAGCTGTTGTCCTGGCGGAACTCGGTGAAGCCGTACAGGCTCGAGCATCCCGGCGTGCGGACGGCCGCGCGCGTCACGGGGGAGCGCGTGCCCACCTCCTCGCGCAGCGCGCGGATGTGCCCGGGCGTGGTGCCGCAGCAGCCGCCAACGATGCCCGCGCCGAACTCGTCGAGGAAGCGCCGCATCGCGACGCCGAACGCGTCGGCCCGCAGCGGGTACTCGGTGCGGCCGTCGACCAGGATCGGGAGGCCCGCGTTCGGGATCACGCTGAAGGGCCGGTCCCAGTGCTTCGCGAGGTACGCGACGTGCTCGGCCATCTCGGTGGGGCCGGTGGCGCAGTTGAGCCCGAGGCTCGCGATCGGGAACGGCCGCAGCGCGTTGACCACCGCGGCCATGTCCGACCCGAGCAGCATCGTGCCGGTGGTCTCCATCGTGACGCTCGCGAGGATCGGGATCTCCTCGTGCGTGCGGCCCGCCGCGGCCAGCGCGTCGAGGCACGCGTTCACCGCGCACTTCACCTGCAGCAGGTCCTGGCACGTCTCGACGATGAGGCAGTCGACGCCTCCCTCGATGAGCCCGGCGGCCTGCTCGGCGTAGGACGCGAGCATCGACTCCCACGTCGCCTGCCCGAGCGTGATCAGCTTCGTGCCGGGCCCGATCGAGCCCGCGACGAACCGCGGGCGGTCGCGCGTCGAGAACCGGTCGCACGCGGCGCGCGCCACGCGGGCGGCGCGCACGTTGAGGTCATGCACCCAGCCCACCATCTCCTGGTCGAACTCGGCGGCCACGAGCCGGTTCGAGCCGAACGAGTCGGTCTCGACGACGTCCGCGCCGGCCTCGAGGAACGACTCGTGGATGCGCTGGATGAGGTCCGGCCGGCTGCGCACCAGGATGTCCGTGCAGTTCTCGCGCCCGAGGTAGTCCTCGGGGCGGCAATCCGCGCACGCGTGGATGCTGGTGCCCATCGCGCCGTCGAAGACGACGACGCCTCGCTCGAGCGCCGCAAGAAATCCATTGGCCATGGCCGAACGCTACCCCGGGGAGACCCATCATTCAACCGTTCATCCGGATGGACGGATGGAGCTTGGATCGCCCGAACCGCGCGCATTGGTTATCAGTCATCATTCATGTGCGTTCCGCCGGGCCAAGCGCGAACCATTGACGAAGTGCCGCACTTTGTCAATGCCAGTACCATCGCGAAGCCATGCCCCGCCCCGCACGCATCCGCATCGCCACGGTGAAGGCATGGGAGTCCATCCTCTCGCCGGTGCGGCGCGAGATCGTCGAGTCGATGCAGGAGTTCGGCCCGTGCTCCATCGCCGACGTGGCGCGCGCGACCGGGCGCCCCGCCGACGGGCTCTACCGGCACGTCGCCATCCTCGTCGCCGGCGGCTTCCTCGTCGAGGCGGGAACCCGCGCGGGCCGCCGCAACCCGGAGCGCCTCTACGACGCCGCCGCGGACGACTTCGCCGCGCCGCGGGTGCCGCGCGGCGGCCCGGCGGCGACGCGCGACGTGATCGTGCGCACGGCGGACGCCCTCGCCAAGTCCACGGTGCGCGCGATGCGCGGCTCCGCGGAGGCGGGCCGCCTGCACTGCGAGGACGACGCGCGCAACTTCACGGTGGTGCACTTCGTGAGCTGGCTCACGCCGGAGCGCTTCGAGGAGGTCCGCGGGCTCGCCGCGCGCATGGCGCGCGTGCTCGAGCGCGGCCGCAAAGAGCGCCAAGGAGACCTGTACGAGGTGCTCGCGCTTGCGTCCCCCGTCACGCGCACGCGCGGCACCCACTCCATCCCGCGGCAGCGCCCCGGGCGAAAGGCCGCCTCGAGATGAACCCCGTCCTCCCCTCGCTCGCCGGCCTCGCCGTCGCCATGGGTGCGCTGCTCGCCGCCGGTCGCGACCACGCGGGCATGAACGCCCCCGCGCCCGCCGCGACCCCCTCGGCCGCCGCCGACCCCGCCGTCCGCGCGCGCAACGCCGAGACCTTCGACGCCGTCTGGACCATCGTCCGCGACTCGCACTGGGACCCCGAGCGC
>CAYSFS010000202.1:0-3130 GCA_964430235.1 uncultured Chitinophaga sp. | reverse complement strand
CCACCGCCGCCACCAGCGCCCCGAACTTCGTGCGGTGGTCGGCCGCCGGCAGCGCGGCGATCTGGCACCTCCTGGAAGGCGTGTTCGCGGGCGACGGCGCCGGCCCCGAGGCCTCGCAGGCGAAGTGGCGGGCGGCCGCGCTCCTGGGCGCGGTGCTGGTGCCCGTGGCGATGGCCGCCGCGATGAGCCTGCGCGAGAGCTTCGGCTCGAGCCTCGACTGGACCGAGGCCGCGGACGGATCCCGCACCGACGGCCCGGACGCGCCCGCCGCCGAGCGGGCATAATGCCCGTCCCATGGAGAGCACGCGCGCACTGATGCACGGGATCGTCGACTACGCGGGACTCTTCCCGCCGGCGGCGCTCGACATGCCCAAGACCGTGGCCAACTTCGCGCGCCACCGGGCGGGCGACGACCGATGGGCGCTGGGGCGGTTGGTGGTGCCCGTGAAGCGCCTCGGCGAGTTCGAGCGCTGCGCCGAGGGGCTGATGCCCGCCGGCGAGCAGGACGACAGCGAGGATCCGTGGCCGCTCACCGTCCTCAGCGAGGCCGCGGGCGACGAGAGCTTCGAGGCCGAGCTGAACGCCATCGAGCGCTTCAATGCGAGGCACGCCGAGCCCGGCGCCGGGCGCGCCATCATCGAGTCGATCGAGATCAAGGCGAAGGGCGCGAACACCATCGAGGGCGCGCTCGAGCTGATGCCCGAGTCGCTCTTCCCGTGGTTCGAGCTGCCGGCCAACCAGGACGTGCGAGGGATGGTGGCGGCGCTCAGCGAGATGGAGTCGGGCGCCAAGATCCGCACCGGCGGCACCGTGCCCGAGGCGCACCCGGCGCCGCTGGACGTCGCGCGGTTCCTGTGCGCGTGCAAGGCCGCGGGCGTGCCGTTCAAGGCGACCGCGGGGCTGCACCACCCGTTCCGCCACCGCGCGGAGAGCGTGGGGTGCGACCAGTTCGGCTTCGTGAACGTGTTCGTCGGCGCCGCGCTCCTCTGGCACGGCACCGTGGAGCAGGAGGAGCTCGAGATGATCCTCTGCGACACCGTGGGCACGCACTTCGAGTTCACCCCGACCAACGTCGGGTGGAAGGGCCGCACGCTGAAGCTCGGCGAGATCCGCGAGGCGCGCGAGCGCTTCGCGACCAGCTTCGGGAGCTGCTCGTTCGACGAACCCCTCGCCGACCTCCGCTCGCTCCACCTGCTGCCGCCCGCCGCGGCGAAGGCCTGAACCCATGACCGACGCTGCCCGCTGCTGGGTGCCCGGCGCCGACCGCGCCGACGGCGACTTCCCGATCGAGAACCTCCCGTGGGGCGTGGCCGAGCGCCCCGACCGCCCCGGCGAGCCGCGCGCGTTCTGCGCGATCGGCGACCACGCGCTCGACCTCGCCGAGGCCGCGGGCTTCGGCATGCTCGAGGGGCTCGCACCGCGCATCGTGGCCGCGCTGCGGCAGCCCACGCTCAACGCGTTCATGGGCCTCGGCGCGGCCGACTGGTCGGCCGCGCGCGCCCACGTGCGCGGCCTGCTCACGGACGGCGCACGCAGCATCGAGCGCCACGCGCGGCGCGACGCGGTGCTTCCGGCGCGCGCGTCGCTCGCGATGCGCGTGCCGGCCGAGATCGGCGACTACACCGACTTCTACGCGAGCGAGCACCACGCGACCAACGTCGGCAGCATGTTCCGGCCGAACCAGCCGCTCATGCCGAACTGGAAGCACCTGCCGGTCGGATACCACGGCCGCGCGTCGAGCATCGTCGTGAGCGGCACGCCCGTTCGCCGGCCGCACGGCCAGACCGTGGCGTCGGACGACGGCCCGCCGAGCTTCGGCCCGAGCAAGCTGCTCGACCACGAGCTCGAGATGGGCGTGTTCTTCGGAGGGCAGGGCAATGCCCTCGGCGAGCGCATCCCGGTGGCCGCGGCGCGCGGGCACCTCTTCGGCTGCGTCATCGTGAACGACTGGTCGGCGCGCGACGTCCAGAAGTGGGAGTACCAGCCGCTGGGGCCCTTCAACGCGAAGAACTTCTGCACCTCGGTGAGCCCGTGGGTGGTCACGCTGGAGGCCCTGCGGCCGTTCTGCGTGCCGGGCCCCGCGCGGCGCGAGGGCGACCCGGCGGTGCTCGACTACCTGCGCTCGGCCGACGACTTCGTGGTCGACGTGAGGCTCGAGGTGCTGGTGGCGAGCGCCGCGATGCAGGAGAAGGGCATGGCCCCGACGCGCATCAGCCTCGGCACCTTCGCCGACATGTACTGGACCATGAGCCAGATGCTCGCGCACCACACGTCCACCGGCTGCAACATGCGCCCGGGCGACCTGCTGGCGAGCGGCACCATCAGCGGGCCCGCCAAGGAGAGCCGCGGCTGCATGCTCGAGCGCACCTGGCGCGGCACCGAGCCCGTGACGCTGGGCGACGGCACCGAGCGCCGGTTCCTGCAGGACGGCGACGAGGTGATCATCCGCGGCTGGTGCGAGGGCCACGGCGCCCGGCGCATCGGCTTCGGCGAGTGCCGCGGCAGGGTGCTGCCCGCGAAGTGAGCCGGACGCACCCGCGAGGGCGCGTCCGGCGCGGTTCGAGGCGACGGAAGCGGGCGGTCAGTCCCAGGTGTTCGCGACCCCGCCGGCCTTGCGGGTGGGCTTCGCGGGCTTGGCGGCCTTCGCACCCTTGCCCTTGGCACCGGCGGACTTCGCGGCCTTCGCGCCGCCCGTGCGGTGCGCGCCGTCGGCGTGGTGCTGCCCGAGGCTGACGGGGAAGTGCTCGCCCTCCCAGCTCTGCGGGTAGGCCAGGTCGTCGAGCCCCATCGCGGCCTTCGTCGGGAACATCGGGCGGAAGGTGTCGCACATCACGGCGAGCTCGGTGGTCTCGCGCGCGCCGAGGGACTTCTCGACCGTGCCCGGGTGCGGGCCGTGCGGGATGCCCTGCGGGTGCACGGTGATCGAGCACTGCTCGATGCCCTTGCGCGCCTTGTAGTTGCCCTCGACGTAGTAGAGGATCTCGTCGCTGTCGAGGTTCGAGTGGTTGTAGGGCACCGGGATGGCGTCCGGGTGGAAGTCCAGGAGCCGCGGGCAGAAGCTGCAGATGACGAAGTTGTGCCCCTCGAACGTCTGGTGGATCGGGGGCGGCATGTGCAGCTTGCCGACGAT
>CAYSFS010000201.1:0-3154 GCA_964430235.1 uncultured Chitinophaga sp. | reverse complement strand
CGCTTGCCACCGACGTCGGCAGCTCCCACGTCTCCAGCCCGTCGGAGGCGCTCGGGCCGTCCCCGGCTCCTTCCGGCGCGTCGCCGGCGTCGTCCTCGGGAAGCTGCATCGCGGGCATCGTAGGGCCCTGCGGCGTCGCAAGTAACCTCGTCCGCCCATGGCCTCCGCCGAAGACGGTTCCCACGCCACGGTCCGCGACGACGGCGCGTCCGAGACGCCGCACCGCTACACCGCCGCGCTCGCCAACCGCATCGAGGAGCGCTGGCAGTCGACGCTCGCGCGCACGACCGACGGCTTCCGCCAGGCGAACCCCGGCGAGCCGGGCTTCGACGCCTCAAAGCCGAAGTTCTACGGCCTCGACATGTTCCCCTACCCCTCGGGCGCGGGGCTCCACGTCGGCCATCCCGAGGGCTACACCGCCACCGACATCATCTGCCGCCGCAAGAGGTTGACCGGCCACAACGTGCTGCACCCGATGGGCTGGGACGCCTTCGGCCTGCCCGCCGAGCAGTACGCGATCCAGACCGGCGTGCACCCCGAGGTCACGACCAAGAAGGCGATCGACAACTTCCGGCGGCAGCTGAAGCGCTTCGGGTTCATGTACGACTGGTCGCGCGAGTTCGCGACGATCGACCCGGGCTACTACCGCTGGACGCAGTGGATCTGGCTGCTCGCGTACGGGTCGTGGTTCGACCCGCGTGCGAGGGCCGCACGGCCGATCGCCGAGCTCGAGTCCGAGCTCGCGCGCGAGGACCGCGAGATCGAGGTCGCCGAGGGCGTCCGCAAGCGGTGGAGCGCGTGCGGCCGGCGCGAGCGCCAGGCGCACCTCGACGGCTTCCGCCTCGCGTACCTCGGCGAGCAGACCGTGAACTGGTGCCCGAGGCTCGGCACCGTGCTCGCCAACGAGGAGGTCATCGACGGCCGCAGCGAGCGCGGCGGGCATCCCGTGGTGCGCATGCCGCTCAGGCAGTGGATGTTCCGCATCACCGCCTACGCCGACCGGCTGCTCGAGGACCTCGCGCTCGTCGACTGGCCCGAGATGACGCGCACGCTGCAGACCGACTGGATCGGCCGCAGCGAGGGCGCGGAGATCCGGTTCGAGGTCCCGGGCGGCGACCCGCTCACCGTGTTCACGACGCGCCCGGACACGATCTTCGGCGCCACCTACATGGTGGTGGCGCCCGAGCACCCGCTGGTCGTGCGCGCGCTCGCGCAGGGCGACGCGGCGCTCGCGAAGTACGTGGCGTGGGCGCGCAACCGCTCGGACGTCGACCGGCAGCAGTCCAAGGAGAAGACCGGCTGCTTCACGGGCCTGCACGCCGTGAACCCGGCGACGGGCGCGCGCATCCCGGTGTGGACCGCCGACTACGTGCTCGCGGGCTACGGCACGGGCGCCATCATGGCCGTGCCGGCGCACGACGAGCGCGACTTCGAGTTCGCGAAGGCCTTCTCGCTCCCCGTCATCCAGGTCGTCGAGGTCGACGGCACGCCGTTCACGGGCGAGGCCACGACGGCCGGCGAGGGCCGCGCGGTGAACAGCGCGAACGCCGCGACACTCTCGATCGACGGGCTCGCGACGGCCGACGCCAAGCGCGCGGTGATCGCGTGGCTCGAGCGCACGGGCATCGGAAGCCTTCGCGTGAACTACCGCCTGCGCGACTGGCTCTTCAGCCGCCAGCGCTACTGGGGCGAGCCGTTCCCCGTGGTCTACGACGCCGAGGGCAACCACTACCCGGTGGGTGCCGCGGCGCTCCCGGTGCGGCTGCCGCCGCTCGCGGACTACAACCCGGTGGAGAGCGACGTGCCGCAGCCTCCGCTCGCGAAGGCGCGCGAATGGGTGCACCTCACCGCGGGCGAGGCGGGCGTGGACCCTGCCCTGCTGCCGCCCTCGACGCCCGTCACGCGCGAGACGAACACCATGCCGGGCTGGGCCGGCAGCTGCTGGTACTACCTGCGCTACTGCTCGCCGCACGCGGAGGCGGCGTTCGTCGACCCGGCGGCGGAGCGCTACTGGATGCTGTCGCGCAAGCGCTCGGCGGGCCCGGGCCCCGCGCCCACGGCGTACGACCCGGCCACGTGCCACGCCGGCGGCGTCGACCTCTACGTGGGGGGCAGCGAGCACGCGGTGCTCCACCTCCTCTACGCGCGCTTCTGGCACAAGGTGCTCTTCGACCTCGGCCACGTCAGCACGCCCGAGCCGATGGGGAAGCTCTTCCACCAGGGGCTCATCACGAGCCACGCCTTCCAGCGCGCCGACAAGACCCTGGTGCCGGTCGACGAGGTGGACGAGCGCCCGGACGGCACCTTCGCCGAGCGCGCGACGGGCGCGCCGGTGGTGCAGATCGTCGCGAAGATGTCCAAGAGCCTGCGCAACGTCGTCAATCCCGACGACGTGATCGCCGAGTACGGCGCCGACACGTTCCGGCTCTACGAGATGTCCATGGGTCCGCTGGAGGCGTCGAAGCCTTGGAACACGCGCGACATCGTGGGCGTGTTCCGCTTCCTGCAGCGCGCGTGGCGGCTGGCGATCGACGAGCGCACCGGCGAGCCGCTGCTCGCGGCGGAGCCCGACCCGAAGGTCGAGAAGCTGCTGCACCGGACCATCGCGAAGGTCGGCGACGACGTCGAGCGGCTCAGCCTCAACACGGCGATCGCGGCGATGATCGAGCTCGTGAACGCGGCCACGCGACCGACCGACCTCGCGGACCCGGCGAAGGGCGGCATGACGCGCGACCAGCTGGACCGTTTCCTGCGCATCCTGTGGCCATTCGCGCCGCACGCCGCGGACGAGATCGCGCACCGGCTCGGGCTCTGCGGCGACCGCGGGCTGTGGGACGCCGGGTGGCCCGCGTTCGACCCGGCGATGCTGGTGGACGATGAAGTGGAGGTCGCGGTGCAGGTGCAGGGCAAGGTGCGCGCGCGCATCATGGTGCCCGCGAAGGCCGCGCCGGCAGAGGTCGAGGCCATCGCGCTCGCGCACCCGCAGGTGGTGCCGCACCTCGGCGGGAAGGCGCCGAGGAAGGTGATCGTGGTGCCGGGGCGGATGGTGAACGTGGTGGTGTGAGGGAGTGACCCGGGGCGGGGACGTACGAGCACCGTCGTGACCCGCGCCGCTCCCTCCGCGCGGGGGCGGGGGGTCGCCCCGCGGACGTCC
>CAYSFS010000200.1:0-3155 GCA_964430235.1 uncultured Chitinophaga sp. | reverse complement strand
GCCCGGCGCGAAGCCGAAGCCCGGCGCGCAGGCCGACGCCGATCCCGCCGCGACGCCCGCCTCGCCCACGGTGATTCCCGCGCCCGCGGTGACGCCCGCGCCGCCCGCGCGCTGGATCACGCACGAGGATCTCGCGGCGCCGACGTTGAGCCACCTTGCCGAGTGCCCGGCCCTCGCGGAGACCGCCTCGGCCATCGTCGAACGCTGCCTGGCGGGAGCCGCGCGGTTCCCGCACACGCTGCTGGTCGGCCCGGCCGACAGCTCGAAGCGGCTCATCGCGCAGGCGATCGCCGCGGACATGGCCGCGCCGCTCCACGTCGTGGAGCTGATCCACGTCAAGGACCCAGACGCCCTGCACGTTGCGCTCCGCAAGGTGCCGGCCGGCGCGGTGGTGCTGATGAGCGGTGCCGAGGCATTCGGCGGCGGCGCATTGGCCGAGCTCTCGCGCGCGGTGGGCGCGCGCGAGCACGTCCGCGACACGTCGCTGCGCGACTTCGTGCGGGAATTCGACCGCGAGCCCTGGAAGCGCGACGACCGGCCGCGCGCGGCGCGCCGATACGAGGACTTCACGGTGATCGTCACGTCGCGCACGCACGTGCCGCCGGACTCGCCGTTCCACCGCTGGGTGCAGCTTCAGTACTTCACCCAGCGCAACGGCCAGACCGAGCGCGCCCGCATGGCGCGCGCGCTGCGGCGCGCGGGCATCCCGCTCGAGCCGGCGAAGCTCTCGGAGTTCGCGTCGTTCGCGGCCACCTACCGCATCCGCACCGTGCAGGCCGTCAACACGCTCGCCGCGCACCTCGCGAGCGTGCGCGCCGACCCGGCCGCGCGCGACGCCGTGTTCGAGCACGCCATGGACCCGACGCAGGTGAAGCGGGTGCGCGCGCTGCTGCGGCGGATCGCGGCGTGACGGCCGGGCACGGGTCACGGCGGGCGAGGTTCGCGCGGCGCCGCGGGGGCGCGCCGCGCGGCCCGCTCACCGCCCCGTGAACGGCGTGGTCGAGAGCTCGACGCCCGGGTTGCGCTGCCCGAAGTAGCGCATCGGCCACTCGTCGCTGAAGAGCACCATGGGCCGCCCCTCGTGGTCGATGGCGAGCGTCGCGTCGGCGAAGACCTCGGGCAGGAAGTCCTCGGGCGCGCCCTCCTTGCGCCACCAGCGCGCGAGCTTCCAGCGCGTGGGCTCGAGGCGGCACTCGGCGTTGTACTCGCTCTGCATCCGGTACTGGAGCACCTCGAACTGCAGCGGGCCGACGGCGGCCAGGATCGGCCGCTTGATGGCGGCGTCGAGCCCCGAGAGCAGCTGGTACTCGCGCACCACGCCCTCCTGCAGCAGCTGCTTCAGCCCCAGCACGTACTTCTTGCTGTTGCCGGGGCTCGGGTTGTGGATGAACGAGAAGCACTCCGGCACGAAGGTCGGCATCTCGCTGAAGCGGATGGTGCGGTCGGTGGAGAGCGTGTCGCCGATCCCGAGCGCGTCGTGGCCCACCAGGCCCACCACGTCGCCGGGCATGCCGTCCTCCACCGTCTCGCGGTCGCGGCCGAAGAGCCGCTGGGCGTTGTTGAGCTTGATCTTGCGGTCGCCCTGCACGTGCGTCACGGTCATCTCGCGCTCGAACCGGCCGCTGACCACGCGCAGGAACGCGATGCGGTCGCGGTGGCGCGGGTCCATGTTCGCCTGGATCTTGAAGACGAAGCCGCTGAACGGCGGGTCGGTGGGGCGCACCAGCCGCTCGCCCGACCGGCGCGGCCCGGGGCCCTCGGAGTTGGCGAGGAACCCGTCGAGCAGGAGCTGCACGCCGAAGTTGTTCATCGCGCTGCCGAAGTAGACGGGGGTGAGCTCGCCGGCATGGACGCGCGCGGGGTCGAACGCGTCGCCGAGGCCAGAGAGGAGCTCGACCTCCTCGCGCGCCTTCGCGTGGACCTCGGGGTCGAGGCGCTCGGCGAGCGCGGGGTCGTCGATGCCGAGCACCTGCACGGGCGCGGCGGTGGCGTTCAGGCGCGTGCGCTCGAAGACGTGCACCTGCTTCGCGAGCCGGTCGTACACGCCCCTGAAGGACGGGCCCGAGCCGAGCGGCCAGTTCACCGGGAACGGCGCGATGCCGAGCGCGCGCTCGAGCTCGTCGATCAGCTCGAGCGGCTCGCGCGTGGGGCGGTCGCACTTGTTCATGAACGTGAAGATGGGGACGCCCCGGCGGCGGCACACCTCGAAGAGCTTGCGGGTCTGGGTCTCGATGCCCTTGCCCGCGTCGATCACCATGATGGCGGCGTCGACCGCGGTGAGGACGCGGTAGGTGTCCTCGCTGAAGTCGTTGTGGCCGGGGGTGTCGAGGAGGTTGATCCGGTAGCCCGAGTAGTCGAACTGGAGCACCGTGCTCGAGATCGAGATGCCGCGCTGGCGCTCGAGCTCCATCCAGTCGCTGGTGGTGGCGCGCTGGTTCTTGCGCGCCGTGACCGTGCCCGCCAGGTCGAGCGCCCCGCCGTACAGGAGCAGCTTCTCGGTGAGCGTGGTCTTGCCGGCGTCCGGGTGCGAGATGATCGCGAAGGTGCGGCGGGGGAGCGTGGAGGAGTCGACGGTCATGCGCGGGCATCAAATGGTACGGTGACCGCGCCATGCCCGACCCCGCGATTGCCGTCCGCGATGCCCGGCGCGAGGACCTGCCCGCGATCCTAGCGATCTACAACGCGGCCGTGCCGCTGCGCACGGCCACCGCGGACCTGGTGCCGCAGGAGATGCCCGCGCGCGAGGCATGGTGGGAGCAGCGCGACCACGCGCGGCGTCCGGTGCTCGTGGGCGAGGCGCACGGGCAGACCGTGGCCTGGGGCGCGTTCACCGACTTCAAGCCGCGCGCGGGGTACGCGCCGACCGCGGAGGTGAGCGTGTACGTGGACCCGGCATTCACCGGGCGCGGCGCGGGGCGCGCGATGCTCGACGCGCTGATGGCGCGGGCGGGGGCGTGCGGCATCGATCGGGTGCTGGCGCTCTGCTTTGCGCACAACGAGGCGAGCCTGCGGCTGTTCCGCTCGCGCGGCTTCGAGGAGTGGGGCCGGCTGCCGGACGCGTGCGACATGGACGGCGTGCGACGGACGGTGGTGATCCTCGGCTGGCGAAATTGATCCCGGATCATTTTCCCGGCGCCGGCGCGCGGCCCGGCGCG
>CAYSFS010000199.1:0-3220 GCA_964430235.1 uncultured Chitinophaga sp. | reverse complement strand
CGACGAGGGTCGATCCCCGCTGGTCGAGTCCGCGGCGGTGGTGGCGCTGCTCTCGCTGCTGCGGGTGGCCGAGCACCCGGACGACACGTTGGCGCACTTCCTGGCGACGCGGGCCCCCGCATGCACGCTGCTCGGCCTTGAGCCGATGGAGCGCCACGGTGGCGGCGATGCGCTGCGACGCGCGGCGCGATCGCTCTCCGGGCAGGTGCGGGCATCGCTCCTCGAGCATGGTCTCGCCGGGTGGGTGGAGCGCCACGCGGCCATGCTCCGGCCCGCCTGCTCGCGCAACGACGCCGAGCGGCTGCGCCAGCTCGCCGGCCTCGCGCATGCGGCATCCCCGGCCCTGGCGGCACGCCCGGGCGACTTCGTCCGTGCCGTGGAGTCGCGCCGCTCGCGCACCGGCGAGGACGCGCGCGTGCGCGTGATGACGGTGCACGCGAGCAAGGGACTCGAGTTCGACGAGGTGGTGGTGGGCAGCCTCGGGCGCTCGATGGGCCGGGTGGCGGCCGGCCCCGGCGAGTGGGTGGCCCTCACGCCCGACCCGCTCGGCGGGCCGGCGGCGATCGCGCCCGTCGCGCCCCTGCAGTTCTGCGACTTCTCGCCGCTCCTGTCGGCGTTCCGTGCCGAGGCCGCGGTGCTTCGGCTTTCCGACGACCTGTCGTCCCTGTACGTGGCCGTGACGCGCGCGCGCGAAGCCGTGCACCTCGTGTGCCCGCCGCGCACGGGCAAGGATGAACCGAAGCCGACGCCGGCCTGGATCCTGCGTCGGGCCTTCGACGGATTCGATCGGGCGATGGTCGACCACGTTCCCGACCCGACCCGGCCCGTCGATCGCGTGTGGACGTACGAGGGCCCCGAGGGCCTTCCTTCGGGTGCCCTTGCGGCGAAGCCCGCGGCCGCGACGGCCGCGACCGGGCGTCCGGCCGTGCCCGCGGTCGAGTACGTCCCTCGCCCGGTGGCCGTGCGCGCCCCGAGCGCCCATGATGCATCGCCCGGCCGGTTCTTCGAACGGGAGTTCGCGGGTGACGGCGACGGCACCCGCGGCACGGTGGCCCACGCCTGGCTCGAGCGGATCACGTGGCTTGACGATGCCGGGCTCGACGCGATCGACGCAGCCGAGGTCCTGGCCGCGGCGTCGGTGGACGCGGGCCGGCCGATCGATGCCGGACTCGCCGCCTCGGTGCGCGACGCCGTGGAGGCGGCGCTCGGCGGTCCGATGTCGGGGGCGCTTCGCCGCTCCAGGTGCGCGTCGTGGGGATGCGACGCGCTCGAGGTGCGCGTCGAGATGCCGTTCGCGCTCGCCACGGCGGGTGGGCTCGTGCGCGGCCGCATGGATCGCGTGGTGCTCGGGCTGCGCGACGGACGCGTCCATCGCGCCGAGGTCGTCGACTGGAAGACCGGCGCGCGCGGTCTCTCCGGAGCGGAGCTCGAGGAACGGATCGCCCCCTATCGACGGCAGATGGCCGCCTACCGCGAGGCGATCGCCGGGATGTTCGGGCTCGAGCCCGCGCGCGTGACCGGCGTGCTGGCGATGGTCGATCGCGGCGAGCTGATCGAGGCGTGACGGCGTGACGGCGTGCTCGCACGCGCGCGACCCGCGCGGCGCCGTGCGCGCGTTCAGAAGTTCCAGGTGACAAACACGCCGAGCAGCGCGTTCGGGTCCACCGAGGCGTTTCGCTGCGATCGGCCGGAGGAATCCTGCAGCTCCAGCGTCTCGGAGAACTGCAGGCCCACCAGCCCGTCCACGCGCAGGCCCGGCACGATGTCCCAGCCGGCCGAGAGGAACGCCGCCCAGCTTTGGTCGAGCCCGACGCCGTTGTCGATCGTCGGATCGGAGTTCGGGCCGAGCCGGAAGCGGCGCTGCTGCCAGCCGACCCCCAGCGCCACGTCGAGCTTCGATCCTTCGGGCTCCCACGCCACGTCGATCCCGACGAACGGGCTCGCCGGGGGCCGGCGGATGGTCGACACCACCCACTCCGGCGCGAAGCGCCAGTGCAGCACCGGCACGGGGATCACGATCGGGTTGTTCTCGATCTGCGTGACGCCCAGCACCCCGATGCCGAGCACGGTGTCCTGGTTCGGCGCCCATGAGACGCTCGCCAGTCCGCCGCCGTAGATGCTCGACCCCGCGTCCGCGTCGCTCTCGCCGGCCAGGGCGAAGATGCCGCCGGCCGTCACCACCCACTCGCGGTCCACGCGCCACGAACCGCGCGCCTGCAGGCCGAAGAGGTTGACGGTGCCCCAGGGCTCCGCGACGCCGAGCGGGTTGTTCCCCGACCAGTGGTACCAGCCGTTCTCGTAGCCCATGGCCAACGTGAGCGTGAAGTCGTCGGTGGTCACCAGGCGCGACGAGAAGCTCGCGTAGAAGCGATCGACGGCCATCGTGCCGCCGTCGCCGATCCCGGCATCGAACTGGTGGATGTAGCCGGCACCCAGCGAGAACGGGGGCTGCTGCGGCGGGCGACCGCGCTCGCCCGGGTGCAGCGGCACGTCCAGGCCGTCCACCGGATCGTCGTCGGTCAGCCCGCGCTCCACGATCCGAGGTTCCCCGGGGGCGCCGGACCCGCCCGCCCGCGGGGCGGCGGGGGTCGGCTCGGCCTGCGCCGAAGGCGGCGTCACCGGCGTTGCCGCTTGCCTGCCGTGCGCCGGCGCGTGCACGCCGAGGGCGCCGAGCAGCGCCAGGACGATCGTGGAGTTCGATGCGCGGTGCGCGGCGAGCATGGCCCAATCGTATGGGTTTTGCCGCAAGTGCCCCGGGCCGATCGCCGATGAACGCGGTTCGGCACGGGACTATGATCCCTCTCCCGCGCGTCGCGCGCGGCCCACGCACCCGAGGAACGCATGCACCCGAACCTCCCGATCGGCCAGTACCACAACGGCGTCCACGGCGCCATGACCGCCACGCCCGGATCGCTCGCCGCCGCCGGGATCGGCGCCGGGATGCTCCCGCGGGACGTGATGGCCAGCGTCGCCTACCAGCGCACGCGCGAGATGACGATCGACGAGCTGCTCCTGGAGAACCGCGTCGTGTTCCTGATCGGCGAGATCAACCACGCCTCCGCGGCCCGGGTCATCATGCAGATGCTGTACCTGGAGAACCAGAAGCGCGGCCAGGACATCAACTTCTACATCAACAGCCCGGGCGGGGCGGTCGATGACACGCTCGCCATCTACGACACCATGCAGTTCATCTCGAGCGAGGTGGCCACCTACTGCATCG
>CAYSFS010000198.1:0-3224 GCA_964430235.1 uncultured Chitinophaga sp. | reverse complement strand
GGTCGACGACGGCGCGGCCGAGGAAGCCGGCGCCGCCGGTGAGGAGGATGCGGGAATTCGACAGGTCGGTGGGCATGGCGGTTGCGAAGACTATCGGCGAGTCACCCCCGTCACGAGAGTCGGAAGCACTACTTCAACGTCGCCAGGTACTCCACCACGTCGCGCACCTCGGCGGGCGTGAGCATCGATCCCATCGCGGGCATCGAGCTGACGGGGCCGAAGCCCTCGGCCACCTTCGCATTCGGGTCAACCAGGCTGGCGACCAGCCCGCGGCGGTCGTACCGGCCCCCGACGCCTGCGAGGCTCGGCGCCGCGTGGCCGCCCGTGCCCTCGACCATGTGGCAGCGCAGGCACGCGGCCGCGCTGTGGAAGTTCACGATCCGGCGTCCGCGCTCCGCGTCGCCGCCCTCCTCGCAAAGCACCCACGCACCGAGCGCGTCCTTGCCGGCGAGCGAGGCGCGGTACGCCTCGGCGCGCGGCTTGAGCGCGTCGCGAGCGTCCGCCGCCGCGAGCACGTCGACCGCGAGCGAAGGGGGCAGCGAGCCGCCGCCGAGTGCGTCCAGGTGCGCGCCGATCGCGGCCTCGGCGCCGGGCGTGCCGAGCGCCGCAAGCGCCGCGAGCGCGGCCTGCCGCTCGGGCACGGAGGCCTTCCCGAGCGCCTCGACGAGCATGGCCTCGCCGCGGGTCGGGTCGGTGCGCGCGATCACCGCGCGGGCCTGCGCGCGCAGCCGCGGTTGGTCGGAAGCAAGCGCCCCCTCGATCGCCTCGCCCAGCTTCGCATCACGGTCCTGCGCCAGCTGCATGAGGCACGCGATGCGTTCGTCCACGGGCTTGCCTGCGTCGATGACCGCCGCGAGCGCGGCGCCCGAGTCCATGGCCACGCCGTGCTTCGCGGCGAGCTCACGCGCCACGGTGCGCACGGCGGCCGGGGCATTCGTGGCAAGGCTCGGAAGCCGCTGCTTGAGCACGGCGAGGTATCCCTCGCGCGAGCGCCCGGCCGCGTCCACGGGCCGCCAGTGCCCGATCACCCGGTCGCGCGGCGATGGCTGCAGGAAGTCGGCGAGGGCCTCGACGGCCTCGAGGCGGGCGGGCGTCGGCAGCGCCGGGTTGGACGCGATCGAAGCGAGCGCCGCGGCCTGCTCCGGGCCGCCCAGGCGCAGGTTCGCGTTGATGACGCGACGCAGGAGCGGCATCTCGGCGAGGTCGCCCGTGAACGAGCCGATCGGCTGCTCGCGGCGACCGTCCGGGTGCACCACCCCGATCGCGAGGTGGTTCCCGCCGCCACCCTGGAACGACCGCGCCTCGAGCAGCACGCGGTCGCCCGCCTTGAGCGCGACGGTGGCCCGCTGCGCGGGCTGCGACTCGAAGTCGCCCGGGTTCACGTAGCCCTCGACGCGCGCGACGGGCTTCATGCGGGCGGGATCACCTTCCGTCGCGGCAAGCAGCAGCCCGTCGTCGTCGCTCGCGACCGCGAAGACGTAGTCGCCGTCGGCAGGCGCGACGAACGCGCCGGCCACGCGCTGGACGTAGTCGTTTCCGGCCTTCGCGAACCCGGTGGCCTCCTCGACGGCCTCGCGCCGGTCGGGGGCCGTGGCCCACACGGGGTCGGACGCGAGCTGCGCGGCGGTGAAGCCGGGCCTCGACATCCAGAGCTGGCGCTCGAACGTGGGCTTCGGCGCCCGGCTCGCGGCGTCGGCGACGGCGCGCTCGTCGGGCGCGAACTTCGCGGCCAGCGCCGCGAGCGCGGGCATCGCCTCGGCGATCGGCAGGTCGTTGATGGCGCGTGCCGCCTCGGTGGCCACGCGCAGATCGGGGTCGTGCAGCAGGCGCGCAAGCTGCGGGTCGGCGGTGCGGCGCATCGCGAGGACCGCGGCCAGCCGTGACTGCGGGAACTGGTCGGACGCGAGCTCACGAACGCGGTCAGGCTGGCCCACGCCGACGAGTCCCATCACGGCCGCATGCCGCAGGAACGGGTCCTGGTCCTCGTTCTCCCAGATGACCGCGGCGATGTTCGGGATGGCGTCGGCGTGGCGCAGCTTGCCGAGCGCGATGCACGCTTGGGCGCGCACGCGGAGGTCGTCGTCGGTGAGCAGGCCGACGAGCGGCCCGGCCGCCGCCGCGATGCCGGCGTCCCCGGCGAGGCGAGCGGCCAGGCGGCGGAGCTCGGGCTCGGAGTCCTCGAGCATCGCCGCGACCGCACCGTCGGCCTCGGCGTTCCGCGCGCCCGCGGCGGCCGCGCGCCGCGCCTGCACTCCCAGCGCCCACAGCGCGTGGAGCCGGGGCGCGGTCTCGTCCTTCGCGTCGCGGGCGAACTCGGCGAGCCGTCCCGTGACGCGCGCACCGCGCGACGCGAGCTCCAGGTGCGCGCGCTGGCGGATCCGGATGTCGGGGTGCGCCAGGCACTGGAAGAGCAGGGTGTCGTCGTGCTTCGCGAACCCCTCGCGCACCAGGTTCTGCGCGGTGCGGATGTCGACGTCCTCGATGCGTGCGGGGTCCCACACGGCGTAGAGCTCGCCGGTGCGGTCGCTGAACCACCCGTCGCCCGCCCAGTCGCTGACGTACATGCGGCCGTCCCAGCCGAAGTCGACGTCGGTGGCGAGCACCTCGGTGACGAACGGGTGCGCGTCGACCACCTTGTATCCCGCGCCCGCCGGCTCGACCGCGAAGCTCAGGATGCGGCTGTACGAGTCGCCCCCGAGGAAGTCGCAGAGGAAGAAGTGATCGTCGTACCGGGGCGCAAGGCCCGTGCCGGGGTAGAAGCAGAAGCCGGCGGGTCCGTCGGACAGGTGCTCGATGGGCGGCAGCGTCCATGCGGGGCGCGTGCGGTCGGCGGCGTCCCACGTCCACCACGTGCGCTCCTGGCTCCACGGGCCGCGCTGGTTGGCACCTTCCAGCGTCTGGTAGTTCATGTCCCAGCCGGTCTCGCCGCCCTCCATCACGTAGACGATGCGCGCGCGGTCGCCGGCGTCCGAGTTGTTGTCGCCGGTGAAGAGGTCGCCCCACTGGTTGAAGGCCAGTTCCTGAGGGTTCCGCAGCGAGTGCGCGAACACCTCGAGCCCCGACCCGTCGGGCTCGCAGCGGAACACCGCGCCGGTGTGCGGCCGCGCGAGCGTCGCGCCCTCCTTCGTGGTGACGTGGTAGCCGCGGTCGCCGATCGACCAATAGATGCGCCCGTCGGGGCCCTGCACGAGCCCGTGCATGTCGTGCCCGCGCAGCGCGACGCG
>CAYSFS010000197.1:0-3267 GCA_964430235.1 uncultured Chitinophaga sp. | reverse complement strand
GACTTCACGAGCCCGGCAGCCGCGGTGGACGCGGCCCGCGAGGGCGACACCGTCGTGATCGCGGCTGGCACATACCTGCTGACGGCTCCGCTCTCGCTCTACGACAAGGACCTCGTGATCCGCGGTGCAGTCGATGCGAACGGTCGCCCGGTGACCGTGCTCAACGGCCAAAACGCCACGTACCACATCAACGCGCTGCACCTCACGGCCGCCACCGCGATCGAGAACCTCGTGCTGACCAACGGTCGCAGCTCGCAGTTCGGTGCCCTCTACATGTTCGGCTGCGCGGGCACGACGATCCGGAACTGCTCGGTGCGCGGCAACCACAGGGGCGCGATCGGGCTCAACAGCTCGAGCGTGACGATGATGGGCTGCGAGGTCCTCGACAACGCCGCGGGGGGGACGTCCGCGGGAGGCGGCATCTATGTCGCGGGCTCGATCTCGCTCATCGATTGCGTGGTTTCGGGGAACAACGCAACCTTCAGCGGCGGCGGCATCTACCTGCCGAGCGGAGCGGTCGCCAACCTCACCCGAACCCGCGTCTGCGGCAACAGCGCACCGCAGGGCGCGCAGATCGGCAATCCCGCAGGGACGGTCAACGACCTCGGCGGCGCATGCATCTCGGTCCAATGCGGCGATTGCCAGCCGACGCCGCCGTGCCCGGCGGACCTGAACGGGGACGACAGCGTGAACGGCACCGACCTCGGAGCGCTGCTCGGCGCCTGGGGCACGACGGGCCCGGGCGACCTGAACGGCGACGGCATCGTGAACGGCGCGGACCTGGGGCAGTTGGTCGGCGCATGGGGCGCCTGCGGTTGATCGCCGCCGCGCACGGCGCGCTCGCCGTCGCGGTGATCGCGCTCGTCGCCGCACCACTGCAGGCGCAGGTCCATTACCACGCCGACGGCCAGCCCTGGAAGCAGCGCGCGCGATCCGGCCCCGATGCCGCGGTTCCGGGCTGGTACTACAACCTCGGCATCACCGGGATGCGCGCCGAGCTCGTGGCCGACGAGCCGAAGTCGCTCGTGATCCGGCACGTGTTCGCGGGCTCGCCGGCATCCGGGGTCGTGCGCGCGGGCGACCGTGTCACGGGCGCCGGCGGGCAGCCGTTCCGCGAGGCGCACCGCAACGGCTACGGCGAACAGGTCTTCGGCGCCGCGGGACCGATCGAGGAGTTCGCCGCCGCCCTCGAGGCCGCGCAGGACGCGCGCGCGCCGGCCCCCGGCACGCTGCCCTTGACCGTCCTCCGCGACGGGAAGGAACTCGCGGTCACCCTCGACGTCGGCACGAAGTACGGCCGCTTCGGCGAGGACTTCCCGGCGAACTGCGCGAAGTCCGACCGGATCGCCCGCGAGCTGCTCGAGTACCTCGTCGCGCACCAGCGCGACGACGGGTTGTTCGGGAACCCCGTGCACGACACGTTCGCGCCGCTTGCCCTGCTCTCGGGCGGCGACGCCAGGCACCTGCCGGCCGTGGAGCGCTGCGTGCGCCGGCTCTGCGCCACGACGCGCGCGTCCGACCCGGAGGCGAAGGAATCGCTTCCGAACTGGAAGTACATGGGCGCCGCGCTGGTGCTCGGCGAGTACTACCTCGCGACGCGCGCGGCCTGGGTGCTGCCGGAACTCCAGGAGGTGCACGACTTCATCGCCGCGGGCCAGTACCTGGACATGTCGCAGATCAACCCGCACGCGAAGGAGTCGCACCCGCACAGCTTCCCCAAGGGCCCGCGCGACGCGCACGGCGGCTGGGGGCACAACCCGGGGTTCGAGGGCTACGGCCCGATCGCCATGGTCACGGCGCAGGGCGCGCTCGCCTACGCCGTGATGACCCGGTGCGGGATCGCGGTCGACCGATCGCGGCACGACGCCGCGTACGCGTTCCTGAAGCGCGGCAGCGGCACGAACGGGTACGTGTGGTACGGGGACTCCCTCGGCGGCCGCGAGGACGGCTGGGCGGACATGGGACGGACCGGCGCGGCGGCCATCGCGCACTCCATGAGCCCGTACCCCGATGCCGCGTACCGCGACCGCGCACGGCTCCACGCGAAGGTCATCGGGCTGCATCCGCAGAGCTTCCCCGACACGCACGGGTCGCCCGCGATGGGCATGGCGTTCACGGCACTCGGCGCGAGCGTCGACCCCGCCAGCTTCCGCGCGCTGATGGACGCGAACCGGTGGTGGTTCGCGCTCGCCCAGTGCGGAGACGGATCGTTCTACTACCAGCCGAACCGGGACAACGCCGGCTACGGCGCGGACGCACGCATGACCGCGTCGTCCGTGACGGCGTTCGTGCTGCTGATCCCGAAGCGCGGCCTCGCGATCACCGGCAAGTGATCACGGCGAGGTCGACTCAGCGACCGAGGACGATCCGCAGGAACGCGCCGTCCTCGTAGCCGCGCGGGCCCTCGAGCGGCCCGAAGCGCACGATCGTGAGGCCGTGCTTCGGGAGCACGTACAGCCGCTGCTTGCCCTTGCCGGCGGCCATGGCGCCGAGCGGCTCGCCGATGTCGGCGTCCGCCGCGGACTCCGCGGCACGCTCGCGGATGCGGGCGGCCATGCGCTCGCGGACGGCCCCGCCGCGCCGCTCGAGGCGCTCGGCGGCGATGTCGCCCGCGAGCTCGTCCTCGGGGTCGGCGCCGTCCGGGCCGTCGAAGAGGATCCACCAGGTCAGCCCGTAGGACTTCCTCGGTCCGTCGCGCCGCGGCGCCAGGAGCTCGGCGAGGGACGACTCGTCGACGATCCGCGTGCCCGCGTGCACGCCTCCATTGCGCACCATCTCGCCGAAGGTGGCCCACTGCGCGGCGCTGAGCCGGCAACCGCCCGGGAGGTTCGCGTTGCCTGCCTCGTCCCGCATGAAGCGCGGGGCGATGCCGAGCGGCCCGAACGCCTTGCGCTCGAGGTACGCCACCACGTCGCGGTCTCCCGTCCTCGCGGCCGCGAGCTTGCGCTTCATCAGCTCGCCGAAGACGTAGAAGCTGCTCGGCCCGTAGATGAAGCGCTCGCCGGGGTCGGCGACCAGCCGGGCACCGATCGAAGCCTCGGCGCGGTCGGTGATGCCGGCGGCGCGCGCGTTCCGGGGATTGTCGATCGCGGATCCGAGCGACTCGAGGCCGCTCGTGAGCGAGAGCAGCTGGCGCACGGTGATCTCCGCCTTGCGCGGGTCGGACTTCCACTCGGTGATCGTGTCGCTCACGCGCTCGTCGAACGAGAGCAGGCCGTCGTCGACGGCGATCGCCGCGGCGATGCCGCTGAAGCTCTTGGTGCCGCT
>CAYSFS010000196.1:0-3293 GCA_964430235.1 uncultured Chitinophaga sp. | reverse complement strand
GCGCCATCACGCGGTCGCGCTCGGCCTGCGACATGCCGCCGTGCAGCGACGCCACGGTGTAGCCGCGGCCCGTCAGGCGGTCGGCCAGCTCGTCGACGTCGATCCGCGTGCGGCAGAAGACGAGCGCCAGCCGCGGCGACTCGAGGTCGAGCACTCGCCCCAGCGCCGCCACCTTGTGCGCGCGCGGCACGATGTACGCCACCTGGCGCACCTTGGGCATCGACCCGGGCTGCGCGGCGTCGCGCGCGATCAGGATGCGCTCGGGGTCGCGCAGGTGCCGCTCGGCGATGGACGCGATGCGCGGCGGCAGCGTCGCCGAGAAGAGCGCGGTCTGGCGGGCCTCGGGCGCGGCCTCGAGGATCAGCTCGAGGTCCTCGGCGAAGCCCATGTCGAGCATCTCGTCGGCCTCGTCGAGAGCCACCATGCGCAGGTCGGCGAGGTCGAGCGTCTCGCGCCGCAGGTGGTCGAGCGCACGCCCGGGCGTCGCCACCACCACGTGCGCGCCGCGCCGCAGCGCGGCCACCTGGCGGTGGAACTCCTGGCCGCCGTAGATCGGTACCACCGCGGTGCCGAGCTTGCGCCCGTACCGGTGGAACGCCTCGGACACCTGCACCGCGAGCTCGCGCGTCGGCACCAGCACCAGCGCCAGCGGGCGCCCCGGCGCGGGCCGCTCGCCCGCGATGCGTTGCAGGATGGGGAGCGCGAACGCCGCGGTCTTGCCCGTCCCGGTCGCCGCCTGCCCCAGCAGGTCGCGCCCGGCGAGCAGCGGCCCGATCGCCGCGCGCTGGATGGGCGTCGGCTCCTCGTAGCCAAGCGAAGCGAGCTCCGCCACGAGGTCCTGTCCCAGCCCGATGTCGGCGAACGTCTCGTTCATCGGCACAAGGTAGGCGGAACGCGGACGACGTGCGTTCCCCGCGCGGCGGGAAGGATTCCCCGCGCGCGCGTGGGCACCGTCAGTGCCCGAACCACCGGGCGCGGACGCGGTCGAGCACCCCGTCCTCGCGCATGGCGACGATGGCCACGTCGAGCCGGCGCAGCAGGTCCTCGTCGCCCGGGCGGACGGGAAACGCGTAGTGGCGCCGCTCGAAGACATCGCCGGCCATCGCCACGTGCACCTCGGGATGCGAGAACCGGAAGGTCTCGAGCGACTGCGCGTCGGCCACGACGGCGTCGAGCTCCTTGGCCTCGAGCGCCGCGGCGGCGTCGCCGACCGAGGCGAAGGGCACCACGTGGATGCCGTGCTGCGCGCAGTACCGCGAGCCCGCGCTTCCCTCGAGCACGCCCACGGTCCGGTCCTTCAGGTCGTGCGACCCGCCGATTCGGGACCGCATCGTGTTCGCGGTCATCACGCTCGAGAGGCTCGACGTGAGGTAGGCGACCGACGCCACGCCGAAGACGAGCCACAGCGCGGCCACGATGCTCGTCGCCCAGCGGGGACCGACCTTCCCCTTGTACGAGGTCTTGCCGGTCATGGTGACCGACGCGACGTGGTAGAAGGCCTCGGCGAATCCCTCGTGCCAACGGCGCGTGAACTCGCGGTCCACCCGGCGGAGCACGGCGACCAGGACGAACGACACGGCGACGGTGATCGCTCCGCCCCACAGGAAGACGCGCACGTGGCCGTCCGACTCGAGGCCCTCCCACAGCTTGCCGAGCGAGTGCGATCGGTCTCCGGGAACCATCACGCGCAGGCCGCCGTCGAGGATCGGCTGCGTGAACGGCATGGCGCCGAGCCGCTCGCTGGTGACGAGCGTGTTTCCGAGCCCGACGTCGGCACGACCCGCGGCCACCTCGGCGTACAGCTCCTCGAGCGACGCGCACTCGCGGAACTCGAGCACCAGGCGCGACTCCACCGCCGCCGCCTGCAGCAGCACGGCCGCGAACCCGTCCCAACGGCCCGAGGGGTCGCGCACGGTGAACGGCGGATCGGCGAGGACCGCCACCCGCACCGGGCGCGCGGGCGCCTCGGGCGGCGCGGCGGCGCACGCCATGCACGTCCAGAGCGCGCCGAGCACTCCCGCGACGAGCGATGCGAGGAGGGATCGGGTGGGTGGCGTTCGTTCCATGAGGCGGCGGTGCCCCCGGCCGTGGCGCGGTCCACGCCCTTAGGCGAAGGCGATCATAAGGTCGCGGCCGCGCCCGGCCGGAAACGCCCCGCGGATTCGGCATCCGCCCGGCCCCCAAGCGCGAACCGGCAAAGCCATGAATCCGCTTTCCCCGACCCGCGTGGCCCTCCTCGTCGCACTCCTCGCGTGCACCCCGTGCCACGCAGCCGCCGACTCGAACCTCGAGTTCGACCAGGGGACCGCGGGATGGCAGACCGTCCTCGACGGCGTGATGGGCGGGCGCTCGACCGGCCGGATCGCGCAAGGCGAGTCCGGCACGCTGCGGTTCTCCGGCGAGCTCTCGCTCGAGAACAACGGCGGGTTCTCGCAGATCCGCACGGCGGTCCCGGAGGGCACCTTCGCGGGGGCGACCGGGCTCGTGATGCGCGTGAAGGGCGACGGCCGCGCGTACCAGTGCGACATCCGCTCCTCGCGCCTGCGGCTGATGGCCGGCGGGTACCAGCGCTCGTTCAAGACCGTGGCCGGCGAGTGGACCGAGGTCGAGATCCCCTTCGAGCAGTGCGTGGCGAACAGCTTCGGCCAGCGGGTGCGGAACGCGCCCGCGCTCGACCCGGCCACCATCGAGTCGATCGGCGTGACGCTCTCCGACAAGAAGGAGGGACCGTTCGCGATCGAGATCGACTGGATCCGACCGACGGGCCGGGCAGCGGCCGCGCCGTCGTCCGCCGGCTCGCTGGCATCGGTCGCCACGAAGGCGAACCTCACCACGCTCCTCGCCCTGGTCAAGGCCGCGGGGATCGAGTTCCCGAAGGACGCGAAGCTCACCGTCTTCGCGCCGACCAACGAGGCCTTCGCGAAGCTGCCTGCGGCACAGGTCGAGTTCCTGACGAGCGACGCCGGAAGGCCGACGCTGCAGGCGATCCTGAAGCACCACGTGGTCGCGCAGCCCGTGGGCAGCTCGGCCGTGCTCGACCGGCGGCGGCTCATGGCGCTGTCCGGGCAGTCGCTCGAGATCGACGCGGACGGACCGGCCATCGACGGCGCGCGGCTCGTCGCCACGGACGTGCCCTTCGACGGCGGCATCGTGCACGTGATCGACTCCGTCATGCTCCCGGAGCTCCGCAGCATCGAGCAGATCGTCGCCGAGGACGACCGGTTCACGACGCTCCGCGCGGCCATCGACGCGGCCGGGCTCGGGCCCCAGCTCGGCGCGCGGAATCCCGGCCC
>CAYSFS010000195.1:0-3313 GCA_964430235.1 uncultured Chitinophaga sp. | reverse complement strand
GCCGGCAGCCGCATCCTCCGCACCTCGGTCCCGATCGCGAACCCGGTGACGCCCGAATCCGACTTCAGCAGCCGGATCTTGTTGACCGCGTTCCCGATGTCGGCATCCTGCCACGTGATGCCGCCGTCCGTGGTCACGAACCCGTGCGGCACCGCCCCCACCCACCCGGTGTCGGCGTCGAGGAAGGCGATGCCGAACTCGCGCACGGCGTGATCCCGGGTCAGCTCGACCTCCTCCCAGCGATCGCCGCCGTCGATCGTCTTCGCGACGAATCGCACCGAGGCATCCGGATCCGGGTCGTACGACTGGATCGTGCAGTAGCCGGTGGTCTCGTCGGGGAACGAGAACTTCCACGTCGTCTCGAACGGCCGCGACGACCGGTAGGCCTCTTCCCACGTGGCCCCGCCGTCCGAGGTCCGGATGATCAGCGCGTTCGCGCTGGACACGTCCGCGCTCGTGGCCGACGCGACGAATCCGCGCTTCTCGTCGAGGAACCTGACGTCGAACGCCATCGCTGCGGCCTCCGGGAGCTTCCCCTGCTTCCACGACTTGCCGAGGTCGTCGGACCAGATGTACGCCGCCGGCCCGCCCACGCGGCCGACGCCGACAATTCGCGGGCGGCGGTCGAGCTTCCCCGCGTTGATGAACGGCACCTGCACGACGTCGAAGGCGCACAGGCCGACGACGGGCGCGCCCTCGATCGCCGTGACGGGCATCCACGTCGCGCCGCCGTCCTCGGTGCGGTAGACCGGCACCGGGTCCGTGACGCCGGGGAAGTAGCCGGGGCCGATGTTGCCGAGCACGCCCACCTGCTCGTCGACGAACGCGAGGCAGCGGACGAACGTGCCCGGCTTCTCCCAGACCTTCGTCCATGTGTCGCCGCCGTCCTGCGTCCGGAACAGCTTGCCCGCGCCGTTGCCGTACCAGCCGGACCGCTCGTTCACGAAGAAGACGTCGTCCTGCTTGCCGGGGTAGGGTTCGGTCGGAAGGCGTTCCCATGCACCGAGGCGCGCCGACCGGCCCTGGGCCGGGACCTCGGCCGGCCGGCCCTCGACCGAGGCGATCCAGCGGAGGATCTCCTCCGGAAGCCCGCGGTCGAATTCGCCGCCGCCCATCAGCGCGCGGCTCGAGCTCATGTTTGGGTGCGTGGTGAACGCATGGTCCGCCTTCGGGCGCAGCAGGAGCGTCCCTGCGTCCTTCGTGCGCGCGTTGACGATGTCCACGATCTTCCGGTGGTCGGCCTCCGAGGTCACCCAGTCGTACTCGCCGTAGACGGCGAGCACGGCCCCGGTCGACTCCTGCCACGCGCGCGCGAGGTTGAGGTCCTGCAGCTGGTGGAAGAACGGCATGCTGCGGGTGGACATGTGCGTCGCGTCGAGCATCGTGCCCTGGGGCGGCTGCCGCAGCTCGGGCCAGCGCTCCCACACGTCGCCGAGGGTCTTCTTCTCGACCAGGATCATCGAGCTCGACCGCGCCTCGGCGAGCACCGCCTCGGTGACGTCCGCCTCCGAGATGCCGGGCTGCATGGCGGCCTGGCGGCGCACGTTCTCGAGCTGGTACTCGAACCAGGTTCGCGCGAGCGTGCCGTAGACGATCGTGCCGCGGACCGGCACCTCCTTCGCGAGGTACGGGGCGAGCACGCCGCCCATCGAGTGGCCGAAGACGTAGACGCGCGCGGGGTCCACGCCGGGCATCGCGGCGAGCTGCTTGAGCGCGGCCGCGTACCCGGCGAGCTCGGTCTGCAGGTCGATCTCGCTGCACGGCGGGCCCTCGCTGTCGCCCACGCCGGGCTTGTCGACGCGCATGGTGACGAAGCCGGCGTCCGCCATCGCGTGCACGATGCGCGTGTCGGGCGCGTCCGGCATCGTCGGCCGGTCGATCGTGTCGCAGATGATGCCCGAGACGTACAGGAACGCGGGAAGCTTGCCGTCCTTCCCGAGCGGCGACTCCTTCGGTTCGGTGACGATGGTCCGCAGGCGGTAGCCCGCCGGCACGCGCACGCTTCCGTAGGTGACGCTGCTTCCGACGAGCGTCTCGGACGCTGCCTCGGTGGTGACCGCGACGGTCCTCACGGGCCCGTCGCCCTGCTTCACGGCCAGCCGGACCGTCTCGCCGGACTTCACCCTCTGCATGGCGTCGCGGAGCGCCTCGCGGCTTCCGATCGTCGTGCCGTTCAGGGACTCCAGCGTGCAGCCGCCCTCGAGCCCGGCCTTCGCCGCGGGCGACCCGGGCAGCACGGACTCGATGACGACCGGCCCGGTGGCCGCACTGCCGAGGCGGATGCCGAGCGGCCCCGCACGACGGGGCAGGGGCGCCTCGGCGGCGGACTGCGCCCCGGCATCGAGGACGGCGGAGAGCAGGGAGGACGCGAGTGCGATGGTGGCGATGAGCATGGGGGTGGATGCGTGGCTCGGGGCGGTGGGCTGATTCACGAACGCGTCGCGCGCGCGCCGCGGGAGCGCACGACCGGGACGACGAAGAACGCGGCGAGGTACAGCGACCCGGCGCGGCGGCCCTTGCGGGCATCGAGGTAGCGCTTCAGCGACAGCAGGCGCGACTGGACGGTCTTCAGCTCCTCGGGCGTCAGCCACGCGTTCTCGACCTTGCTGATGACGTTCTTGAAGTCGTCGTCGTAGGCGAAGCGTCCCGCGGCGGCCGCCTTGCGCGAGGCGCGCGTCACGATGCTCGCCATGCCGCGCACGGAACGGTCGATCGTCCTCGCCGTCGCGGCGGCGCCCGCGCCGCGGAAGCTCGGCCGGAAGTCGTCGGCCACGAGGTCGTACACCTTCCCGGGCCGGGTGCGACCGGCGCGTTGCCCGGCCTCGACGACCACGCCGACCCTCAGCAGCTGCCTGAGGTGCGGGTAGAGCGTGTCCGCCGGCCGGTCGAGCGCCTGGGCGATCTCCCCGACCGAGCACGGGGCGATGCCGCGCATCGCCTCGACGATCTCGAAACGGACGGGGGCCATCAGGACCTCCCAGTCTGCGGTGCGGGCGATGACGTGGATGGCGCGGCGTGGCATCGCCGGGAAGGATACCATTTTGTGATTTCTGCACATTTCACACGATTCACTTCCGCGCGTCGAGGGGCCGGGCGCGGGCCGCGCCGGCCGTGCGCCGGGTGTAGGCTCGATCCATGCGGACCGCCCGTGCGCCGATCGCGCTCATCGCCCTCCCGATCGCCATCGCATCCTGCGCCGCCGTGCCCGACGACGGTCTCTCGCCGCGCCAGCGCGCCCTGCGCGACACCTGGGAGGCGCACATGAAGGGCGAGTTCGCCGACAAGGACGTGGACGAGACCATGCGGACCATGG
>CAYSFS010000194.1:0-3368 GCA_964430235.1 uncultured Chitinophaga sp. | reverse complement strand
CGCATCGCGACGGGGGTCGAGTCATGGTCGTGGGAGGCATGCACGTGCATCGTTCGTTGGTCCTTCACGCTGGCACAGCGGCGGAGGCTAAGGCTGATTCCCACGCAAGTCGAGCGCGAGGAACTCCAATCCTAGCGGTGTTCGGTTTCGGGCGCACGGCATCAAGGGGGCAATTCCCTGAATTCACGCGTGAAGCTCGCATCGTTGCGCGTATCGTGGACCCCTTCATGGCATTCAACTCGCTGCGTCTCTCCGCCCCGCTCCTCAAGGCGCTTGCCGAGGAGGGCTACGAGAAGCCGACGCCGATCCAGGCGCAGGCGATCCCCCACGCGCTCGAGGGCCGCGACATCCTCGGCTGCGCGCAGACCGGCACCGGCAAGACGGCGGCGTTCGCGCTGCCCTTGATCCAGCGCCTCACCGCGTCGCGCGAGATCGGCAAGGCGGCCGCGAAGTCGCGCCTGCCGGGGCGGCCGCACGCGCTCATCCTCGCGCCCACGCGCGAGCTCGCGGTGCAGATCGCCGACAGCATCAACGTCTACGGGCGGCACGCGGCGGTGAAGACGTGCCTGGTGTTCGGCGGCGTCGGCCAGAACCCGCAGGTCACCGCGCTGCGCGCGGGCGTCGACGTGGTGGTGGCCACGCCGGGGCGGCTGCTCGACCTCATCCAGCAGCGTCACTGCAGCCTGCAGGACGTGCACGTGCTGGTGCTCGACGAGGCGGATCGCATGCTCGACATGGGCTTCATCAAGCCCATCCGGACGATCACCGGGATGGTGCCGAAGGAGCGGCAGACCATGCTCTTCTCGGCGACGATGCCGAAGGAGGTGAAGCACCTCGCCGAGTCGCTGCTGCGCGAGCCGGTGCGGGTGGAGGTGACGCCGGTCGCGAGCGCGGCCCCGAAGATCGACCAGCGCGTGATGCACGTCGCGCGCGAGCTGAAGCAGCCGCTCCTCGAGCGCCTGCTCGAGTCGGGCGACATGACGAGCGTGGTCGTGTTCACGCGCACCAAGCACGGCGCCGACCGCGTGATGAAGCGGCTGGTGCGGGCCAAGGTCGATGCGCTGGCGATCCACGGCAACAAGAACCAGAACCAGCGCCAGCGCGCGCTCGACGCGTTCCGCACCGGCAAGGTCCGGGTGCTCGTCGCGACCGACGTGGCGGCGCGCGGAATCGACGTCGACGGCGTGTCGCACGTGGTGAACTACGACGTGCCCGTCGAGGCCGAGAGCTACGTGCACCGCATCGGGCGCACGGGGCGCGCGGGCGCCGCCGGGCAGGCGATCACGTTCTGCGAGCCGGCCGAGCGCGGGGCGCTCAAGGACATCGAGAAGCTGGTCGGCAAGCCCGTGCCGTTGGCCGCGGTCCCGCAGGACCTGCAGGCCCTCGGCAAGCTGCCGGAGCCGGGCGAGGAGCCCGCGCGACGCGAGCACCCGAACGCCGGGCGCGGGGGCGCCGCTCGCGGCACGGGCGGGGGCGGGAACGGCCCGCGCGGCCGCGGCGGGCCGAAGCCCGCGCAGGGCAAGGGACCGGCGCACGGCCGGGGCGGGGCCAAGCGGAAGGCGTCGGCGGCCGGGGGGTCGGGCGCATCGGCCGGCGGCTCGGCCACGGCCGCCCCGGCGCGGTCCGCGCACCCGGCGTCGCCGGCGCCGCATCCGCGCGCGCACCAGTTCCCGTCGGCACGGACCCCGTCCCGGCGGGGACGACGCTGATCAGACCTCCGCGAACTGCATGTCGGACGCCTGCGTGAACGACAGGTCCGGCACGTGGACGTCGGTCGCGAACCGCTCGAGCCCGGGCACCTTCGCCATGGCGGCGCGCACCACCGCCGGGTTGACCGCCGCGGCGCGCGACCCCTCGAAGGCCGCGCGCAGGTCGGCGCCGACCTGGCACTCGGCGCGCGCGAAGTCGATCGGCTCGATGGCGCGCAGGAAGGCCTGCAGCCGGCCCTTCGCGTTCTCGAACGTCCCGGCCTTCTCGACCCACGTGGCGCCCGGCAGCACGCACTCGGCCATCGAGCACAGCGGGTTCTCGAGCGTGTCGACGACGACCATCGGCAGGTGCATGCACGCGTCGCGCAGCTCGGGCGTCACCCAGTCGCTCGGGTAGTTCCCCGTCACGACCGCCGCGCCGACCGCGCCGGCGCGCACCGCCGCGACGAACGACGCCGCGTCATGGACCGCGCCGCCGCCGCGCCGCGCGCTGAGCGCCTCGAGCACCCGGCGGACGCCGCGCGCGTTCGGCGCCTTCTCGGCATACATCGTGAAGCCGCCCTTGAACGTGCGGTCCTCGCCCGCGAAGGGCACGGGCCCGACGGCGAGCTCGGCCTTCGGATCGAGCGCGAGCACCCACGAGGCCAGCTCGAAGGCGTCCTCGCAGCTCAGCATGGGGCTCACCATGATCGCGGCGCGCTTGCCCGCGTTCACGGCGCCGGCCAGCGTTCCCTGCGCCTTCGCGAGCCCGGCCTTCCAGGCCTGCGCCGCCTGCGACGGCTCGAACGCGTCGAGGCCGCGGACGCGCGGCAGCCGGATGCGGGACTCCGAGTGCACGTGCTTCCAGCCGCGGCGGACCTCGTCGGTGATCCACCAGGTGTTCACCTCCATGTTGGTGCGCGGCTTGATGCGGTGCACCTTGCCGTCGTTGTGCTCGACGAAGAGGTTGTCGCCGCTGGCGGTGAGGCCGTCGATCGACGGGGTCTTCGTGAGGAACCACACGCGCTGCTGGAAGAGGAAGTCCTTGTCGAGGAGCGCGCCCACGGGGCACAGGTCGACGACGTTGCCCGCGAGCGGGTTGTCGAGCGGCTTGCCGGGGAAGACGTCGATCATCTCGCGGTCGCCGCGGCCGTCGACCATCAGCTCGTCGGTGCCGGTGACCTCGCGCGTGAAGCGCACGCACCGCGTGCACATGATGCAGCGGTCGCTGTAGAGCAGGATGTCCGGGCCGACGTCCTTCTTCGGGTTCTTGACCTTCTCCTCGAGGAACCGGCTCTGGCCGCGGCCGTACTCGTGCGAGTAGTCCTGCAGGTAGCACTCGCCGGCCTTGTCGCACACCGGGCAGTCGACCGGGTGGTTGATGAGCAGCAGCTCCATCACCGACTTCTGGTTGGCGATGGAGCGCGGGCTGTCGGTGTAGACGACCATGCCGTCCGAGCAGTCGGTCTGGCAGGTCGGCTTGAGCTGCGGCATCGCCTCGAGCGCGCCGGTCTTCGGGTTCGGGGCCCAGACCTCGGCGAGGCAGATGCGGCAGCTCGCCGGGATCGACATCGACGGGTGGTAGCAGTAGTGCGGGATCTCCACGTCGTGGCGGAGGGCCACCTGCAGGATCTTCTCGCCCTTCTCGAAGCCGTACGCCTTGCCGTTGATGGTGACCTG
>CAYSFS010000193.1:0-3398 GCA_964430235.1 uncultured Chitinophaga sp. | reverse complement strand
ACAGGTCCTCGCGGTGCGAGAGCTGCACCAGCTCGCCCTCGCAGAGCGTGTTCGTGACCTCGCCGAGCCGCAGGTTGAGCGCCGGGTCGCCCGCGCGGCTGCAGAGGTGGAACGCGTTCGAGATGAGGTAGTCGCCCAGCATGACGGCGACCTCGTTGCCGCGCAGCCGGTTGACGGTCTGGCCCCTGCGGCGCACCTGCGCCTCGTCGAGCACGTCGTCGTGCACCAGCGTCGCCATGTGGATCATCTCGCACGTGGCGGCCACCATCACGTGGCGCTCGCCGACGGCGCCGAACGCCTGGCCGCTGAGGAACACCATGGTGGGACGCAGCATCTTGCCGCGGTACCGCTCGACGTGCCGGCACAGCGAGTTCACCGACGGCATGTCGCTCGCGAGCTGGCGCTCGAACAGCCGCCCGACCTCGTCGAGCAGCGCCGGGATCGAGCCGGGGAAGATGCTTCGGGCGTCGACGGCGGGCACGGCCATTCCGTGATGCTAGGCGCGCTCGCGCGGGACCATCACGCCCGCCTCGGCTTCTCGGCCACGATGTAGGCGATCCAGCCGCCGCAGGCCTCGCCCACGGTCTTGCGCCGGAACACGCCGTCTCCCTCGCCGTCCTTGGTGGTGCCTTCCCAGTACACGGCCGGCCGCACGAACCCCGCCTCCAGAAGCATCTCCTGGATCTCCGGGAGCGTCCACAGGCGCCAGTCGTACGTGAACGCCTTGCGCATCTCGGTGCCGTCGGGGAACCGGAAGTGGATGTGGTTCAGGACGTCGCCGTTGATCGGGTTGTACCGCTCGGTGTCCCACACGTACGTGAACCCGTCGAGGTCGCGCTCCTCCTTCTGCACCGAGAAGCTCTCGTAGCCGCCGTAGGCGTCGAGGAGCAGCAGCCCGCCCGGCTTCAGGTTGCGGAACGCGGCGCGGAAGTACTCGAGGAGCCCCGCGCGCGTCTTGAAGATGAAGTAGCTGAAGTTGAGGCCCGCCACCACGTCCACCGGGGGCGTCCCGCCCGCACGCACGTCGCCCTTGACCCAGGTCATCCGCGTGCGCTGCTCGGCGGTCAGCCTCGCGCCGTGGCGCGCCTTGCCCCAGGCCATGGTCTTCGCGCAGAGGTCGATCCCCCAGGCGCGGTTGCCCGCGCGGTGCTTCACCCACTCGCAGCTGGCGAAGCCCGTGCCGCCGAAGTCCTCGCGCAGGAGCTGCGGGCGCCCGCCGCGGCGCTCCCTCCACATGCGCTCGATGAATGCGATCTCGGCCGACGGCTCCTGGACCGACAGCTCGTAGAGCTCGTGGCGGTCGCTGGTGCGCGCCGTGCGCCAGCCGGCGCGTGCCTTCGCGGCCGCGGTGCGGCGCTTCGCCTTCTTCTTCGTGCTCGTTGCCATGGGGGCGCGGAATGCTACCGGGCGCTCAACGGCGCGGCGGACCGTCGTTGGTGCGGTACCACGCGCTGGCGGCGCGCGCGAGCGCGGCCTGGTCCATGCCGAACTCCTTGGCCAGCGCCTCCTGCCACTCCTTGCCGCCCTTCACCGCCTTCACCCACGCGCCGAACTGCTTCGGCCGCTCGGCGATCATCAGGTCGACCAGCAGGTACCCCACCGAGTAGCCGATGGCGTTGTCGCCGGGCCACGTGCCCTTCTGCCCGTCCATCGCCATCACCTTGGTGGCGTCGCCGCCCGCGCGGAAGAACGCGAGCCCCTGCGGCCGGCGGTTGGCGTCCACCGGCGAGCGATTGACGCACACCTTCGCCACCCACTCGGCGAAGCCCTCGTTCGCCCACTCGGGCAGGCGCGCGGCGGTCGCGTAGCGGTGGACGATCCCGTGCACCGTCTCGTGCGTCAGCGTGGCGGCGAACTGGAGGTCGTCGTTGCCGCGCCAGATGCTGATGAAGACCTGCGGCCCGCGCTGGTGGCACACGCCGCGCAGCGACGCGGGCGCCTTGTGGCGGAACACGGCGGCCTCCACCACCTGGAACGTGTCCTGCCTCTGGAACGCGAGGATCACGGCCTTGCCCCAGAAGAGGTTCATGTCGCGCGGCAGCGCCAGCGCGTCGGCCACGCGTCCGTGCATCGTCTCGAGGTCCTTGCCCCAGCGCTCGAGGTCCTTGCGCGGAAGGTCGCCGTAGAGCAGGAAGTGGTCGGTCACGATCGGCTCGCACGCGATGCCCACGGTCTCGAGCGCGGCCGCGGCCTCGGCGCGCATCGTGGCCTCGGCGGCGGCGCGTTCCTTGTCGCTCAGCACCGGCCACGGCCGCGCGGTGGCGTCGTCAGGCAGCACCTGGTCCTGCAGGCGCCGCTCGGCGTCCATCCGCTCGCGCTCCTCGCGCGCGATCGCCTCGCCGCGCGCGCGATCCTTCGCGGCGGCGACGTCGGCCTCGGGCACGCCCAGCCGCCTCGCCTGCGCGAAGGCCTCGGTCGCGAAGCGCTCGCCCCCGTTGCTCGCGGCCAGCAGCTCGCCGAGCCGCAGCCAGTGCGTGCCCTGCCTGCGGTCCATGAGCTGCGTGAACACGCGCCGCAGGTCGGGGCCCGTGAGCTCGAGCCACCGGTGCGTGCCGAAGGTGCCCGTGAGCGCGTCGAAGGTCCATGACTGCGCCTTGCCGGCGAACGTGGCACCGGAGACGAGCTTCGCCCGCACCTCGAGCGGGCGCTCGAGCGTTCCCTGCGCGGCCGCCCCGCCCGGGACCGCGACCGCCACGATGGCAGCGAACGCGAGGATGGCGGCGCGCAGGCGCATGGAGGTCCACAAGGGTAACGGGGCGCCGATCGGCCGCCGCCGGCACGCACGCAACGCCATGCCGCCCATGTCTTTACGCTTCGGCGGCATCCCGCGGCCGTGCGTCGGGAGCGGATATCACGGGAAAATCGCGCACGTGCGGTCAACCCGGCGCGGAATCGGCCCGATTCCCTCGCGGGATCCACGGCCTCGCGGCACGGCATGCCGCTTGCCCCAGGTCCCGGCGCGGAATCTCCGCGATTCCTAGCATTCATCCCTCACGTTTCTTATGGTTCAGTGCGGACCATGTCCCGGCGACCCGGGACAGCGACCAAGGAGGCAGCCATGTTCGAACGTCTGACTGACCGCGCACGGAAGGTGATGGCCCTGGCCAACCAGGAGGCCCAGCGGTTCAACCATGAGTACATCGGGACCGAGCACATCCTCCTCGGGCTCGTGAAGGAAGGCTCGGGCGTCGGCGCGAACGTGCTGAAGAACCTTGACATCGACCTGCGCAAGGTGCGCCTCGAGGTCGAGAAGCTCGTCAAGAGCGGCCCCGAGATGGTCACCATGGGCAAGCTGCCGCAGACGCCCCGCGCCAAGAAGGTGATCGAGTACGCCATCGAGGAGGCGCGCAACCTGAACCACAACTACGTCGGCACCGAGCACCTGCTGCTCGGCCTGC
>CAYSFS010000192.1:0-3467 GCA_964430235.1 uncultured Chitinophaga sp. | reverse complement strand
GCACCGACGCGGCCATCGACCGCGCCGACGTGTGCGTGCTGCTGCTCGACGCCACCGAGAAGTGCTCGCAGGTCGAGAAGCGCCTGGCCAGCCAGCTCGAGGAGAAGTGGAAGCCCACGGTCATCGCCGTGAACAAGTGGGACCTGGTCTCCTCGAAGCTCACGCCCAAGGACTACATCGAGTACCTGACGCAGGAATTCCCGGGCCTCGACTTCGCGCCGATCGTCTTCCTGAGCGCGAAGGACGGGTCCGGCATCCGCGAGATGATGGGGATGATCGACAACCTCGCGCGGCAGGCGGCGCACCGCGAGGGCACGGGCCGCGTGAACCACGCGGTGCGGGCCATCCTGGAGGCGCGGGGGCCGAGCTCGCGGCTGGGCACCAAGGCCAAGGTCTTCTACGTCGCGCAGATCGACGTCAGGCCGCCCACCATCGCGATGGTGGTCAACAAGCCCGACCTGTTCGAGGGTTCCTACGAGCGCTACTTCAAGAACCAGCTTCGCGAGCACCTGCCCTTCAGCGAGGTGCCGATCCGGCTGGTCTTCAGCGAGCGCAAGCGCGAGCAGCGCTGAAGCCCGGGCCTCAGCCCGGCGCCGCGGCCCACGTCACCAGTCGCGCCGCGGCGGCGACGGCGCCGAGCACTCCGGCGCCCACGGCGCACGCGGCGAACGCGTCGAGCGTGGGGATCCGGAACGCGGCACGCGCCAGCACCGCCGCGACCGACACGAACGCGAGCGCGTCGAACGACACCTTCAGTGCCGGCGTGCCGATCGGCACGAGCTGCACGAGCGACGCGACCCCGCAGCATGCGAGCGAGCGGGCCAGGATGTCGGCCGCCGCTCCTGCCGGGCGGACCCGCACGAGCGCGACGGCGGCGATGCCCGCGGCACCGGCAACCGCGCAGAGCACCGCCCACGTCACGTGGGCGGCAGCGAGCGAGAGGCGGGGAAGGATGTCGGCCGGCGCACCGAAACCGAGCACCGTGGCGATCGCCAGCAGCGCGAGGGCGCCGGCTCCGACCCCCGTCCAGAACCGGAAGTCTCCCTCCGGGCACAGCGGGGCCTGATCGTGACGGGCGTCCATCGGACATGATCCTAGCGATGGGGAGGGATATCCTCGATCACGGACCCGACCACCGTGCTCATCCGGCTCCGAGACACCGACCGACGTCCGCTCGGCCACGTGACCGTGGATGCCGAGTCGCGACCCCCGCGCGTCGTCCCTGCATCCGCCGACGGCTCGACGCGCGAGGTGTTCCTGGACTGGGAGCGCGCACTCGACGACGACGGCCGGCTGCGCGCGTGCGTGGCATGCGGGGGCACGGCGATGTATCGCCGCAAGGCACCGATCTGGTTCACGCCCTTCGCGCTGCTGCTGGCGGCGGGCGGGCTGGTGCTCGCGATCACCGGTCACTCCAGCCATCCGGCGGTGCTGGGTGCGCTGGTGGCGCTCCTGGTCATCGACCTGGTGGTGCTGCTGGTCGTGCCGACTCGATTGGTGTGCTACCGGTGCGGCACCGACTACTCGGGGCTGCCGATCGCGCCGCACCACGGACGGTGGGATCCGCGTGCGGCGGCGCGCGCGCGGCGCCGGGGTTGACCTCTCGGGCCCGGCTACCATCACGCCATGGCATGGAACGCCGAAGCGAACGCCCCGGACGGCGCCGCGTGGATGCGCGCGCTTGCCGGCCGCTTCATCGTGTTCGACGGTCCGGACGGCAGCGGCAAGAGCACGCAGTTCGCGCGGTTCGCGGCGCATGCCCGCGCCGCGGGAGTCAACGTGGTCGAGGTCCGCGAGCCGGGGGGAACGCCGATCGGCGAGAAGATCCGCGGCATCCTGCTCGACCCCGAGAACGCGGAGATGACGCTGCGCGCCGAGATGCTCCTGTACATGGCAAGCCGGGCGCAGCTCTTCGAGGAACGCATCAAGCCGGCGCTTGCGGCGGGATCGATGGTCCTCGCGGACCGGTTCGTGTCCAGCACGCTCGCGTACCAAGGGACGGCGGGCGGCATCGGCGAGGACGAGATCGTCGCCGTCGGCCAAGTGGCGACGGGCAACCACGTGCCGGACCTCACGGTGGTGTTCGACGTCGACACCGACGTGGCGATGCGCCGGCTGTCGCCGCTCCTCGACCGCATGGAGCGCAAGGGCGCCGAGTACCACGCACGCGTGCGCCAGGGCTATCTCTCGCAAGCCACGCGGTGGCCGGACCGATACATGGTGGTCGACTCCTCTCGCGCCCCCGACGACGTCACCGCGGCGTTGATGCACGGCGTGCGCGACTGGTGCGCCTGCCCCGCGCGCTGATCCACCGCGATCGCACCGATCGTCCACCGGAAGTCCACGCATGGTGCGGGGCATGGTTGCAATGCGCGGCATTTCGGCAATCGTCCCGAATTTCCGCGGCTTGCATTCGACTTCGCGTTGGACGCGCCCATACTCCGCCCCCGTGTGGACGGTGAGCGGGGCACCAGCCTCCCCGCAGATCGTGTGGGACCATGTCATTGCCTGAGGCGCGCCGCAACCGGCTCTTCCGGTTCGTGGACCTGGCGCGCGTGTATCGGGGGTGGAACCGCCAGCAACTGGCGCAACACCTGGGACGTGATCTTTCCAAGGTGGTTCCCGACAGCGGGAACCCGAAGCTCGACCTGGTGGTCGCGCTGGCCGAGGCGCTCGACTGGAACGTCGGCGACGTCGTCCAGTGCGTCTGGGACGGCGTCGCCGAGCCCTCGGGCGGCGGTGACTTCGCCGAGCTCGACGCACGTGCGCTCGACGCGCACCGCGCCGGCGACTGGCGCCGGTTGGTGGCGGGCGGGGAGGCGCTCGTCGCCGCGGCCTCGACGCCGACCGAACGTGCCCGTGCGCTGAACCGACTCGCCGGCGGCCACGACGGGCTCGGCAGGCACACGCGGAGCCTCGAGTGCCTTCGCGAGGCGCTCACCATGCGGCCACTGCCTCCCGGGCTCGAGACGATGCTGCGGATCAACCTCGCCGGCGCGCACTACGCGCTCTGGCACGACGTCGAGGCGCGCGCCACGGCGCACGAGATCGCGGAGCGCTTCGAAGCGGCGCCGCCGGCGGATCGCCTGGGGCGCGTGGCGCAGGCGTTCGCGCTGATGTACCGGGGCCAGTGCGCACGCCGCGCGATCGCCGGAGAGTGGGGCGCGGCCGGCGAGGCGCCGTCGGCAGGCGAGGCGCGCGTCAACGCCGCCGCGCGCGTTCATGCGCGGGCGGCGCGTGCCGACCTCGAGCGGGCGGCGTCCCTGTTCTCGCGCCTGGCGCGCGAGTTCGGCGACGACAGCTACGGCGGCGTGGGCAACACCTGCCGCGGCGCCCTGCTGGAAGTGGGGTGTGCGCTCGGCGAGGTCGACCCGCTCGACGCCGTGGCCACGGTCACCGAGGCGCTCGGCGGCGTCGAGGATCCGCAGCTGGCACCGCCCGGCGACTGGCTGGAGAGCTACGGGTGG
>CAYSFS010000191.1:0-3507 GCA_964430235.1 uncultured Chitinophaga sp. | reverse complement strand
CCACGCTCGAGGACGCGATCGCCAGCCACGTGATCCTGGTGGTGCTCGACGTCGCGGACCGTTCGGCGCCCATGCAGTTCGACACCGTCACCGAGGTGCTCGACGAGATCGGCGCGGTCGAGCAGCCGCGCATCCTGCTCCTCAACAAGGTCGACCGGCTCGCCGGGACGTGGTCGCCCTCCGACGGGCCCGACCGGCGCCTGGAGGACTGGCTCGCGCGCGTCCCCGACGCGATCCCGATCTCGGCCACCGAGGGCACGGGGCTCGACGACCTGGCCGCGCGCGTGCTGGGTCTCATGAAGGGCGACGTGCGCGCGTGCACGCTGCGCGTGGCGCTCGCCGACGGCCGGACCGTGGACTTCGTCGAGAAGCGAGTCCCCGTGCTCGACCGGCGGTGGACCGAGGGTCACGTCGAGCTCGACGTCGAGATCGGGCGCCGCCAGCTCGAGCAGCTGCTCGCCGGCGGCGCGCGCATGACCGTCGACGGGTTGCCCGCGCACGAGGGTCTGCGCGCGCTCTGGCCGCCGCCGGCGCCCCGCGGCCCGCGGCGCGCGCGGCCGCACGACTCCTTCGCCGTGGGCGAGTGAGGCGGAGTTCAGCCCGCGCCGAGCGCGCGCCGCAGCACGCCCGCGGCGGCGCGCTCCGCGTCGCGGAGGGGCCCGGGGGCGCGTTCCCACACGCGCGCGGGTGCGGCGGCGTCGACCGGCATCCACGCCACGAGGTCGCTCATCTCGTACTGGCCGCGCGACCAGAACCCGTCGTCGGCGCGGCCGTGCGCCACGCGGTGGCCGCGCGGCGGGAAACGGTCCCATCGCTCGACCACCGTGCCGAGGAGCGCGGTCTCGACCGCGTCGAGCGCCCCCGCGCCGTCGCTCACGATGCACACGGCATTGACCGCGCCCGGCATGAACTGCACGTACGCCTTGCGCAGGAGCCGCTGCACGCGCGGGATGGCGGACTCCCACTCGGCGTCCGCGCCGGTGCGGAGCACGACGTGCGTTCCCGCCGCCGGGGCGGCGATGCGGGCGGAGCCGATCCAGGCGCCGTCGTCGCGGCGCGCGACGAGCTCGTCGCCCACGCTCGCCTGGCGAACGAACGGCTCGAGCGCCCCGCGCAGGGCGTCGAGGTCGGGGGCGCCGGCCGCGGGCGCCCAGCGCACCGTGACCGACACGGGACGCGCGACGCGCGTGACGGGCACGAGCGCGTCGGGCAGGGCGGGGACGTCGCCCGCTGCCGAGGGCGAGGCGATGCGCTTCACGTGGACGAAGAAGTCGGCGCCGTCGCACCGCACGCGGAAGTCCGCGTGGCGGCCGTCGGCGGTGGGGTGCTCGACGTCGAGCCGGCACCCTGCCTCGAGCAGGCGGCGCGCGAGCACCGCCTCGGCCACGGAGCTCAGGAACACGTCCTCGCGCCCCGAGGGGCGCTCGAGCGCCTCGACGAGCCGCCGGATCTGGCGACCTGCGATCCGGCCCCCGCGGTCGCCCGCGGGCGGGGTCATCCACGCAAGGATCTCCTCGCGCAGGCGCTGCACGTCGACGGGTGCGCTCAACGCCCCGAGGGTAGCGCGGCGGCCGCGGGGAGCGGCGGGCAAAAACGAGCGACGCCGCGCGGGGCGGCGTCGCAGTGGCAACTCGCGGACTTGAACCGCGGACCCGCGCATTTTCAATGCGCTGCTCTACCAACTGAGCTAAGTTGCCTCGTCACGCCGGCGCCCGGGGCGCCGCCATGCCGGTTGGATTGTCGCGCTCAGGTCGCCTTCGCTTCCGCGCCGAACGACCTCACCGCAGGAATGCGGAGGGTACGCGCTCCGTCGTCGGTGTCAAGGTGCGGGGCGCAGCTGGCGGCGCGGCCGAGCTCCACCTCGAGGCTTCCGAGGAGGCGCTCCGCGAGCCAGTGACGCAGGGGCCGGATGGCCGGGAACGTACGCAGGTCCGGGGGGCGCACGCCGCGCGGGCGCCGCGCGGCGCGCGGCCGGGACGAGGCTGCCTCGGCGAGCACGGCGTCGGTGGACGAGTCCCGCAGGTCGGCCCAGAACCGGCGCGCGAACTGGATGCCGCGGGTGCGGTCGAGGCGCGACGCGCACGCGCGGTCGAACGCGGGGCCGAGCGCGGTGACGAGGTCGGCCCATGCCTGCGGTTCGCCGCGGACGAGCGCGGCGGCGTGCACGGCGCAGCGGATGTTCGAGATGCAGCGCTCGGCCCGGGGCGCACGGCCGAGCCCGGCCCGCTCGAGATGCTCGATCACGTCGTCGGCCGAGACGCCGTACCGCACCGCGAGCTCGCCGGCCTCGCAGAAGTACGCGGTGCGCACCGCGGCCGCGATCGACGGGTGCAGCGGCGTGCCCGCGGCGGGGGCCGCGTGCGACGCCGTCCGCGCGTGCGCCGCGCGTGCGTCGCCGTGCGCTTCGAGCGTGTCCCAAAGCGTGGCGTTCGAGTCGTCGTGATGCATGTGGTGGGTCGCCTCCTGCGATTCCGTCTCGCGCGCGACGCGCGCCCGCATCCGTCCTGGAGCGTGCGCGGAGTGTAAATGCGCGATGGCCCGCGTCAATCGCGCGCACCTGTTTCCGTGCGGATTTCCGCGCGAGGCGATCAGTCGACGCGAACGTCCCCGAGCAGCCCGCGACGCATGTCGCGAAGGGCCGGGAACCCGTCGCGCCACTTCACGAACGACGCGCGGTCGAGCTCGGCGACGAGCACGCGCTCCGCGTCGCCCGCCTCGGCGATCACCTCGCCGCTCGGCGCGACCACGAACGAGTCGCCGGCGTGGTCGACGTTGGGGTCGCGTCCGATACGGTTGCACGCCACCACGTACGCCTGGTTCTCGATCGCGCGCGCGACGGCGAGCGCGCGTCGGTGCGCCTTGCGCGGCGCGGGCCAGCACGCGCCGACCATGAACACCTCGGCGCCCGCAAGTGCCGCGAGGCGAAAGAGTTCGGGGAAGCGCAGGTCGTAGCAGATCATCGGCGCGACGCGCCACGTGCCGTCGTCGGCGTGCACGTCGACCAGCGTGACCGACTCGCCCGGCGCGTAATGGCGATCCTCGCCGCCGGGGGAGAAGAGGTGCACCTTGCGGTACGCGCCGGCGACCGAACCGTCGGGACGCACGATCGACGCCACGTTGAAGAGCCGATTCCCGGACGCGTCGCGCGTCGCGTGGCCGACCTGCATCCAGAGGCCGCGCGACCGCGCCACGCGCGCGGCGGCCTCGAGGGGGTCCGGCCCCTCGGTGGGCGGAGGGTCCATGGTGAACCCGGTGTCGCAGAGCTCCGGCAGCAGCGCGAAGTCGCCGGGGCGAAGGTTCGCGGACCCGGCGAGTCGTTCGATGGTCGCCCAGTTGGCGGTGCGATCCCTCCACGCGACGTCGTACTGGAACGCGGCCACGCGCATGCGGAGCAACGTACCTCGTCCGGAAAAACGACGCGCCCCCGCCCGTGGAGGGGCGGGGGCGTTCAGGGGCGACCGACGGGATTTGAACCCGCGACCCTCAGGACCACAACCCGATGCTCTG
>CAYSFS010000190.1:0-3524 GCA_964430235.1 uncultured Chitinophaga sp. | reverse complement strand
CCTGTCGGTAGCGGCGCTTGAGCGCGTTCATCGTCATCGCCTCGAGCTCCCCGCGCTCGCTCGCGAGGTCGAAGGCCTGTTCAGTCGCGGTCATCCGGTCTCCTTCATCCGCGGTATCGCCGCGTGGCCCACAGTGACGCTCGACTCGGCCTGAAGATCAAGGCATGTAGCGGGGTCAACGGCGAGGATTTCCTCATCGCCGCTGCGCCGCCGGATGTCGTCCAGTCTGCGGATGCCGCGAGCGAGGAGGTCGCCGATCGCTCGCATGCGGGCGGCGTGGGGGATGGGGTCTTCGTCTGGGTGGGACATGCCACGGGTCGGAGGCGCACACCTCCATCCCTCCATCTCCGCAGCAGAAACGAAAGTCCTCCGCTTTCTTGGCGGAGGGCGTCAGAATTCTTCGATGGCAACCCATGAATGGGCAGTGGCGTCGCTCGGACGGCCACACGAGTTCACGCCCGACTCATCACCCGAGACTTCGGCCTTCTGCGCCCTCCGCGCCGTCCGGATTTCGCCCGAATCGCCTCGGTTGCTTATGAGTTCGTGCATTTCGGTCTCGGGAACCGTGAACCAGAGACCTTTCGGTGCGCGGGGTCTCTCGATGCGCGGAGAGACAATCCACGGGCAGGCCCGCGACGGTCGGCCAGGCACTCGGCCACGCCACCGCGCTGACCCACCACGAGAGACCTCCACGCACGCAACCCCCTGCAGCAAACGCGCGTACGCGCGCCGCAAAACGCGAACGCCCCGGCCATGTGGCCGGGGCGTTCACTCTTAACCTGCTGGCGCGCCGGTTTCGCGCGCGCCTCTTGAAGTAGGGCGAGCGAAACAGGTTTCGAACAGGCGAGTTGGCTTCCGATTCCCTGAGAGAGCGAAATACCCCTTCAGCGTGTCGGAAACGGGGTTCCGGATCGCTTGGAGAGAGAGAGAGAGAGAGAGAGAGAGAGACCTGCGACACTGGACCAGCCGTGGTTACGTCTGGGCGTTTCGCGACAGCCCAAGCGCCGAGCGACGGTGAGATGCGGCTCTCGAGCGGCGCGGTTGGTCGGTGCTGGCCCTCCAGTCGAGAGCTCCCAAATGGCCGCCTGCGAACGCGAAAGGCAGCTTTGCAGCGCTGGAAGGCCATCCGCCATGATTTTCAGGCATTCCATGAGGGACGGGGTGTGGAAACTGCGTTCACAGGTGCGGAGCGTGGTGCATCGCCTTCGGCTGGGAGCCGTGCGTTCATCACGAAACATCTTGGGCTGGCCCCGAATGGCAGCCTCGGGAATCGGGCCGTTCGCCGACGGGTTCGGCTGTTCGTCTGCCCGCACGGGAGTGTGGGCCATCAGGTAGGGCTTGCCCGAGGAGTGTTGAAGTGCGTTCGAATGCGATGACGAAGTGTGCCGTGGGTGTGATGACCGTCCTTGCGGGCGCAACCAGTGCCAGTGCTGGCGTACTGAAATTCCTCGACCTCGACGGGATTTACAACGCGCAAGTCTCGACGACCCAGTACCAGACCGGCAATCCGTTGATCTACGGCGCCAGCATGGCCGACTGGACGCACTCTGGTTTCAACGCGATCCATGGTTTCCGCTGGAGCCCCACGAACTACGCCGTGATGATCTACGGCAACAACCAACTGACCATGAACAGCGGCTTCGCGGCCAACGACGCTGGCGTGACCTATTACGTCGCGCTCGACATCGGCGCGACCGTCTACTCGACGCCTTCGCAGGCCACCGCGGCGGGCGACGCCGTTCGGATCAACCTGCTGAACAGCGCCAACCAGGTCGTGGCGACGCAGGACTTCGCGCCCGGCCCATGGAACGGCGCGCAGACGTTCACCCGCATGGCCTTCTCATACATTGGCGATGGCTCGGGCGCCGTCCGTCTGCAGATCACCAACTCCAACCCGGCGAACCCGCGCTTCGCCGGCGCGGTCGACAACATCGCGTTCTGGGATTCGAACCCGGTCCCCGCCCCCGGCGCTGCCGCGCTCCTCGGCCTCGCCGGCCTCGTCGGCGGTCGCCGCCGCAAGGCCTGAGTCACTTCGACACGACGCAGCTTCCTGCCGCGCACGCACGCGGCGGGCCACACTCCCAAGCCCCTCGGCCAGAAGGTCGAGGGGCTTTTCGTTCGGCCAAACACTCTTCACCAGAGACAAGTCGCGCGGAGAGACGAGTCGAGACAAGCACCGAGATTCCATGTTGGTGATCGCATCGCCGCTTGACCCTGGCCCACCCGGAGACAATTCAGAGACAACCGCGTTCACTCCGTCCACGCCCAAAATGCCCGCCACGCCGCCGCGAAAGACGCCGCGGTCCAGGGACCGAGGCGTTCTCTCTTCACCTGACGGGCAGCCGTTGGTGGCGGCTTCCCTGAGTAGTCCGAGCGAAACAGGTTTCGAACAGGCGAGTTGGCTTCCGATTCGCTGAGCGAGCGAGATACCCCTCTGGTGCGTCGGAAACGGGGTTCCTTGCCCACTTGCAAATGCCCCGCGACGCTCATGCCGTTGCAATCGACGATCGGGGTAAACTTGCACACGCCATGGTGACTCTTGGACCAAAGATCATCGAACAGGTGAGCGAGCTCTGCGCGGGCTCCGGGGTCGCTCGGCTCGACCTCACCGGGTCCGCCGCCCGCGACGACTTCGATCCGAGCACCAGCGACATCGACCTGCTGGTGGAGTTCCTGCCCGGGGCGAAGGTGTCCGCGCTGGACTTCGTCGAACTGTCGGATGCGCTGGAACGCGTGTTCGGCCGACGAGTGGACCTGATCGAGCTGAGCGCCGTGACGAATCCGATCCTGCGGGAGTCCTTCCTTCGCGACCGGACGCCGTTCTATGCAGCAGCGTGAGGTTCGGGTCTATCTGCTCGATGCGCTCGCGGCGGCCGAGCAGATCGTCTCGATCCGTGACGAAGTGGGCGCGAAGCGCCTTCGCGAGGACCGGATCGTGCGCGCCGCGGTCGAGCGGCACCTGATCACGATCGGGGAGGCGCTGCACAAGGCCGCCGGTCTGGATGATTCGATCGAGGATCGGATCCCGCACCTGCGCGCGATCATCGGCCTCCGCAACCGCCTGGTGCACGGCTACTTCGCGATCGAGTGGATCCGCATCGTCGCGGTGGTCGAGGGCGACATCGACGCGCTGGTCCGGGACCTTCAGGCGCGTGCTCGCTGACGGCACCATGCATCCTCCGGACGCGGGTTCCCCGCGCCTGGCACAGTGACGCTCGGTTCGGCCACGAGATCAAGGGATGTCGCGGCGGATTCCGCGACGATTCGCCGATGGCGCATGTCGTCCATGCGCCGGATGCCGCGTGCGAGGATGTCGCCGACGGCGCGGATGCGCCGCGGGTCGGTGGCGTGTTCGTGGTGGTGGGTCATGGAAGGGCGGAGTGCGCGATGCCTCTACCCTTGTATTTCCGCGGTCCGAAGGCGGGTCTTCCGAATCGGGGGAGAATGTTGGTGGGAAGCGGGGGCCGCAATGAAAAACCTCGCCGTGCCGCCCGAGGGCGACACGGCGAGGAGTGTGGTCGCCG
>CAYSFS010000189.1:0-3546 GCA_964430235.1 uncultured Chitinophaga sp. | reverse complement strand
GAGATGAAGCAGGGGCTCCTGGGCTGGCTGCGCGACCTGCAGGAGACCACCATCGCGCAGCGCGGCGGCAACCGGGCCGCCGCCGAGGACGCGCTGCGCGACGAGATGCGCATGTCGGTCGAGGAGTTCGTCGAGTTCCGCAAGAACACCGAGCTCACGCGCGACATCCTCCGCCGGAAGGTGGAGCCGCGCGTCGTGGTGAGCTGGCGCGACGTCGAGCGCCTCTACGCCCAGCGCCAGGCCTCGTACGCGCCGAACCCGGAGATGCGGCTCGGCCGCATCCGGCTCGTGAAGGAGGGGCAGCAGGACAAGATCGACCAGGCCACGAAGCTCTTCGCCGAGGGCAAGCCCTTCGCCGAGGTCGCGCGCGCGGTCGGCGTCGAGAAGGACGGCTTCTGGCGCAGCGTGCCGACGCAGGACGGGCAGATGAACGTGTCCGACCTCACCGACGACCTGCAGGCGGTGCTGCGGCCGCTCAAGCCGGGCGAGGTCTCGGCGCCGTTCGAGCAGCGTTCGTCGGTCACCTGGTTCACGGTGCTCGGCGTCGACGCGCAGCAGGGGATCTCGATCTTCGACCCCGACCTGCAGCTGGCGCTGCGCGGCGAGCTGCAGGCGACGCAGGAGCGCATCGAGCAGGGCCGGTACATCCAGTCGCTCCAGAAGCGGTGGCTGGGCGCCAGCATCGCGAAGATGGAGCTGCGCCTGGTGCAGATGGCCCGCGAGCGCTACCTCGACCCGATGAAGCAGCTGCAGTCCGCGCCCAGGCGGTGACGCGCGCACGCGGCGAGCGCGTGCGCGCGGCGCGTCCCGGCCGCGCGTGCGTCGCGGGCTAGACTCCGTCAATGCCCTCTATGGCCCTCCCGGCGTCGCTCGCGATCTCCGCCCTCGTGCTCGCGCTCCAGTCGGCGCCGCCTGCGCCCGCCGCGCCGAAGGCGCCCACCGCCCCGAAGGCGCCTTCGACCCCGAAGGCGCCCGCGAAGCCGGGGTCCGAGCAGGACGGGAGCGCCTCGAAGTCGAAGACGGTGCGCGCGGCGGGCTTCTGGTACGGCGTCCCGAAGGCGCCCCTGAAGCGCAAGGGCGCGATCCGCGTCGCCGCCTACAACGTCGAGAACGTGTTCGACGGCGTGGATGACCCCGCGCTCCAGGGCGAGTACGACGACATCAAGATGACCACCAAGCCGGGCCGGCTCGAGGCGATCGCGGATGCCATCCGGCGGCTCGACGCCGACGTCCTGTGCGTCGAGGAGATCGAGGGGCTCGACTGCCTGAAGTGGTTCCGTGACACCTACCTCAAGGGGATGGGCTACGACCACGTCGTCAGCGAGGACGTCGGCTACTACCGCGGCGTCGAGCAGGCGTGCCTGAGCCGGTTCCCGATCGTCGCGCACGCGACCTACGTGCAGGAGGACCTCTCCGACATGGACGCGAAGCGCGTCGGCTCGGGGTGGGCCGGGCGAAAGGCCGACCAAGGGGCGAAGTTCCAGCGCTCGCCGCTGCGAGTGGACATCGACGTCGACGGATACCGGCTGACCCTCTTCTCCGTGCACTTCAAGGCCGGCGGGAAGGAGTTCAGCTACCACCGCGAGAGCGAGGCGCTGCAGGTCATGCAGTTCATCGGGGAGATCCTCGAGAAGGACCCGGCCGCGAACGTCGCGGTGCTCGGCGACTTCAACGCGGGCCCCGCCGACAAGACGCCGAAGGTCTTCGCCGAGGCCGGCATGCGCGGGGGCTACGACTTCCGCGGCACGAAGAAGGGCAACACCAAGGACCTGTACACCACCCACGACTCGGGCCGTGCCATCGACTTCATCTACATGTCGAAGGGCCTGGCGGACGATGCGGTCGACTCGAGCTTCTTCGTCCTGAGCACGGTGCACCCCGCCAGCGACTACGACTGGCGCAAGGACCCCGACAAGACGAAGATCCCGGCCGGGTACGCGAGCGACCACTACCCGATCGCGATCGACGTGATGCCGAAGGACCGCGCGGGCGGCGCGCCGGCGGAGAAGGGGGCCCCGAAGGGCGCGGTGAAGGGCGGGGAGGAGAAGTGAAACGGGCGCGGCCTTCGCAGGCCGCGCCCGTGGTCGATCATGCGGGGTGCCGCCGGCTCAGTGCTGGCCGACCGTCATGCGGACGAAGTTCGTGATCGTGACGCCGGCGGGAAGGATCTCCTTGATCGCCTTCTTGTCGTCACGGACGTACTTCTGGCCGAGGAGGGTGATCTCCTCGAAGAACTTGCGCATCTTGCCCTTGGCCATCTGCTCGGCGATCTGGGCCGGCTTGCCGGAGGCCTTCGCCTCCTCGATGGCCTCGGCCTCCTTCTTCGCCTTGACGTCGGCCGGCACGCCGGCCTCGTCGATGGCGATCGGGGCCGGGCTGGCCGCCACGATGTGCTGGCAGATGCCCGTGCCGGTGTCGGCGTCGAGCGTGCCCGTGTACGAGATCAGCGCGCCCTTCTTGCCGTCGTGGTGCACGTAGTGCGCGAAGCCCGCGCCCTCGAGGACCACGCCGCCGCCGAACGAGAGGTTCTCGCCGGTCTTGATGCGGACCTCGTCGAGGCGCTTCTTCATCGCGTCGGTGTTCACGGCCGCGCCGGCGGCGCCGGCGGCCGCCATCTTGGCGAGCTCGTGGGCCATGTCGCGGAACTCGGGGTTGCGCGCCGTGAAGTCGGTCTCGGCGCGGACCTCGCAGATCGCGGCCTTGCCGCCGACGACCGCGACCGCGATGCAGCCTTCGCCGGCGGCGCGGTCGGTGCGGGTGTCCATCTTGCCCTTGAGCTTCTCGCGCAGCCGCTCCTCGGCGAGCTTCGCGTCGCCGTTGGCCTCGATGAGGGCGGCCTTGCAGTCCATCATTCCGAGTCCGGTGCGCTCGCGCAGGGACATGACGTCCTTCGAGCTGATGTTGGCGGTGGTCATTGCGTTCACCTCTCCTTGGGGGGTGTTCGGTGGGTGCGGGTTGTCGAGGCGCCTCAGGCGCCCGGGGTCGCGGCGGCCTCGCTGCGCGGCGCGTCCGCGCTGGCCGAGCGGCCGTCGGCGCGGAACTGGCTGCGGCTCGAGCGGCGCGCGGGTCGCGTCGCGTTCGGGGCGTCGAGGTCGCCGGCCGCGGCGGCCGCGGCGCCCATGTCCTCGGGCGACGCGTTCGCGCGGTGCCCGCGGCCCTCGGCGGCGGCGGCGCACAGCTCGCGGATGACGATGTCGATGGAGCGCATCGAGTCGTCGTTGCCGGGCACCGGGATGTCGGCGAGGTCGGGGTTGCCGTCGGTGTCGATCAGGCAGATCGTCGGGATGCCCAGGGCCTTCGCCTCGAGCAGCGCGTTCAGCTCGCGGGTGGTGTCGACGATCACCAGCGCGCCCGGCAGCTTGGTCATGCCGCGCAGGCCGTGCAGGTTGCGGTGGATCTTCTTCTGCTCGCGGGCGAGCTGCGACTCCATCTTCTTGGAGTAGTTGCGGATGCTGCCGGTCTCGCCGAGCTTCTCGAGCTCGTCGAGGCGGCGCAGGCGCTCGCGGATGGTGCGGAAGTTGGTCAGCGTGCCGCCGAGCCAGCGCT
>CAYSFS010000188.1:0-3581 GCA_964430235.1 uncultured Chitinophaga sp. | reverse complement strand
TCAGCAAGCCGCTGCAGGACCGCCCCACCCTGTTCTTCGAGATCATCTGCCGCCGGGGCAGCCAGAGCTTCGGCAAGGGCAACTTCAAGGCCCTGTTCGAGAGCCTCGAGCTCGAGCAGGAGCGGCGCGGGAACCTCTGATCCGTGCGCGCGCGCCGGCTGGCCGCGTGGTGCGCGGCGGCGCTCGCCGCCGCGGCGGTGGCCGTGTGCGCGGTCGACGCGGCGCGTGACCGCGCGGACCTCGACGCGGCGGCGCGGATGATCGGCGACGCGCGCGCAGCGCTCTCGCGGCGCGCGCCGGGCGACGCGATCGACGCCTTGCGCGGGGCGGGCGAGCGGCTGGGTGCCTACGAGGCCCGCCCCGCGTGGCGCCATGCATGGACGTCGATCGCGGCATCGGCGCGCGAGCCCGCGCTGCGCACCTCGCTCGAGCGGGCCGTGCGCGAGGCGGCGGCGGCGCTCGACGCGCGGTCCGCGTTCCTCGCCAGGCTGAGGAAGGCGTTCGAGCGAGTCGAGCGCTCGGTGACCCTGGAGGAGCTCGACGCGGCCGACCGCGAGCTCGAGGCACTGGCCGCCGACGCGTGGGCGGACCCCGCCGCGCTCGCCCCGGTGCGCGAGTCGTCGGCCCGCGCCCGCGATGCCTACGAGCGCGACGAGGCGCGGAACCGCGAGGCCCTCGCGGCGCTCGGTGCGGCGCTCGACCGCGCCACGACCCCGGCCGAGCTGCGCGCGGTCATGGACGCGGTGCTGCCCGCACGTGCGCGCGGCTCCGACGCGGGCGTGCTGCGCGCCATCACGGGCCGCGCCGCCGTGGCGCACGACCGCATGCTCCGTGAGCGCCTCGACGCGGCCGAGCGCGAGGGTTCCGGCCTCCTCGACGCCGCGCGGGCCGAGGCGCTTGCGGCGCGCATCGAGCGGGATTCCGACCTCGTGCGGCCCGGGCATCCGTCGGTCGGCGACCGCGCCAGGTCCGTGGGGGCCGCGCTGCGTGGCCGTGCCGACGCGCTGGGTGCGTGGGAGTCGTGCCTGCGCGCGGCCGTCGCCGCCATCGAGCGCGCCGACTGGCGGGCCGCCCACGCGGCGGCTCGGGAACTGCGCGCGAACGTCGATGCATGGGACCGCGCGGCGCCGGGAGTGACGGGCCTCGTCGCGCCGGCCGCGGCGCGCGTGGACGCCGCGGTCGACCGCGGGCGGTACGACGCGCTGCTGCGCGCGCCGTGCCTGCGCCTGGCGCGCGAGTACCTCGAGGGCGCACCCGCGCACCCACGCCGCATGGCGGACGCGGTGCGCGCGTGGATCGCCGCGGCGGAGGCCGCGCCGCTTCGCGTCGAGCTCGAATCGATCCGCTGGGCCGCCACGGGGGCGCCCGCGCCGGGACGCACGCTCGAGGATCGACCGGACGCGCGCGTGGACCTGCGCGTCGAGGAGGCTCCCGGTGCGGATGCCTCGTTCGTTGACGTGGTGGAGGGGGCCGTGAGCCGCCCCGCGCAGCCCGTGGCGTGCGAGTGGCGCGCGGCCGAGGGCACGCCGGTGCGCCTGGGCGTGCGCATCACCATCGACCTGCGCGACGCGATCGCGGCGGACCCGGTGGCGATCGGCGCGATGGCGGCGCCCGCCGACGCACTCGCGGCCCGGGGGACCCTGCTGCTCGAGGCGCGCGACCCCGCGTGGGGCGGCCGACCGCACGAGGTGACGCTGCGCGTGGGGTACGCGGGCGTTCCCGCGCTGCCGCCCGCATCGGCGCCGATATCCTCCGCGCCATGAGCATGAACGCCGGATCGTTCCCCCCGATCGTCCCGCAGCCGGTGGCCGACGACGGCCGCGACGCCGTGTGGCCGGGGTGGATCGGCGGCCTGTCGATCGCCTTCGCCGGCCTGACCCTCCTCGGCGTCTGCTGCGGATCGGCCACCGTGCTGTCGACCAGCGCGTTCGGGGGCATGATGGGCATGGACATGCCGAGCCCGCCGCGGCTCGTGGTGGCGATGACCGTGCTCGGCGGCATCGTCGGGGTCGTCATGGCCGTCATGCTGATGATCGGTGGCATCGGCACGGTGCGCCGGCGCCCCGCGGGACCGCGCCTCCTGCTTCGGTACGCGGTCATCAGCCTCGCGCTTGCCTGCGTCCAGGTGCCCCTGGCCGTGACCAGCGTCCGCCCGGGCGCGGAATGGGGTTCCGCCATCATGCACGCGCAGCTCGACGCCTTGGAGAAGAACGGCGCGAAGGTCACCGAGGCCCAGCGCGCCGAGGCCGACGCGCAGGCCGAGCCCACGGCCTTCAGCTACGTCACGTCGGTCGGCGGCACGCTGCTCGGCCTGACGTACCCGGTGGTGCTGCTCGTGTTCCTCAGGCGTCCCCGCGTGCGAGCGCAGTGGGAATCGTGGGCGGGGTGAGTCACTCCCGGCGGAACCGCGCGTCCGGCGCGCACTCCACCGTCTCGCCGTCCACCTCCACGCGCCAGGCGTGGAGCGCGGGATGCGCGTCGTGCGTGGTGTCGCCGCCGTAGAGCGCGTCGCCCCGGAGCGGGTGCCCCAGCGACGCAAGCCCGGCGCGCACCTGGTGCCGCCGGCCGCGGCCAATGACCTCGACCTCGACCAGGTCGTGCGTCCCGTCCACCGCGCGCTCGACGACGCGCCACCTGCATCGGCCGCATTCGGGGCCCGTGCCCTCGCGGCGCACCGTCACCTTGCGCGAACCCTTGTGGCGGCTCGAGAAGTACAGGCGGAACGTGCCGTCGTCCGGGAGCCCCCCGAGCGCGAGCGCCAGGTACGTCTTGCGCGCGCCGCCCGAGGACCCCACCTCGCCGCGCAGGCGCGCGTGCGCCTCGGCCGTGCGGCCGGCCACCACGCAGCCGCTCGTGCCCTGGTCCAGCCGATGCGCGATGCCGGCCTCCGGAAGCGACGCGTGCTCGGGGTGCGTCGCGCGCAGCCATGACTCCAGGCTCCCGTGGTCCGCGCCGGAGTCCGCGCCGGGGTTCGGCCCCGCCCCGGCCTCGCGTGCGTCGGCGGCGTCGCCGGACAATCGTTCCGCGTTCCCGCCCGCATTCGCCAGCGTGTGCCAGCCCGCGGGCTTCGCGAGGACGCGCCACTCGGGGCGCTCGATGATCACGCGGGGCTGCGCTCGTTGCATCCTTCTACACTACCCGAGCCATGCCTTACTACTCGACGCTCGGCCAGATCCCCAAGAAGCGCCACGTGCAGTTCCGCCGCCCGGACGGCGCGCTCTACAGCGAGGAGGTCTTCGGCACCGAGGGCTTCGTGGGCCCCACGTCCACGCTCTACCACATCAACCCGCCGACGCAGGTGATCGGGTGGAAGACGCTCTACGGCACGAAGCCCGAGTACATCGAGCAGGACGTCATGCGCATGCGGCACCTCAAGACCGCGCCCATGCCCCCGAAGGGCGACCCCGTCACGGGGCGCGTCGTCCTCTTCGGGAACTCCGACGTCGAGATGGCGATGTGCGTGCCCGCCGAGAAGATGGACTACTTCTTCAAGAACGCCATGGGCGACGAGTGCCTCTTCGTCCACTTCGGGTCGGGCACCGTGCAGACCACCTTCGGCACGCTGAAGTTCGGTCCCAAGG
>CAYSFS010000187.1:0-3630 GCA_964430235.1 uncultured Chitinophaga sp. | reverse complement strand
GGGCGCGCTCGAGGACGAGCAGTGGCGCCTCTACAACCTCGTCTGGCAGCGCTTCGTGGCGTGCCAGATGACCGATGCCGAGTACGACTCGACGAGCGTGCTGCTCGAGCGCAGCGACAAGGCCACCGGGGCCGTCTTCAAGGCCAACGGCCGCGTGCAGACCTTCGACGGCTACACCGTGACGGGCATCCGGGGCGAGGGCGACGACCAGGAGCTCCCGGCCATGAAGGAGGGCCAGGAGATGGCGCCCTTCTGGCTCGCGCCGCAGCAGAAGTTCACCAGCCCCCCCGGCCGCTTCAACGAGGCGAGCCTGGTGCGCGAGCTCGAGAAACAGGGCATCGGGCGCCCCTCGACCTACGCGTCGATCATCAACACGATCGAGGAGCGCAAGTACGTCGAGCAGGCGAGCCGCGCCTTCCACGCGACCGACATCGGGATGGCCGTGTGCGCGTTCCTGGAGGAGCCCTTCAAGGGCGGGTTCATGGACGTCGGCTACACGCGGCGCATCGAGGAGGAGTTCGACGAGATCGCCGAGGGCAAGCGGGAGTGGCACGCGATGCTCGGCGACTTCTACAAGCCGTTCAAGAGCGTGGTGGCGGGCCTCATGAAGCTCGACCACGTGAAGGCCGAGACCGAGCCCTCGCCCTACGCGTGCCCCGCGTGCGGGCGCCGGTGCGAGTACCGGCTGGGGAAGGCCGGCCGGTTCCTCTCGTGCAGCGGCTTCGCCGAGAAGGTGGAGGTGAAGCAGCCGCCCACCAAGACCGGCAAGCCGCGCAAGCCGAAGTTCGAGCCGGCGTGCAGCTACGCGGCCCCGGTGAACCGCCAGGGCAAGCCTATGCTCCCCGAGAAGGTGGACATCCGCTGCCCCGTGGACGGCGCGCCGATGATCCTGCGGACGGGCCGCTTCGGGGACTTCCTGACGAGCGTCAACCGCGAGACGGAGTTCGTCCTCAACATCGACCGCAAGGGGGGCATCAAGTTCCCCTCGCCCAAGCCGTTCCTCACCGACCTGCCCTGCCCCAAGTGCGGCACGATGATGAACCTGCGCACCGGCAAGCGCGGGCCGTGGCTCGGCTGCAGCGCCTTCCCCAAGTGCCGCGGCCGCGAGAGCTGGGCGAAGATCCCCGCGGAGAAGCAGCAGGAGCTCGAGAAGGCGCTGGCCATCCACGAGGCCAACCAGCCCCGGTTCGAGATCACCGCGCTCGACGGCACGCCCCTCAAGGAGGGAACGCCCGTCGCCGCGCTCGTGATCCCGGGCGAGGAGGCGCAGCTGCGCTTCCACGCCGACTGGGAACGAGAGCAGCGCGCCAAGGGCGCGACGGGCTGAACCCGTCGCGCCGCCCGCGGCGTCAGGTCGCCGCGGACCGCTTCGCGCTGCCGCCCGGATAGCCCACGAGCATCACCACGAGGCAGCCGAGCGCCATCCACATCGGCACCGAGAAGAGCTTCGTGAAGTCCATCTCGCCGCCGGCCTTCGCCCACGGGGCGACGACCGAGCCGGCGAACCAGCTGCCGACGATGATGCCGAGGCCCACGATCACCAGGTTGAAGAGGTTCTGGGCGGTGGCGCGGACGTCGGACGTGGTGTTCTCGTCGACGATCATGAACGCGACGAAGATGAAGCACCCGAAGCACAGCCCGTGCAGCGCCAGGCCCGCCATCACCATGGGTGCGCTGTCGCCCAGGTAGGCGAAGATCGCCATGCGCAGCGCGTAGGCGGCCAGGCCGATCAGGAGCAGCGACTTGCGGCTGAGCACCGCGGCCAGCGCGGGAATGGCCAGCAGCACCACGATCTCGGACATCTGGCCGATGGTCATCAGGCCGCCTCCGCCCACGCCGAGGATGCCGTTCACCCACTTCACGAATCCGTCGGCGGCCGGGTTGCCCTGGAGCTTCGAGAGGAACCCCGCGGTGTGCACGAAGTGGAACTGGTGGATCATGCTCACCGGCACCGCGATCGCGAAGAGGAGCAGCAGGGGCTGCAGCTTGATCTCGGCAATCGCCTCGCGGACGGCCGACGCCTCGCGCGGCTTCGACGACGGCGGCGTGTGCGGCAGCGTGAGGCAATAGACGCCCATCGCCGCGCCGAGGACGGCGCTCACCTTGAACGCGACGGCGCGGCCGGCGTTCTGCGCGGCGTCGACCTCGGCGGCCGAGGCGCCCTCGGGCGTGTGCCAGCGCAGCAGGATGTGGCCGACCAGGATGCCGACCGCGATCCAGCCGACGGTGCCCCACATGCGCACCGGCGCGAAGTCGCGGTCGCGGTCGGGGACGTGCGTGAGCGCCAGCGAATTGGTGAGGGCCAGGGTCGGCGCGTAGATCAGCCCGTACAGCGCCGAGATGGCGACGAACGGCCAGAAGGATGCCGTCTCGGCGAGGAACCAGACGAGCGCGGCGCCCACGAAGTGGCTGAGGGCCAGCATCCGCTCGGTGGCGAACCGGCGGTCCGCGAGCTGGCCGGCGATGAACGGCCCGAGGATGGCGCCGGCGGCGCCCGCGGCGAACACCGCGCTGACCTCGCCGTCGGTGAACTTGCGGTGCCCGGAGATGAACGGGTAGAGGATCGGCAGCCACGCGCCCCAGATCGCGTACTGCAGGAACATCATGATGGAGAGGCGGGTTCGGACGTAGAGGATGCCGGGGGTGCCGGCCGCGGTCGCGTTCACCATGGCTCGGGATCGTAACTTCGGCCGCGGGACGCGCAGGAACCGCCCCCGGACGCCCGGGCTACACTTTCCGACCTATGCAGGCCCGCAGGAAGACCCGTCAGGTGTGGATCGGCGACGACGTGACCGGCCGCAAGGCCATCGGCGGCGACGCACCGATCCTGGTGCAGACCATGACCGCCGGCTACACGCACGAGATCGACGCGTGCGTCGCCGAGATCGAGCGCTACCGCCAGGCCGGCGCCGACGTGGTGCGCGTGGCCGTCCCCGAGCGCAAGGACACCGAGGCGCTCAAGGAGATCCTGAAGCAGGTGCGCGTGCCCATCGTGGCCGACGTGCACTTCCACTACCAGCGCGCGCTCGAGGCCGTGGAGGCCGGGATCCACAAGATCCGCCTCAACCCCGGCAACATCAACGACCGCGACCAGGTCAACAAGGTGATCGACGCCTGCAAGGAGCGGAGGATCCCGATCCGGATCGGCGTGAACGAGGGATCGATCATCGAGCGCAAGGACAAGCAGAAGCGCATGGAGGAGCTCGGCAAGTACTTCGCCGGGCACCGGTCCGGACACCTGCTGGCGCTCATGATCGCCAAGCTCGAGGAGTACCTCGAGATCTTCCACGCGCGCGGCTTCGACGACATCGTGATCAGCGCCAAGAGCATGGACCCGGCGCTGGTGATCGACATCTACACCGAGATCGCCGACCGCTTCGACTACCCGCTGCACCTGGGCGTCACGCACGCCGGCCCGAAGTCCACCGGCGCCATCCGCAGCGTGGCCGCGCTGAGCACGCTGATCGCCAACGGCATCGGCGACACCCTTCGCATCAGCTACGCCAGCGACCACATCGACGAGGTCAAGGACGGGCTCGAGATCCTCTACTGCCTGGGCAAGCGCGAGCGCAAGGGCGTCGAGCTGATCGCCTGCCCCACCTGCGGCCGCATCCAGGTGGACCTCTTCAC
>CAYSFS010000186.1:0-3647 GCA_964430235.1 uncultured Chitinophaga sp. | reverse complement strand
CGCGGCCGGCGACGTCGCCGCGGTCGACCGCATGATGCAGCCCGGCTTCCAGCGCATCGGTTTCGACGGCGCGGTCGGGCATGCCGCGCAGCTCGAGGCCGTGAAGGCGATGGGAGCGAAGGGCCCGAAGGTCACCGACGTGATCGCCACGCGCGTGGGAGACGCGCTGGTGGTGACGTGCCAGGTGTCCGTCGCGCAGTCGCTTGGCGGCGTGCAGCTCGACGCCGCGCCCGCGTGCAGGCTCGGCGTGTGGCAGCCCGTGACCGGCGGATGGAGGCTCGCGGCGTGGGCCTCGCTCCACATGCCCGCCGTGCGCCCCGCGCCCGGCGCGCCGCGCGTGACCGCCGACGAGGCGGCGTCCAAGGACGGCGCCTCGATGGTGCGGCGCTTCCTCGACGCGCAGCGCGCGAAGGACCTCGCGCCCTTCGACGCGATGATCGCCGAGGGCATGCAGGTCGTGAACTTCAAGGGCCAGAAGGCGAAGGCCGACATCGTGAAGGGCGCGTCGCACGCGACCACCACCGAGCCCGTGATCGCCGACGCGCGCGCCACGGCGTGCGGCGGGCTCACGGTGGTCACCTGCACGCTCACCATGGGGCAGAAGATCGGCTGGACGTCGCTGCCTGCCGACCCCGCGCCGTTCCTCTGCGTGTTCCAGGGAACCGGAGACGGCGCGAAGGTGGTCGCCATGGCGAACACGAACAAGCCGAAGTGAACGCGGGAACGCCGCCGGCGGCGCCGCGGCTCACGTCACCAGCACCATCTCGCCCACGAGCCCCGGCCCGAACGCGAGCCCGACCCATGGCCGCGGCGTGCCGGCGTCTGCCAGCCGCCTCAGGATGAAGGGCAGGGTGGCGCTCGACATGTTGCCGTGCTCGCGCAGCACCGAGCGGCTCGCGTGAAGCGCCTCGGCCGGAAGCCCCAGCGACTCCCCCACGGCGTCGAGCACGCGTGGCCCGCCCGGGTGCACGGCCCATCCGCCCACCGAGTCGCGCCGCAAGCCGTGCCGGGCGAGCGCGCCGTCGACCCACGGCCCCACCGTGCGCCGGAGGACGTCGGGCACCCCCGCGCCGAGCGTCATGCTGAACCCGTGGTCGCCGACGGTCCACGCCATCTCGTGCGCGGTGCCGGGAATCAGCTCCGAATGCGTGCCTGCCACGCGCGGGCCGGGCCCCTCGGCCACCACCATCGCGGCCGCGCCGTCGGCGAACAGCGTGTTCGCCACCAGGTGATCGAGCCGCGTCGATCGGTGGAAGTGCGCCGTCGAGACCTCCGCGCAGCACACCAGCGCCACGGCGCCCGGCTGCGACCGCACCGCGTCGCGCGCGACGGACAACGCGTTCACCGCCGCGTGGCACCCCATGAATCCGACGTTCACGCGGCGGACGGTCGCCGGGAGCCCCAGCGACTCGATGAGGTGTGCATCCACCCCGGGCGACTCGAACCCCGTGCACGACGCCGTGATCACGTGCGTGACCTCGCCCGGCGCCACGCCGGACTCATCCAGCGCGCTGCGCGCCGCACGCTCCGCCATCGCGCGCGCCGACTTGCCCCACAGCGCCATGCGCGCCGCCGTCCCGGGATCCGGGTCCGCGTGCGTGCGGTAGAAGGCGTCCGGGCCCTCGGTGGTCGCCGAGCATCCGCGCGCGTCGATGCCGCTTCGCTCCGCGAGCCGCGCGAGCACCTTGCGGTCGACCTCGGGCGGACTCATCTGGTCCGCGGCGGCAAGCCAGCGGTCGCGGTCGAGCGAGTCGTCCGGCACGGCGGTCGCGATCGAACGGAGCGCAGGATCGTTCATGCCGTCCTCGCCGTGGGTCTTCCGATGCGACGCGCAAACGCATCGAGGAGCGACGGGGCCAGCGCGAACGCCCGAAGCGCCGCGCCCGTGAACGCCGGGCTGCGGAGCGCGAGCGCGATCGCGCGGCATCGCACCCGGTCGCGCGCCGCGAGCGCATTCAGCGCGCGCGGCCACTCGTCGGTCCGCGCCGCGCCCTGCGCCACCCGTGCGGCGAGCGCGCCGGCCGCGCGTCCCGCGTTCATCGCCCATCCCATGCCCTCGCCCGTGAACGGCTCGACGTAACCGGACGCGTCGCCGACCACGAGGAGCCCGGGTCCGTGCACTCGTGCGCGCCGGCGCGTCAGCGCGGGCGTCCCGCGCCACGCTGCTTCGCGGATCGCGCCCGCCCGCAGCACGTGGTCCGCAAGCCACGCCTCGGCGCAGTCCGCCGGGCCGCCGAGCCGCCGGACCACCATGGGGTCCGCCGCGGCGGCGACGTCGACGCGGCCGTCAGGCAGCCGAACGAGCCCGACGTACCCGCCGCGCACGACCTTCATCACGATGCACCCGGGCGCGCACCGCACGGCGTCGCCGGGCAGCACGGCCCCGAACCCCATGCGGCTCCGGCGCGCGATGCGCCAGCCCGGCGCCGCTTCCGGTGCACCCGCCGGCGCGGCTCCGTGGGCCGCGAGCGACGATCCTCCGAGCCCGTCGGCCACCACGACCACGCATGCCCGCAGTTCGAAGGTCGATCCGCCGGCGCGATCGGTCGCGGTCACCGCGCCCGGGGCCTTCACGGACGCGGTGGTTCCCGTCCATGCGACCGCGCCGCGCGCCCGCGCGTGCCGCAGCAGCCGGTCGTCGAGCGCGTCCCTCCCGATGGCCATGCCGCGGTCGCCCGCGATCCGCGCGATCGCGCCGCCGGCCTCCACCGTCACCTCGCGGAGCGGCACCGCGTCGCGCAGCGCGTCGTCCGCGCCGAGCTCCCGGAGGGCGGCAACCCCGGCGGGCGACAGGCAGCATCCGCACACCTTGGCGCGGGGGAAGTCCGCGCGCTCGACGATCGCCGTGCGCGCGCCGGCCGCGATCGCCGCGATCGCCGCGCACGTGCCCGCCGGCCCGGCGCCGATCACCAGGACGTCGAAGCGGTCGCCGTTCATGCACGCTCCCATTCGAGCACCCACCGGAACGGGATGCGCGTCCGCACGCGCGCGCCGGGCATTCCCGCGTCGCGCGCCATCGCCAGCGCCTCGTGCGGAGCGTGCGCGGCCCGGACGCTCGCGGTCGCGTCGAAGTGCACCACGGGCGACCGCGAGAGCGCGTGCGCGCCGAGCCACGCGAGCGCAAGTCCGCCGCGCGAGCGGTCGAGATCCGCGATCGCCGCCGCGCCACCCGCGCGGGACATCGCCCGCATCGCGCGCACCGCGTCGTCGCGGTCGAGGTGGTGCATGAAGAGCGAGCACGTCACGAGGTCGGCGTGCCCGGGCAGCGGGTCACGCAGCACGTCGCAGCGGTGCGCCTCGGCCTCGACGCCCGCGTCGCGCGCCCGCGCCATGGCGGCGTCGAGCGCCGTCGCGCTGCTGTCGCAGAGCACCAGCGCGATGGGCATGCCGTGCCGTGCCGCCGTCGTCGCCAGGCGAACGGGCCCGTCCGCCGAACCCGTCGCGACGTCCATCACCCTGGCGCGTCGCCCGGCTTCCCGCGCCGCCATCGCCGCGCGTCGCACGGCGGGCCACAGCAGACGGTGGCTCGCGGACCACGCGTTCAGCCGCGCCAGCCCGCGGAGCGCGTGCGCGTGCGCGGCGGTGTCGATCCCGGGATCGTCCATCCGCTCGGGGACGCGCGTGCGAGGCATGCGTGACGGGAAGGC
>CAYSFS010000185.1:0-3728 GCA_964430235.1 uncultured Chitinophaga sp. | reverse complement strand
ACGTGCGTGAAGTCGCGCGTCTGCAGCCCGTCGCCGTAGATCACGGGGCGCGCGCCCGCGCGGATGCGCTCGGCGAACATGGGCACCACCGCCGCGTACGGCGAGTCGTGCCGCTGCCTGGGCCCGAAGATGTTGAAGTACCGCAGGCTCACCGTCTCGAGCCCGTAGCAGCGGCTCCAGGCGCGCATCAGGTGCTCGCACGCGAGCTTCGAGTACGCGTAGGGCGAGCGCGGGTCGGGCACCATGGACTCGACCTTCGGGAGGCCGGGCTGGTCGCCGTACGCGCTGCTCGAGGCCGAGTACACGACGCGGCGCACGCCCAGCCGGCGGCACGCCTCGAGCACGCCGAGCGTGCCGCCGACGTTGACCTCGTGGTACTCGCGAGGCGCCTCGATGCTCTGCGGCACGCTGCCCTTCGCCGCGAGGTGGAACACCGTGTCGGCGCCCGCGAGCGCGTCGTCGAGCGCCGCCTGCGACGCGATCGAACCCTCCACGAAACGGGCCCGCGCGCCGGCCCCCGCGAGGTTCGCGCGGCGGCCGTTCGACAGGTCATCAAGGGCGACGACCTCCGCGCCGAGGGCGCAGAGGGCGTCGACGAGGTGGCTGCCGATGAAGCCCGCCCCGCCCGTCACCGCGACGCGGCGGCCGGCGTAGCGGGATCGATGGGCCTCGAGCGCCGGGTGGATCAGCGGAACGTCGCCTTGAACGCCTTGATGGCCGCGCCGAACTGGTCGTCGAGGCCCTTGAAGCTCTTCTTCTCGGCGAGCTGGTCGCGCACGGCCTTCGCGGGGCCCTGGAAGTGCTCGAGCAGGCCCTTCTCGAACGCGCTCACCTTGGCCACCGGGACGTCGTCCATGAAGCCCTTGCTCGCGGCGTAGATCGAGATGCACTGGTCGATGACGTCGAAGGGGCCGAACTGGCCCTGCTTCAGCAGCTCGACCATGCGCGCGCCGCGGTCGAGCTGGCGCTGGCTGGCGGCGTCGAGCTCGGTGCCGAGCTGCGCGAACGCCTCGAGCTCGCGGTACGCCGCGAGGTCCAGGCGCAGCGAGCCGGCGACCTCCTTCATGGCCTTGATCTGCGCGTTTCCGCCCACGCGGCTCACGCTGATGCCCACGTTGATGGCGGGACGCACGCCGGCCGAGAAGAGCTCGGGCTGCAGGTAGATCTGGCCGTCGGTGATCGAGATGACGTTGGTCGGGATGTACGCCGACACGTCGCCTTCCTGCGTCTCGATGATCGGGAGCGCGGTCAGCGAGCCGCCGCCGTTCTCGTTCGAGAGCTTGGTGGCGCGCTCGAGCAGGCGGCTGTGCAGGTAGAACACGTCGCCCGGGTACGCCTCGCGGCCCGGCGGGCGGCGCAGCAGGAGCGACAGCTCGCGGTAGGCCACGGCCTGCTTGGACAGGTCGTCGTAGACCACCAGCACGTGCTTCGGGGTCTTGCCCTCCTTGCCCTGCCACATGAAGTACTCGCCCATCGCGCAGCCCGAGTAGGGCGCGATGTACTGCATCGGCGCGGGGGCCGAGCTGCCGGCGTTCACGACGATCGTGTAGTCCATCGCGCCGTTCTTGCGCAGCGTCTCGACGACGCCGGCGACGGTCGAGTCCTTCTGGCCGACCGCGACGTAGATGCACACCACCGCCTCGGGGGTGCCCCAGTACTTCTTCTGGTTGATGATGCAGTCGAGGCAGACCGCGGTCTTGCCCGTCTTGCGGTCGCCGATCACGAGCTCGCGCTGGCCGCGGCCCACGGGGATCATGCTGTCGACGGCCTTGATGCCGAACTGCAGCGGCTCCTTCACGGGCTGGCGGGCGGAGATGCCGGGGGCGACGATGTCGACCTTGCGGCTGCCGCTGGCGCGGATCGCGGGGCCGCCGTCGAGCGGCACGCCCAGCGGGTCGACGACGCGGCCGAGCATCTCGGGGCCCACCGGCACCTCGAGGATGCGGCCCGTGGCCTTCACGGTGTCGCCTTCGCGGATGAGGTCCGTGTCGCCGAAGAGCGCGGCGCCGACGGTGTCCTTCTCGAGGTTCATGGTCAGGCCCGTGACGGTCTTGCCGCTCTGGGTCTGGAACTCCAGCAGCTCGCCGGACATCACCTTGCCGAGGCCGTAGACGCGGGCGATGCCGTCGCCCACCTCGACCACCTGGCCCACCTCGGAGATCTCGAGCTGCGAGGCGAAGTTCTGGATCTCCTGCTTGATGACGGATGCGATCTCGTCGGTCTTGATCTTCACGGTGTGCCTTTCGGTTCTGCGGTCTGGTGTCGTTCGGTGCGCGCGTCGCGCGCGGGTGCGGTCGTTCGCCCGTGGGTCAGGCGATGAAGGTTCCTGGGTTGCGCCCGCCGAGCCCACGCTCGAGGAGCGCGCCGCGCATGCGGCGCAGCTGCGCGGCGACCGACCCGTCGATGAGGCGGTCGCCGATGCGGATCTTGAGGCCGCCGATCATGGCGGGGTCGGCGTAGAAGCGGAGGACGGGCTCCTTGCCGAGGGACTTGCGGAGGTCCGCGGCCAGCGACTCGCGGGCAGCGCCGTCGACCGCGCCCGAGGGCGTGAACACGTCGACCTCGACGCGGCCGAAGGCCTCCTGCTCCATCGCCTCGTAGGCCTCGTCGATCGCGAGGAGCTCGGCGAGCCGGCCCTTGCGGTTGAGGACGAGCATGAAGTTGAGGAGCGTGTCGGTCACCTTGCCGCCGAACATCCGGCGCAGCGACTCGGCGCGGCGGGCGGGGTCGACGATGGGCGAGCGGAAGAACTCCTGCAGCCTGCGGTCGCCGCGCGCGAGCTCGCAGACCTCGCGCAGCTCGGCGCCCATGGAGGCGACGCCGGCGTCCCCGCCGAGCTCGCGCGCGAGCTCGAAGAGGGACCGGGCATACACCTTCGCGACTTCGTCGACCTGGGTGGGCATGGGTTCCTCAGCGGCGGCTGGAGGCGAGTTCGCTGAGCGATTCCTGGACGAGCCGGCCGTTGTCCTGCTCGTTCACCTGGCGGCGCAGGATCTTCGACGCGACGTCGAGCGCGAGCGCCGCCGACTGCGCGTGCAGCTCGGCGACCGCGGCCTTGCGGGCGGCCTCGATGTCGGCATTGGCGCGGGCGACGCGCTCGGCGAGCTCCTGCTCGTTGCGGGCCTTCAGCTCGTCGGCGACGCGCTGGGCGTCGGCGCGGGCCTGCTTGATCATGTTCGCGGCCTCCTCGCGGGCGTTGGCGAGCTGGCGCTCGAACTCGGCCTGCGCGCCCTTCGCGGCCGCGCGCGCCTCCTCGGCGGCCTTGATCTCGCCGACGATCTTCGCGTTGCGCTCGTCGAGCGCGGTCGCGATCTTCGGCCAGACGAACACGGAGAGGATTCCGAACGCCAGGCCGAACACGACGAACGCGGTGACGGCGGGCAGGATCTCGAACGAGACCGGGTTGCCGGCGCCTTCGGCGGCGAGGAGGAGGGATTGCATGCGTTGCTCCTTGGGGGTTCCCCGCACACGCGGCGGGGAGTTCGTGAATGGTGCCCCCTCCCCTTCCGGGGAGGGGGACCGAATGCTGGGCCCTTCGGCCCGGCCCGGTCAACTCACTTGTTGATGCCGAGCAGGGACACGACGACCGCGAAGAGGGCGACGCCCTCGACGAGCGCGGCGGTCAGGATCATGTTGGTGAAGATGCGGCCGCCCATCTCGGGCTGGCGGGCGGTGCTCTCGTTGGCAGAGGCGCCGAAGCCGTAAGGGGGCGCCCCGCCGGCGGCGCC
>CAYSFS010000184.1:0-3761 GCA_964430235.1 uncultured Chitinophaga sp. | reverse complement strand
CGAGGAAGAACAGCGCGAAGCGCATGCTCGAGTACTCGGTGTGGTAGCCGCCGACGAGCTCGCTCTCGCACTCGGCGAGGTCGAACGGAAGTCGGTTGGTCTCGGCCAGCATGCAGACGTAGAAGAGGATGGCCGCGAGCGGCTGCTGCACGATGTTCCAGGTCGACGCCTGCTGCGACGCGATGATCTCGCCGGGCGTGAAGCTGCCGGACATCAGGATCACCGCGAGCATCGCCACGCCCATCGGGATCTCGTAGCTGATGATCTGCGCCGACGCGCGCAGGCCGCCGAGGAAGCTGAACTTGTTGTTGGATGCCCAGCTGCCGAGCGCCACGCCGTAGACCGCGAGGCTCGCGATCGCAAGCATGTAGACGACGCCGACGTTCACGTCCGCGCCCACGATCTTGACGGAGCCCGTGAGCCCGAGGAACGGGATGCTCGCGAGGTCGAGCGTGCCGCCCCACGGGATGACCACGAAGCCGATGAGCGAGGGCACCGCGAGCATCGCGGGCGCCGCCATGAACATCGCCTTGTCGACGTGGTTCGGCGTGTAGTCCTCCTTGAGGAAGAACTTCAGGCCGTCGGCGATCGGCTGCAGCAGGCCCCACGGGCCGACGCGGTTCGGGCCCACGCGGTCCTGCATCCACGCGGACAGGCGGCGCTCGAGCCAGATGGCGTAGGCGCACGCGCCCAGGATCACGTGGAGCGCCAGGAAGACCACCAGCGCGCTCGTGACGAGCTGCGCGAGCGATGCGCCCGAGGGGAACCAGGCCGGCAGGAGGTCAGTCACGGTCTGCATGGGGAGCGGAAGTATAGGTGGCCCCCGCGCGGCGGGGCCGTGCCCACGCCTCGAAGGCCTCGGGCGGCATGGGCGGCGCGAACCCGTAGCCCTGGCCCATGTCGCAGCCGAGGGCCCGCAGCGCGACGGCGTGCTCGTGGCTCTCGACGCCCTCGGCGACCGACGCCCGGCCGAACACCCTCGCCAGCCCGATGACGCCGGTCACGATCGCGCGGTCGGCGTCGTCCGACAGCATGTCCGCCACGAAGGACCGGTCGATCTTCAGGGTGCTCGCCGGGAGGCGCTTGAGGTAGGTGAGCGACGAGTAGCCCGTGCCGAAGTCGTCGAGCGCGAACTCGACCCCGAGCGCCCGGCATGCGTCCATCGTCTCGGTGACGGCCGCGATGTCGGCGAGCGCGGCGCTCTCGAGCACCTCGAGCTTCAGCCTCGACGGCGCGACGCCGGGGTGCCGCTCGAGCGCGCGGCGCACGCGCGCGGGAAACGCGGGATCGCGCAGCTCGAACGCCGAGACGTTGACGCTCACGCCGCCGCAGGCGCCGGACGCGGCCCACCCCGCGCAGCGGCCCAGCGCCTCGTCGAGCACCCAGTCGCCGAGCTCCGCGATCACCGGGTGGTCCTCCACCGTCGCCATCCAGTCGCCCGGCGGGAGCATGCCGAGGTCGGGTCGGCGCCAGCGCACCAGCGCCTCCGCGAAACTCACCGCGCCGGTCGCGAGGTCAACGATCGGCTGGAAGTGGAGCACCATCTCCCGCTCGGCGATGCCGCGCCCGACGCGCGCGATCTGGTCCCGCCGCAGGACCACCTGGCGGTCGCGCTCGGGGTCGAAGAAGTGCGCCCGGCCGCGGCCCTCCTGCTTCGCCGCGTACATCGACTGGTCGGCCTGGCGCAGCAGCGTGTCGGGGTCGGCGTCGTCGGGCGGCACCACGCGGACGCCGATGCTGGCGGTCAGCGCGTGCAGCTGGCCCTCGGCCACCTCGAACGGCTCGGCGACGACGCGCAGCACGCGGTCGACCAGCACCTCGCACTCCTCGCGCGAGTGGAGGCCGGGCATGATGACGACGAACTCGTCGCCGCCGAGGCGCGCCACGGTGTCGCCGGAGCGCAGCGTCCCCTTCAGGCGCTGCGCCATCTCGACGAGCAGGCGGTCGCCGGCGGCGTGGCCGTGGCGGTCGTTCACGGGCTTGAAACCGTCGAGGTCGAGGTAGCCGACCGCGAGCATCGTGCCGCTCCGGCGGGCGTGCGAGAGCGCCTGCTCCATGCGGTCGCCGAGCAGAACGCGGTTCGGGAGCTTCGTGAGCGCGTCCTGGTACGCGAGCTGCTCGAGGCGCTCGGCCTGCTCGCGCAGGCGCGTGATGTCGCTGAAGACGCCGACGTACCGCTCGACCTGCCCGCGCGCGTCCCGGACGGCGGACACCGTGAGCCGCTCGAGGTAGAGCGTGCCGTCCTTGCGGCGATTCCAGAGCTCGCCGCGCCAATGGCCGGTCGCGTTGATCGCGCCCCACATCGATTCGTAGAAGTCGGGGCCGTGGCGCCCGGACGAGAGCAGGTTCGGCGTGCGGCCGAGCACGTCCTCGCGCGCGTGGCCCGTGATCTCGGTGAACGTCGGGTTGACGTCGAGGATGCGCTCCTCGCGGTCGGTCACGAAGATGCCCTCGTGGGCGTTGTGGAACACCGTCGACGCGAGCTCGAGACGCTCGTCGATGCGGCGCCGCTCGAACGCCTGGGCGAAGCTGCTGACCACGACGCGCAGCACCTCGACCTCCTCCTGCGTCCACGTGCGGTGCGCGCGCACGTGGTCGAATCCGGCGAATCCGTCGAGGTGGCCGCGCCAGACGAGCGGCAGCGCCAGGAGCGACCGGATGCCCTGCGGCTCCAGGATCCCCCGCTCGGCCGTGGCGCCGGGGGGCAGGTCGTCGAGCGTGGTGAGGTTGATGGCGCGTCCCGCGCGCAGCTCGCCCATCCACCAGGGGGCGATGTCCGCGGGAAGCCCCTGCAGGTTCGCGATCTGCGCCTCGACGCCGGCGCCGCACCACTCGTGCGTGTTGCTCATGAGGCCGCCGTCGGCCGACAGCGTGAACACGTAGGCGCGGTCGACGTCGAACATGCCGCCGATGGCGGCGAGCGTGCGGTCGATGTTCGCGTCGAGCTCGCTGGTCGGCTGCGAGATGAAGTTGCTCGCCGTTCGGGCGAGGAGCGCGAGGAGGTCCTCGCGGATCGCGCTCATGCCCCGACGGGCTCCGGGGCGCGCGCGGCCGGGGCCGCGGGGCGCGCCAGGTGCGGGAAGCAGTCCTGCGTCGCGACCACCTGCCAGTGGCCCGCCCGGAGCGCCGAGATCGCCTGCATCGCGGCGCGCGCGCCGGCGATGGTGGTGATGATGGGCACGTTCGAGCGCACGGCCTGGGCCCGGATGCGGCCCTCGTCGGTGGAGCCGCCCTTCTTGGTGGGCGTGTTGACGACCAGCTGCACCTGCCCGTTCGCGATGAGGTCGAGCACGTTGGGGCGCTGTCCCGTGGCGATCTTCGGGACCACCGTGGACGCGATGCCGTGCTCGCGCAGCATGCGCGAGGTTCCGTCGGAGCAGAGCACGGTGAAGCCCATGGAGTCGAGGCTGCGCGCGACCTCGACGGACTGCGCCTTGTCGCCGTCGCGCACCGAGAGGAACACGTTGCCCGACGTCGGCAGGAACACGCCCGCCGCCATCTGCGCCTTCGCGAACGCCACCGGCAGGCTGCGGTCGGTGCCCATCACCTCGCCGGTCGAGCGCATCTCGGGGCCGAGCACCACGTCGACGCCGGGGAACTTCGCGAACGGGAAGACGCTCTCCTTCACCGCGTAGAAGCCGGTGTCGTGGACCTCCCCGACCCCGAGGGAGTCGAGCGACGCGCCCATCATGACCTTCGCGGCCACGTTCGCCCACGGGACGCCCTTGGCCTTCGACACGAACGGCGCCGTGCGCGAGGCG
>CAYSFS010000183.1:0-3795 GCA_964430235.1 uncultured Chitinophaga sp. | reverse complement strand
GGGAGTACTCGAAGAAGACATCCGTCTCGTCGGCGATCTGGTCCGCGAACTTCTGGCACAGCTGAGCCCCGTGGACCGCGATGTCGACGATGCCGTCCTCATCGAGCCCGAACACCACGCGGCGCTGGAGCGTCGACGTGGAGTTGTAGAGGTGGACGATCGCCTGCTTCGCTCCGCGAATGGCCTCGAAGGTGCGCTCGATCAGGTGCTCGCGGGACTGGGTGAGTACTTGGATCACCACATCGTCGGGGATGAGGTTCTCGTCGATCAGCAGCCGCACGAAGTCGAAGTCGGTCTGCGAAGCGGATGGGAAGCCGACCTCGATCTCCTTGTAGCCCATGCTCACCAGGAGGTTGAACATCCGCAGCTTGCGTGCGGGGGTCATCGGGTCGATCAGGGCCTGGTTCCCGTCGCGCAGGTCGACCGCGCACCACCGCGGTGCCTGGGTGATGATCTTGCTGGGCCAGGTTCGGTCAGGAAGCGCGATCGGGATGAAGGGGGAGTAGCGCTGGTAGGGCATCTGGGATGCCTGCTGGGTGTTGCGGATCTCGTACGGCTGGTCAATCGTCATCGCTGGGTGCTCCTGGGTTGAGTGGGGCCGGGTCCGACCGGCCAACGCAGCACTCCCGCGACGAGGAGGCCGGTGGTTAGGCCTCGCCGCGGCTGCGAAGGAGGAGCAGTGAGTGGCGCACGGGAGCAGGGTACCAGCGGGCCGGACGAAGGACGTGACAGCGGGGCTGGCAACGCGACTGGTGTAGACAACTTGTCAGAGCCCTGACATCGACTTATGGTGTTGAGATGCGCCAAACATCCAAGCGGGGTCTGTTGCTGTTCCCTGTCGCCGCTCTCGTCGGCCTGGCTGCGCTCGCGGGTGCAGCACCCGCGTCGGCGTCGGGCGCCGGTGCCTGGACTGAGGCGACCTCCACGCCGCTGGGGAGTTCGGCGCGGCTGACCGCGAGCGGGGTGCCAGCGAGTGAAGTGGCGATCTCGGGGGACCGGGCGATCGCTCTCTTCGTGAGGTCAAGTAGTTCGAGCGACGGTCTGGCGGTTGCGGTGAGCGCCGACGGCGGAGTCAGCTGGACCGACGCCACGACGACCCCGCAGTCCGGCTCGAGACTCGCCCTCGTCGCCGGTGATGTCCCGCCCGCCTTGGCGATGAGCGGAACGAAGGCGGTGGCCCTCTGGGGGGACGATCGGGTCCGGGTCGCCTACTCGGCGGACTCAGGCGTGACATGGACGCAGGGACCGCCGTTGTCCCAGGTAGGCGATCCGGGCATCGTCGACTTCTCGGTCGCGATGTCCGGCGACAGGGTCGTGGCAGCCTGGGTTCGCAGGAACGCAGGCCCGACGTGGTTCACCGAGGTGGCCTCAAGCGCCGACGGCGGACAGACCTGGTCCGCGGCGACGCAGCTCGCGACCGGGCGCCCGGGCCAGCCGCTGGCGGTTGCCATCGACGGGCAGTCCGCGCTCGTGTCGTGGGTCCCGTTCGCCGCCAGCAGTCTCGCGGGCATCCGAAGGAGTGCGGATGGCGGTGCGACCTGGCAGGCGCCGACCGCGATCTCTGATTTGCCTTTGCTCAGCCGGGATCTACGCTCCGGCGTCTCCGTGCAGATCTCGGGATCGTCGGCCGTCGCGATCTGGGAACGGGATGATGGCCGCGGCTACGAGGTGATCGAGGGTGCCACGAGCAGTGACGGCGGGCTGACGTGGGTGGAGCCCGCGAGCGGCCAGCTGCCGAACGGGTCGCTCGGCGGGTGGCTCATCACACCGGATCACTCCTCGGCGGCGAACCGATCGGTGCTCGCCATGTCCGGGTCCAACCTCGTGGTGGCCTACCGCCAGAACTCGCGCGTGTCGGTCATCAGGAGCGCTGACGCGGGCCAGAACTGGGTGGCTCCCTCCCAGACGCCCGCGGGCGCCAACACGCCGGTCCTCACGGGCCCGCTTTCCATGATCGCCGAGTACGACCCCATGGATTTCGGCTTCAGCGGGAACCAGGTCGTGCTCGCGTGGTCGGCAAGCTCGGTCGGCGTCCAGGTCGCCCAGTCCGCAGACGGGGGAGCGACGTGGGCGTTCCCCGCGTCAGTGCCCAGCGGGAGCACGTCCCCGACGGTGTGGCCGAGTGGGGTGAACGGCGGCGTGGCCGTCGGGAGCACCGCGGCGGTCGTGCTTGCCCGAGTCGGGAACGCGAGCCTCGACGTCGTGCGAAGCGCCGTGAGCGGTTCCGGTGGTGGGGGTGGCGGCGGGTCCGGGGGTGGCGGCGGGTCGGGGAGTGGCGGGGGGTCGGCCTCGGCCGGCGGTGCGGAGGCGTCCACTGCCGCGGTCACGGCACAGACTCCCTCGGGAACCCCCGGTGCCTCGGCGGCGAGCGCGACGGGGCTTACGTCAGCCGGATCGTCGCAGGGGTCCTTCACTCAGCGTCGCACGGTGTCTCCTCGGGGCGTGCTTCGGACAGCGGGTGACGCCGGAACGACCTGCATCGGCCGCGCCTGCCTTCCCGGGCGAAGCTGGAGCTACGTCGCCTGCGCAGCGCCGGGCACGAAGGTCAAGGCGCCTGCCGGTGCCACCTCACGGGTGGCCCCGGGCTGCGGTCCCGGCCGCGTCGTCGTCGTCGTGAACGGGGGAGGGGCGCCGTCGGTGTCCCGCATCGTCATCCGCAGGCCCGACGCCGCGGCTCCGCGGCTCGTGACCGTCAGCGTCCGCTGACGACTGCGGCTCCTCTCCCACTGCTCCGCCCGGCGCCCGCGGATTCCGCGTCGCCACACGAGGAGCGGCGAAGGACGTGAATGAGGCCATGTCGACCGAGATCGAGGCGCTCGCCTCAGCCAAGTACCTGTCCCTCGGGACGTTTCGCAAGGACGGGACGGTTGTTCGGACCCCGGTGTGGCTCGTGCGCGATGGCGACCGTCTTCTCGTGACGACCCAGGGCTCCTCGGGAAAGGTGAAGCGGATCCGTGCCCGCGGCGACGTGCTGCTCGCCCCATGCGACGCACGGGGCCGGCTCAAGGGCGACGAGGTCGCGGGGACCGCGGTGCTGCAGGACGCGGCCGGCACGGCTCGGACGACCGACCTCGTCCGCCGTCGCTACGGCATCCTCGGCTGGCTCCTCACGCGCCGAGGCGGCGACGACCGGCAGGGACTCGCGATCACCGTCGCGGCGTAGGCGCGCAGCTCAGCCGGCGCGCAGCTCGGCCGCGCGGGAGGGTCGGCGGCCAAGGGTGAAGTAGGCGATCGGCCCGACCCAGTTGACGGCGATGCCGGCGGCCCACGCCGCCTTCGGGCCTCGCACCTGCGCGGCCGGGCGATGGCCGAGGTCCCACCACGCGGTCACGGCGAGCCCAAACTGCACGGCGCCGGCGGCGACGATGGCCACCTGCGCGCCCGTCGAGAGGTCCGACCAGTGGCGCCTGCGAGATCCCGTCACGGGTCCATCGTGCCCGGTTCACTACCCTTCACGCATGGCGACGTCCCTGAACCTGGCCCTCATTCCCGGCGACGGCATCGGCACGGAGGTGGTGGCTGAGGCGATGAAGGTGCTCCAGGCAATCGCGCCTCTGGCCGACCTCGAGGTGACGACGACGGAGTACGACCTGGGTGCTCGCCGATACAACGCGACCGGTGAGCTCCTGCCCGACGCGGTTGTCGAGGAGCTGCGCAGCTACGACGCCATCCTGCTCGGAGCCATCGGGGATCCGTCGGTGCCGCCGGGGATCCTCGAGCGCGGCGTCCTCCTGCCCCTTCGCTTCGTGATGGACCACCACGTCAACCTTCGGCCGGTGAAGCTCTACCCCGGCG
>CAYSFS010000182.1:0-3832 GCA_964430235.1 uncultured Chitinophaga sp. | reverse complement strand
AGCTCGCCAGCCAGATCATCGGCAGCGGCGAGCAGTGGCTCACCGAGCTCAACACCGCGCAGCTGCGCGACCTGCTGTCGCTCCGCGGCGCATCGGTGGAGGACACGGCATGAGCGCCGAGGGATTCGAGATCCGCCCCCCGCAGCGCAAGCTCGAGCAGCCGCGGCGCGTGCGCCACGGCATCAAGTTCCGGCGCAAGCTCGGCCTCGACGACCTGCCGTGGCACGCGGCCGCGTTCGTCGCGGCGTGCGAGGAGGGCATCCGCCCCGACGCGAAGGTGCTGGGCATGGAGTACGCGCTCGCCGGCCAGGTGGCGAACTACGTGGTGACCCCGGGCGCGGTCGAGGCGTCCGTGCAGGGCCGCGGCGTCAAGCCGTACCAGGTGCGGATCGCGGCGCGGCCGCTCTCGCGGGAGGAGTGGGACAAGGTCATCGAGCGCATGGCGTCGGAGGCGGTGTTCGCGGCGCGCCTCCTCACCGGCGAGGTTCCCGAGTCGATCGAGGACTGCTTCCGCGCCATCGGCCGCCGACTGGTGCCCGGCGAGGGCGACGGGGTGCACACGCAGTGCGACTGCGGCCTGCCGCAGCCCTGCAAGCACGTCGCGGCGGCCGCGGCCTTGGTGGCGGAACGCATCGAGGTCGATCCCGTCGTGCTCTTCCAGCTGCGCGGGCTCGAGGGCGAGAGGCTCCTCGAGAAGCTGCAGGAGCAGCGGACGCTGCAGACCTCGGGGGTCTCGCAGGCGCACGCGGCCGCGACGGAGGACGAGTCCGACTCGGGCCTGCAGCCGCTGGAGCTCTGTGCGTCGGACTTCTGGCGCCCGGGCGCGCCGCTCGACGAGGCGCTGGCCATGCCCGCGCCCGAGCACGTGCCGCACGCGCTGCTGCGGCGCATGGGACCGAGCCCCATGGGCGGGAAGTTCCCCATGGTGGGCCTGATGGCCAGCATCTACGACAGCATCCGCGCGCGCGCGCCGCGCGAGGGCGGGCAGGCCTAGGCGCGCGGGCCCTCTTCGCGGCGGTAGGTGATCCGCAGGCAATTGCCCGGGGGCACGTACTCCACCGACGTCATGTACGCGCGCATCAGCATGATGCCGCGACCGGAGGGAATCTCGATGTTCTCCTCGGCGGTGGGGTCGGGGACGGTCTCGGGGTTGAAGCCCTCTCCCTCGTCCTGCACCTCGAGCTGCATGAGGCCGGCGTCCACGCGGCAGCGCACCGTCACGCTCTTGGACGCGTCGCCCTTGTTCCCGTGCCGGAACCCGTTGACGAGCGCCTCCTCGAGGGCCAGTCGCACGGCGAAGGTGCACGCCTCCCCGTAGCCGAACTCGTGGAGCGCGCGACCGACGTCGGCCTGGAGCGACTCGATCGAGTCGCGCTGCTCGCGCAGCACCCAGGTGCGCTCGAACGGCGCGCGGTGACTCGGCGATTGGCCAGGGTTCGCCATCGCTGCCTTCACGCGGCCCCGCCGAGGCTGGCCTTGGCCGCGGCCAGGTCCTTCTCGATCCGCAGGACCTTGTTCAGCTTGGTGATCTCGAAGATCTGGAGGATCTGCGGCGCGATGTCGCAGAGGCGGAGCTGGCCGTCCTTCGCCCGGACCCGATTCATCACCGTGAGGAGCGTGCCGAGCGCGGCGGACGAGAGGTGCTCGACGCCCGTGAAGCTCACCACGAGCCGGGGCCGCGGCGACGCGTCGACGAGCTTCGTCAGCTCGTTGCCGATCTGCCGGATGACCACCTCGTCGATGACGTGCTTCTCGGTGAACTCGACGCGCGTGCACTCGGGTTCGGTCGAGATCCGGATGGGGCCCTGGGCGCTCATTGGCCCCAGTGTAGTGGCGCCCGCGGGCCCGGAAACGACGTGCCGGGAGCCCGAAGGCTCCCGGCACGGGAGGAATCGCGGGATGCGCCGCTCGCGTCAGAAGCCGGACGAGCCGGGGGCCAGCTGCTGGCGGAGGCCCGGGAAGAGCGTGTCCTCCTCCTCCTGCTGGATGATGATCTCGGGGCGGATCAGCAGCAGCAGCGAGGTCTCGCTCTTGGTCGTGATGCGGTTGGTGAAGAAGCGGTTGACGACCGGGATCTTCGAGAGGAGCGGCACGCCGACCTCGACCTCGAACTCCTGGACGTTGCGCGCGCCGCCGAGCAGGATCGTGCCCTTGTCCGGCACGGTCACGGTGGTGTTGATCTGCGTGCCGGTGACCTCGGGCAGCTGGATGACCGCACGGAACTGCTCGGCCCGGCCGCCACCGCCGCCGCCGCCGCCGCCGCCGCCGGCGGCGCCGGTCACGGGCTGCTCCTTGAAGCGGGCGTTCTGGTTCAGGCCGAAGTTGACCGTCATGGTCACGTACCGGCGGTCACCGGAGATGCACGCCTCGATGTCGAGCACGAAGCCGACGATCAGCTGGCCGATGATCGGCGAGAAGGCGCCCGAGTTGTCGCCCGTCACCGGCACGACGTTCGAGATGTAGCTGATCACGTTTCCGACCGCGATCCACGACCGCTGGCAGTTGTAGAGCGTCAGTCGCGGCGCGGTCAGCACGATGTTGCGCTGGTCCGCCATCGTCGCCGTGATCAGCAGGTCCACCTGGATGTCGTCGAGGTACGTGAAGCCCGTGGTCATGACCGGGTTGTTCAGCACCGCGGCGCCGAAGCCCGACAGGCCGGCCGCGGCCAGCGAGTTGATGAGCGGCAGGCCTTCCTGCTGCACGTTGACCGGGGTGATCTCGCCCTGCTGCACGCCGATCGGCTGCACCGGGACCGACGAGCCATAGGTGATCGTGTTGCCGGTGCCCGCGGGGAGCGGCGGGGAGCCGCCGGTCGGGTAGCCCGTCACGCCGACCGTGGCGTTCGTTCCCGGGGTGTTTGCTCCGAAACCGTCCCAGATGACCGGGTTCTTGAGGCGGCCGATGTTGCCGCCGCCCGGCGACCCGCTGACGGCGCCCTTGCCGCCCGGCTGGTAGAAGAACTGGCTGAGCTGGAAGTTCGGGTCGACCGCCTTCGCCGCGGACCACATGCGGTCGTTGGTGTTGAAGTACATGTCGAAGTCGATGCCGATCTGCTCGAACCAGTCCATCGTGACCTGCACGAGCCGGCCCTCGATGTTGATCTGGAGCGCACGGATCGCGCGCAGCTGCTGCAGCAGGCCCTCGATGGAGCGCTGCGCCGCGGGCGACGCGTTGACGATCAGGTTCCTGTTGAACTCCGTGATCTTGTCCTTGCCGGTGCCGGCGCCGGTCTCCTCCCAGTTGGCCTCGACCTGGTCGTAGATCAGCTGCTTGAGCTGCTCGAGGCGCTCGCCGGGATCGCCGCGGTCGGGGGCCTCGCCGGACTCGCCGAAGGGCGCGCCGCCGCCGCCGCCGCCGCCGCCCATGCCGCCGCCGCCGCCGCCGCCGCCCATGCCGCCGCCGCCGCCGAAGCCGCCGCCGCCGCCGCCCATGCCGCCGCCGCCGCCGCCCATGCCGCCGAAGTTCTGGATCGACTGGTTGAGGTTGAACTCGGGGGCATTGTCGAAGTCGGGCGCCTGGAACAGCAGGTCACGCACGTCGTAGACCACCATCACCTGGCGGTTCTGGACGCCGCTCTTGGTGGTGATGACGACGACGCCGTCCTGGACGTCGAAGGCCAGCGGCTCGCTCGGGGGCGAGTCGTCGTTCTTGTTGCGGACCTCGCCGAGGACGCGCTTGAGCGCGGCCTCGACGCGCATGCTCGCGAGGTCGACCTTGACCGAGGTTCCCTCGGGCTCGATGCCGACATCCTTGAGCGTGCTCCACTCGACCTGGAAATCGATCTTGGTCTGGTTCTTGAAGTAGTCGATCGCCTGCTCGAGCGTGGGGCCCG
>CAYSFS010000181.1:0-3919 GCA_964430235.1 uncultured Chitinophaga sp. | reverse complement strand
GGCTGCTCTACGCCACGGACGCCAGCATCTACCAGGTCGACCCGATCCTGGCGGTGGTGCCGAAGGACGTGCCCGAGGCGGTCCGTGCCGTCCGTTGGTGCATGGCCAACGGCGTGGCGGTGCTCCCGCGCGGCGGGGGCACGAGCCTCAACGGCCAGACGGTGAACTCCGCGGTGGTGGTCGACCTGGGCGCGCACTGCCGCGGCGTGACGAGCGTGGACGCGGAGCGCCGCCGTGCCTGGGTCGAGCCCGGAGTGGTGATCGACCGCCTGAACCTCGACCTCGCGCCGCGGGGGCTCTTCTTCGCTCCGGACCCCGCGACCTCGAGCCACAACGCGGTCGGCGGCGCCATCGGCAACAACTCGGCCGGCATGCGCAGCATCATGTACGGGCGCACCGTCGAGAACCTGCACGCCGTCGACGTGGTGCTGGCCGACGGCGGGGTCCACCGGCTCGAGGAGGGCTCGTGCGACCGCGACCCGCGCCAGCGCGCCATCGCCGAGGCGATGCGCGACGCGCTGGTTCCGCTTCGCGACGAGATCCGGGCGCGCTTTCCCCGGATCCTCCGGCACGTCGACGGCTACAACCTCGACCTCTTCCTCGACGGGCTCGAACGGTCGACCCCGGGCACGTTCGACCGCGTGAACCTTGCCCACGTGGTGTGCGGCTCCGAGGGAACGCTCTGCACCGTCGTCGGCGCAGAGGTCCGCCTGGTGCCCACGCCGAAGGCGAAGGGCCTCGCCATCATGGGCTTCGCGAGCGTCGACGACGCGCTCGCGGCGCTCGCGGAGATGATCGCGAGCGGGCCCGCCGCGGTCGAGCTGATCGACGACGTGATCATCGACCTCGCCAGGCAGAACCGCGAGTACGCCGCCTACGTCGAGTTGATGCCCCGCCCGGCGGGAACGCAGCTCGGGGCGGTGATGTACGTCGAGTACTTCGGCCAGTCGGCCGGGGAGGTCGACGCGAAGCTCGCCGACCTGCGCGCGCGCCTGCCCGGCCAGCCGATGGAGCAGTACGTCGACGCCCGCCGCATGGCCGAGGCGTGGAAGCTGCGCAAGGCCGGCGAGCCGCTCCTCCACGGCGTCCCCGGCGTGCGCAAGCCGCTCGGGTTCGTCGAGGACACGGCGGTCGACCCGTCGCGGCTGCCCGGGTTCATCCGCGAGTTCAAGGAGATCCTTGCGCGCCACGGCACGCGGGCGAGCTTCTACGCCCACGCGAGCGTCGGATGCCTGCACATCCGGCCCATGCTCGCCCTCGGCGACCCGGCCGACCGCCGGCGGATGGTCGAGATCGGCAAGGAGGTCACGGACCTCGTCGTGCGCCACGGCGGCGCGCTCAGCGGCGAGCACGGCTCGGGCCGATCGCGCACGGCGCTGCAGCTGCGGTACTTCGGGGAGCCCGTCTGCCGGGCGCTCGCCGAGGTCAAGCGGATCTGGGACCCGCGCGGGCTCATGAACCCCGGGATCAAGGTCGACTTCGCGCGCGAGTCGATGCCGGTCGAGGACCTCCGGATCGCGCCCGGCGGGCGCGACGCGCACGTGCCGGCGACGCAGACGTTCTTCACCTACGAGCGCGAGGACGGCTTCGCGCACGCGGTCGAGATGTGCAACGGGGCCGGGCTCTGCCGCAAGCTGCAGGGCACGGTCACGATGTGCCCCTCCTACCAGGCGACGCTCGACGAGCGCCACTCGACGCGCGGCCGCGGGAACCACCTGCGCCTGGCCATCACCGGCCAGCTCGGCACCGACGGACGACCCGACTGGGACAGCCCCGACGTGCAGGAGACGCTGGGCCTGTGCCTGAGCTGCAAGGCCTGCAAGAGCGAGTGCCCTTCGAACGTCGACATCGCGAAGCTGAAGGCCGAGTACGCCGCGCAGGGCTTCGCCCGCCGCGGCCGCGTCCCCTTCGCGGCGAAGGTCTTCGGCCGCGTGCGCGCCAGCAACCGGCTGCTCTCGCGCCTCTGGCCGCTGGTGAACCTCGCGAATCGCGTGCCGCTCGTGCGCGCGGTGCAGGCGTGGGCCCTCGGCATCGACCCGCGGCGGTCGATGCCGCGGTACGGCCCTTCGCTGCTGGGGTGGTACGGGCGGCGCGGGTCCCGCGCGCCCGCCGGCGCGCCCGCGGTCGTGCTCTTCCCGGACTGCTTCACGGTGTGGAACGAGCCGCGCATCGGGCAGGCGGCCGTCGAGCTCCTCGAGGCGTTCGGCTACCGCGTGGTGCTGCCCGAGCTCGGCTGCTGCGGGCGCTCGCTCATCTCGACGGGCATGCTCGCCGAGGCATCGCGCGAGTGCCGCGCCACCGCCGAGGGGCTGATGGCCGTCATGGAGCGCGAGCGCGCCGTCGCCGTCGTCGGGTGCGAGCCCAGCTGCATGAGCGCGATCCGCGACGAGTGGCTCGAGCTGCGCATGGGCGTCGACCGCGACCGCCTGGGGGCGCTCGCGTCGCGGGCCTTCCTCGTCGAGGAGTTCCTCGAGCGCGCGTGGGACGCGCATCCGTCGCGCCCGGAGCGGCCCGCGTTCGACGCCGGGCCCGTCGCGCTGCACGCGCACTGCCACCAGAAGGCGCTCTGGGGCGCCGAATCGAGCGCGGCGCTCCTGCGCCGCTACTTCGGCAAGGACCTCGAGGTGCTCGCCACCGGGTGCTGCGGCATGGCCGGCAGCTTCGGCTTCACCGAGGACCGCTACGACCTCTCGATGCGCATCGCCGAGCAGGGCGTGCTGCCCGCGGTGCGCGCACGGCCGGGTGCCGCGGTGTGCGCGCCCGGCACCAGCTGCCGCCACCAGATCCACGACGGCGCGGCGCGCGAGGCGCTGCACCCGGTGGAGCTTCTCGCGCGCGTGCTCCTCTGACGCGCTAGGATTCCGCCATGGAAAGCGCGCAGCAGGACCCCATGGCGGTGCTCGAGGACGGCGCGGGCCCGGTCGACATCCGCGGCTCGAAGGTGCTGGTGGTCGACGACAACCCGCAGAACACGGAGCTGGTGTCCGCCTACCTCGAGACGCTCCCCGTGGAGGTGGCGACCGCGGTCGACGGCGTCGAGGCCATGGCGCAGGCCGAGCGGTTCCGCCCGGACCTGGTGCTGCTCGACGTGATGATGCCGCGCATGTCCGGCTTCGAGGTCTGCCAGAAGATCAAGCAGAACCCGGCGCTTCGGGACACGGTGGTCATCATGGTGACGGCGCTCCACGAGGTGGGGGACTTCGAGCGCGCCGTGGAATGCGGCTGCGACGACTTCATCACGAAGCCCGTGAACAAGCTCGAGCTGGTGACCCGGGTTCGCAGCCTGCTTCGCGTGCGCGTGCTGCGCCGCATGCTCGACGACCTCAAGCGCGGCCGTTGAGCCCCGGGCCCGGCCGCGGGCCGTCGACAGCCCCTCAGCCCGCCGCCTCGATCACCTTCATCGCGACCAGGTCCTGCACGTCGACGATCCCGATCGGCCGGCCGTCCGCGTCGACCACGGGGATCTCGTCGAGGCGCCGCTCGCGCACCAGCTGCACCGCGTCGCGCACCAGCGCGTCCGCGGAGAGGGTCGAGGGACGTGCGGTCATGAGCTCGCGGATCGGGCGGCCGAGCGCGTCCGCGCCGGACTCGTTGATGTGCCGCCGGAGGTCGCCGTCGGTGAAGATTCCCGCGAGGCGGCCGTTCGCGTCGACCACGAGCAGGGCGCCCGCGCGCCGCCCGCCGCCCGCGGCGCGCAGCGCCTCGGCGACGGTGGCGCGCTCGGGAACGGTGGCGGCCGACTCGCCCACGCGGAACCGGATGACCTCGGTCACGCCGCGCAGGCCCGCCCCCAGCGCGCCGCCCGGGTGGCGGCGCCGGAAGTCGTCGGCGGCGAAGTTGCGGCGGCGGCTCACGGCCAGCGCAAGCGCATCGCCCATGGCGAGCATCGCGGTGGTGCTCGCCGTCGGCGCCAGGTTCA
>CAYSFS010000180.1:0-4001 GCA_964430235.1 uncultured Chitinophaga sp. | reverse complement strand
GACGTCACGCCCCTCTCGCTGGGCGTCGAGACGCTCGGCGGCGTGATGACCACGCTGATCGCGCGCAACACCGCGATCCCGACGTCCAAGAAGGAGATCTTCTCGACGGCGCAGGACAACCAGAACGCGGTGACCATCGTGGTCCTGCAGGGCGAGCGCCAGATGGCCGCGGACAACCGCGTGCTCGGGCGGTTCGACCTCCAGGGCATCGCGCCGGCCCCGCGCGGCGTGCCGCAGGTCGAGGTCGAGTTCTCGCTCGACCAGAACGGCATCCTCAACGTGAAGGCCACCGACAAGGCGACCAACAAGGCGCAGGAGATCAAGATCACGGGCTCGAGCGGCCTCTCGAAGGACGAGGTCGAGCGCATGCGCAAGGACGCCGAGGAGCACGCCGCCACCGACAAGGCCCGCCGCGAGCTCGTCGACGCCAAGAACCGCGCCGAGCAGGTGGCCTACCAGGTGCGCAAGCAGCTCGAGGAGCTCGGCGCGAAGGTGCCGCAGGACGCGCGCACCAAGATCGAGTCCGCCGTCTCGAACCTCGAGGACAGGCTCAAGGGCGACGACAAGGCCGCGATCGAGGCCGCGCTCACCAACCTCACCAACGCCGCGGGCGAGCTGCAGCAGGCCGCCTCGGCGGCGGGCGCCGGCGGCGCGGACGCGGGCGCGTCGGGCCAGCCCGGCGGCGAGAGGAAGGACGACGTCATCGACGCCGAGTACGAGGTGACCGACGACGGCAAGAAGTCCTGAGCCGGCGGATCCATGCGTGATTCATCCGCGCCCGGCGTGGCCCGATCGGAATGCGCCGGGCGCGGTGCTCCGCATGGGCCATGCGCACGCCGGAGCGCAACCGGCGTGCATCCGCGCGGCAGGACGGATGGCCCGCGCTCCATGGGCGTCGAGGAATGCTCGCCGACGGCATTATCCGCGTCTTGCGCCCCGCCCTGCTTCGCATACCGTGCAACCCTTCGGCACCGCTCCGCACGGCCCGCCGCGCAACGTCGCGCGGCGCGCCGACCCGGGCGCCCCGCCGCGCATGCACATGGAACGCATCAAGGGCATCGCCGTCAGCCCCGGCATCGTCGTCGGGCGCGCATTCCTGGTGGGCACCGCCGAGCAGGTGGTCCCGCACCGCACCATCGCCGAATCCGAGGTCCCCGGGCAGCTCGAGCGCCTCGCGAAGGCGCTCGCCGGCGCCGGCGCGGAGATCGCCGAGCTGCGCGAGCGCACGCGGCTCGAGCTCGGCGAGGAGCCCGCGAAGATCTTCGAGTTCCACGCCGGCCTCCTGCGCGACCGCGCGCTGGTGACCGCCACCGAACGCCGCATCCGCGAGACGCGCGTGACGGCCGAGCAGGCCGTCGCGGACCAGTTCCGGGTGCTCGTCGACCAGTTCAAGCGGATGGGCAACGAGGTCTTCGAGCAGAAGGCCAACGACGTCGTCGACCTCGAGCGCCGCGTGCTCGGCGCCTTGATGGGCGAGCAGGAGAGCCGGCTGGCGCAGCTCGACCGTGACGCCGTGGTGATCGCCCACGAGTTGACGCCGAGCCAGGCGGCCGGGATGGTCCGCACGCGCGTCGTCGGCGTGGCCACGGACCTCGGTGGCCGCACCGGCCACACGTCGATCGTCGCGCGCGCCATCGGCCTGCCGGCGGTGGTCGGCTGCCAGCGGCTGTCGGGAATCGTCGAGGAGGGCGACGACGTCATCGTCGACGGCAACGAGGGCCTGGTGATCGTGCGTCCCGACTCCCGCACGCTCGAGGACTACCGGCGCCGCCAGGAGCGGTCGCGGCGGTCCCGCGAGGCGCTGCGCGAGCTCTCGGGACTCGAGGCCGTCACCAAGGACGGCGTGCACGTCCAGCTCCTCGGCAACATCGAGTTCCCCGAGGAGGTGGCCTCGGTCCTTGCCAACGGCGGCGAGGGGGTGGGCCTGTACCGCACCGAGTTCCTTTGGCTCACGCGCGACCGTCCCCCCACCGAAGAAGACCACTACCGCGCCTACATGCAGGCGATCGAGCTGCTGCGCGGGAAGCCGCTCACCATCCGCACGTGCGACCTCGGTGCGGACAAGTACACGCAGCAGCAGATGGAGGACCCCGAGCGCAACCCGTTCCTCGGGCTGCGGTCGATCCGCCACTCGCTGGCGCACCCGGCGGAGTTCAAGGCACAGATGCGCGCCATCCTGCGCGCCCGCGCGCATGGGCCGGTGAAGACGATGTTCCCGCTCGTGTCCAACCTCATGGAACTGCGCCAGGCCAAGCTGATGCTGGCGGACCTGGGCGAGGAGCTCGAGGACGAGGGCGTCGCCTTCGACCGCCAGATGCCGGTGGGGGTGATGATCGAGGTGCCGTCGGCCGCGCTCATGTGCCGGACCTTCGCCACGGAGTCGAACTTCTTCTCGATCGGCACCAACGACCTGGTGCAGTACACGCTGGCGGTCGACCGCGGGAACGAGCGGGTCGCGCACCTCTACCAAGCGGCCCATCCGGCGGTCGTCTACCTGACCAAGAACATCGTCCGCGCGGCCCGGAGCGCGCAGATCGACTGCAGCCTGTGCGGCGAGATCGCCGGCGAGCCCCTGTTTTCCATGTTGCTGCTGGGCCTGGGTTTGCGTACACTGTCCATGGTTCCGGACCAGATCCCCGTCATCAAGAGGGTGATCCGGTCCGTGACGATGGAACAGTGCGAACGACTGGCCCGACGGGTCGGATCGTTCGACTCGGAGCGCCAGGTCGAGACGGCCCTGCGCGACGAGCTGAGGAAACTCGACCCCGACGTCTTCGGCCAATGGGTTGCCGAGTGAGCGTGGGTCGCGCACCCGGCGCGTGCCGGTGCGGAGCAAGGACAACGGGTTGACCCGCCGACTGGTCGGTGCGGTCCGCCCCACGGTGCGAAGCGGGACGATGGCCTTCCGGCGTCGACCCCCGACCTGCGGCGTGGCGGACCTGCACACGCGCTCCACAGCGGAGCGCCCAATTCGGCGGCACCCAGGCGGAACAGACGGTGCCGAACACGAGCACGAACCAACGATTGCAGGCGACGCATCCGTCGCCCGGAACGGAGCCGCGAGAAGCGGCACCACCGGGCGCGGCGTCATTGCATCGCTGACGCGTGCCCGGCAAGACACCCCCGTTCCGCCACGAACCGCCGCTTGATGCGGCAAGGAACGGTCGTGGCAACAAACGAGCACAACGAAAATAAGGCCGATCTGGCGAACGAGGCGAACCCGGTCCCGGGCGCCGAGGACGCTGCACGGCGCCAGGGCGCGGGCGCGGGCGACGAAGGACAGCACGAGCACCGGGACGAACACGAGGAGGCACGGCAGCCCGGCGACGGTGCCGCCGCCCACCCCGAGGCATCGGCGACGGACGAGGGCGATGCCGTGGAGTTCGACGACGGCGATGCCGCCTACGCCACGCTCGAGGCGCTCGATCGCGACGTCGAGGACCTGATCCTGCCGGTCCGCGCCATCGACGACGAGGACCACGAGGATGAGGCCGAGGCCGACGACGAGGCCGCGTCCGAGGACGATGCCGACGCGGTCGACGAGGGCGAAGGCGACGACGCCGAGGACGAGGCGGCCGACGGCGACGATGGCGCGGACGCCGAGGATGGCGACGGTGAGTCGGGCGGCGGCCGACGGCGCAGGCGCCGGCGCGGTGGTCGCGGGCGCAAGAAGGAGACGCAGCAGTCCGCGCCCAGCGGTCCCAAGCGGCGCCAGCTGATGGTGGTGAACGACGTACCCGGCGAGGAGTGCCGCATCGCGGTGCTCGAGGACGGCCGGCTCGAGCAGATCTTCGCCGAGCGCGCCAGCACCGCCACCAACGTCGGCAACATCTACAAGGGCCGGGTCACCAACGTCGAGGCCGCCATCCAGGCCGCGTTCGTCGACTTCGGCGAGGGCCAGAACGGGTTCCTCCACATCAGCGACCTGCACCCGCAGTACTTCCCGGGCGGCGAGCGCACCGAGCGCGTCGGCAAGAAGATCGCGCGCCGCGACCGCCCGC
>CAYSFS010000179.1:0-4016 GCA_964430235.1 uncultured Chitinophaga sp. | reverse complement strand
AGGGGCAGGGCTCCAGCTTCTGGCCGCGGCTCATCGGGTTCCAGTCGACCGCCGATCGCGCCTTCTTCGAGCTCTTCACCACCGTCAAGGGCATCGGCAACCGCAAGGCGCTGCGCGCGCTGCAGCTGCCCTTCGGCCAGGTGGCCGAGGCGATCGCCGCGCGCGACCATGCGCTGCTGCAGTCGCTGCCCGAGATCGGCAAGCGCACCGCCGAGACGATCTGCGTCGAGCTGAAGGGGAAGGTCGACCCGTTCGTGCGCGGGATCGGCGCGGTCGGCGCAGGTTCGCGCGCAGGCGCGGGCTCGACCGCTCCGCGCGGCCCGATCACCGCCGAGGCGAAGCTCATGGCCGCCGCGCGGGACGCCGTCGAGGTCCTCGTGCAGCTCGGCCACGCGAAGCCCGCGGCGCGCGACCTGGTCGAGCGCGTCATCGCCCGAGAGGACCTGCCGGCGGACGCGACCGCCGAGGCGATCGTGGAACGGGCGTTGCGGTAAGGGTCAGGCGTCACGCATCACGCGTCCCGCACCGGCCACCCGCTTGCACGCGCAAGCTCCGCCCGCAGCCGCGCCGTGATCTCCCTGGGGTCGCGCACGCCCTCGTCCGCGAAGTCGACCGTCGCCACGTATCGCACCACGGCCGGGTGCCGCCGGGGCACGAACGGGTCCAGGAGCGCGTTTCCGAGGGTCGGCGTGCCGTGGATCCACAGCACCACTACCGGCGCCTTGGTGAGCGCCACGAGCGTGCCGGTGCCCTCCGCGAACGGCCCGAGCACGCACGGCGGACGCTCGATCGCGCCCTCGGGGAAGACGCCGACGACGCCGCCCGACTTCACGTGGCGCACCGCCTCGCGCAGCATCGCGGCGTCCGCGGGCGTGTAGGTCACCGGCAGCACCTCGAGCCGGCGCCACAGCCAACCGAGCGCCGGGTGCATCTGCTGCTTGGCCATCATGAAGCGCACCTTGCGCGGCGACGCGAACTGCATGAGCGGCGGGTCGAGCCCGCTCGCGTGGTTCGCGACGATCACGAACCCGCCCTCGGGCGCGCGGAACCGGTCGAAGCCGACCCAGCGCGTGCGGTGGATGAACCGCGCGAGCGGCCGCGCCACCGCCTCGACGCACCCGACGACTCCGCCCCACACCAGGCGCTCGCCGCTGCGCGCGCGGACCGCGAAGCCCACCGCGACGAGCAGCGAGAGCGCGAGCGCGCCGAGCGCGACGGCGGCGACGGCGACCCAGAGCGCCCGCTCCCACGGCGATCCGGGGGCGCCGGCGGCCGCACCGAGCAGCGGTTGCCAGGGGTCCACGGCGGCGGGCGCGATCGACATGCGCGGGGACGATATCCTCCCGCAAGTTTGGCCCGACCCGGCCGCATCCGCGCGCGGCCCGGGCCCGACGCGCGCACCGGACCCGCCCAGGGCGGGGAGATCCTCGATGCCACGCCGCAACGACATCCGCACGATCCTGATCATCGGCTCCGGCCCCATCGTCATCGGCCAGGGTTGCGAGTTCGACTACTCGGGCACGCAGGCGTGCAAGGCGCTCCGCGAGGAGGGCTACCGCGTCGTGCTCGTGAACTCGAACCCGGCGACGATCATGACGGACCCGGCGTTCAGCGACCGCACCTACATCGAGCCCATCACGCCCGAGGCCGTCGAGAAGGTGATCCTGCGCGAGAAGGAGCTGGGCCACCCGATCGACGCGCTGCTGCCGACCCTCGGCGGCCAGACCGCGCTCAACTGCGCGTGCCGGCTGTGGGACGACGGCGTGCTGCAGCGGCACGGCGTGCAGATGATCGGCGCCGACCGCGAGGTGATCCACCGCGCCGAGGACCGCGAGGCGTTCCGCCGCATCGTCGAGAGGCTGGGCCTGCGCCAGCCGCTCTCGCGCACCGTGACCACCATCGACGAGGCGCACGAGTTCCTGAAGGAATGCGGCCTGCCCGCGATCATCCGCCCCGCGTTCACCCTCGGCGGCACGGGCGGCGGCATCGCCTACAACCGCGAGGAGTTCGACGAGATCGTGCGCCGCGGGCTGTCCGCGAGCATGATCGGCCAGGTGCTCATCGACAAGAGCGTGCTCGGCTGGAAGGAGTACGAGCTCGAGGTGGTGCGCGACCGCAACGACAACTGCATCGTCGTGTGCGGCATCGAGAACATCGACCCGATGGGCGTGCACACCGGCGACAGCGTGACCGTGGCACCGATCATGACGCTCTCCGACAAGGAGTACCAGCGCATGCGCGACGCGGCGTTCGCCATCATGCGCGCGGTGGGCGTGCAGACCGGGGGCAGCAACGTGCAGTTCGGCGTCTGCCCCGAGACCGGCGAGATGGTGGTCATCGAGATGAACCCGCGCGTCTCGCGCAGCTCGGCGCTCGCGTCGAAGGCCACGGGCTTCCCGATCGCGCGGATCGCGGCGAAGCTCGCGGTCGGGTACTCGCTCGACGAGCTCCGCAACGACGTCACCGGCACCACCAGCGCGTGCTTCGAGCCGTCGATCGACTACGTGGTGGTGAAGATGCCGCGCTGGACCTTCGAGAAGTTCCCCGAGGCCGACGAGACGCTCACGACGCAGATGAAGTCCGTCGGCGAGGCGATGGCCATCGGGCGCACCTTCAAGGAGGCCTTCCAGAAGGCGATCCGCAGCATGGAGGTGAAGCGCTTCGGCTTCGGCCTCGATCGCAACGACCGGTGGCTGCGCCAGCTGCGCGCCGACCGCGCCTTCGCCGCGTCCGGCACCGCCACCAGCACCGAGACGAAGGTGGCGCGCCCCACCGAGGCCGCGAGCGCGGACTGGCCGATCCCCGAGGAGACGCTCCTTCGCAAGCTGAGCGTGCCCAGCCAGGGGCGCCTGTACTTCGTGCGCTACGCCCTCAGGATGGGCTGGGGCGTCGAGCGCGTGCACGAGGCCACGCGCATCGACCGCTGGTTCCTGCGGCAGTTCGCGGAGCTCGTCGCGTTCGAGGACCGCATCATGGCCGTGCGCTCGCCCGAGGAGTGCCCGCGCGAACTCATGTTCGACGCGAAGCGTCAGGGCTACAGCGACGCGCAGCTCGCGAACGCGTGGATCGGCGAGATCAGCCCGGGGTCGATCCTGCGCGTTCGCGCCGCGCGCAAGGCGCTGGGCGTCGAGCCCGTGTTCAAGCTGGTCGACACGTGCGCCGCCGAGTTCGAGGCCGCGACGCCCTACTACTACAGCACCTACGAGCAGCCGTACTCCGTCGACGGCCGCGCCGCCGTCGACGACGAGGCGCGCGTCACCGCCAGGCAGAAGGTGGTGATCCTGGGCGGCGGGCCGAACCGCATCGGGCAGGGCATCGAGTTCGACTACTGCTGCTGCCAGGCCTCGTTCGCCGCGCGCGAGATGGGCCTCGAGAGCGTGATGATCAACTCGAACCCCGAGACGGTCAGCACCGACTACGACACCAGCGACCTGCTGTTCTTCGAGCCGCTCACGCTCGAGGACGTCCTGAACGTGGTGGAGCGCCTGAACGGCGGCGGCATCGACAAGGCCGACCGTTCGGGAGCCGTCGTGGGCTGCATCGCCCAGTTCGGAGGCCAGACCCCGCTGAACCTCGCGCACGGGCTGGTGGCCGCGGGCGTGCCCATCATCGGCACCGGAGTCGACAGCATCGACCTCGCCGAGGACCGCGACCGCTTCAAGGCGGTGCTCGACGAGCTCGGCCTCGCGCAGCCTCCCTCGGGCATCGCGCGCAGCCTGGACGAGGCCGTCGCCGAGGCCACGCGGGTGGGCTACCCGGTGCTGGTGCGCCCGAGCTACGTGCTCGGCGGCCGCGGCATGGAGACCTGCTTCGACGAGGCCGCGCTCCGCCGCTACATGACCACCGCGGTCAACGTGAGCGACCTCGCGAACGCGCCCGTCCTCATCGACCGCTTCCTCTCGGACGCCATCGAGGTGGACGTCGACGTGGTCGCCGACTTCGAGCCCTCCGAGGGCAGCCGCACCACGCAGGTGCCGCAGTCGAGCCCGTCGCCGCGCGCGGTGGTGTGCGGCGTC
>CAYSFS010000178.1:0-4118 GCA_964430235.1 uncultured Chitinophaga sp. | reverse complement strand
GCGACGTCGAGCACCACCAGGATCACGTGGCTGGCGATCGCGTCCTCGAGCGTGGCGCGGAAGCTCGCGACCAGGTGGTGCGGGAGCCGCTGCACGAAGCCGACCGTGTCCGAGAGCATGGCGGCGTTGCCGCCGCCGAGGTTCCACTGCTCGACGCGGGTCCCGAGCGTCGCGAACAGCTTGTCGGCCGCGTACGCGCCGCCGCGCGTGAGCCGGTTGAAGAGGCTCGACTTGCCGGCGTTCGTGTAGCCCACGAGCGCGGCGGTGAAGTGCTCCTCGCGGCGCTGGCGCACCTCGCGCGTCCGCCGGGCCTCGATCTCGCCGAGCTCGCGCCGCAGCTTGTCGAGCTTCGCCTTCACGATGCGGCGGTCGATCTCGAGCTGCTGCTCGCCGGGGCCGCGCGTGCCGACGCCCACCGGCGCGCCGCCCGTCACCTGCCCCAGGTGCGACCACATCGCGCGCAGCCGCGGCGCCGTGTACTCGAGCTGCGCGATCTCGACCTGCAGCTGCGCCTGCTTGGTGGTCGCGCGGTTGGCGAAGATGTCGAGGATGACCTCGCTGCGGTCGATCACCTTCACCGAGAGCTCCTTCTCGAGCTCCTGGATCTGGCTCGGCGCGAGCTCGTTGTCGAAGATCACGACGCGCGCGCCCAGCTCGCGGCACATGGCGGCGAGCTCCTCGACCTTGCCCTTGCCGATGTAGGTCTTGCCGCGCGGCGCCACGCGGCGCTGCTCGAGCGTCCCGACCACCCGCACGCCCGCGGTCTCGGCCAGCGAGCGGAGCTCGTCGAGCGAGGCCTCGAACTCCGCGTCGGTGCCGCCGAGGCGCACGCCCACGAGCACCGCGGGCTCCACCCGGATGTCGACCTCTGCGTGGCGGCCTGTCTCCATCGGGGCGATTGTAGGGGCGGCCGCGCGCCACCTATGATCGCACCGTGCCTTCATCCGCGACAGCGATCCTCGCCGCGACGGCCGCGCTCGCCGCGACGGCCGCCCCCGTCGCGACGGCCGCGCCCGGAGCGACGCAGGTCCCGCCCTCCGCGCCGGTCGCACCCGCGCCCGCGGCGGGCGCGCCCCAGCCGGCCGACGCCTACCGCTGGTTCGACCCCATCATCGACCTCCGCGCCATCATCGCGGGCGCGTTCGTGGCCGAGCCCGACGCGGGCGCGATGCAGCGCGCCGCGATGGCGGCGATGGTCGACGCGCTCGGGGACCCGTACAGCACCTACCTCGGCCCCGACGAGGAGCGTTGGCTCCGCACGCAGGTGTCGGGGTCGTACGTCGGGATCGGCGTCGAGCTCGACGTGCGCGACGGGTTTCCCGTGGTGGTCACCGCCATCGACGACTCGCCCGCCCTGGAGGCAGGCATCCTCCCGGGCGACCAGCTGGTCGAGGTCGACGGGCGATCCACCGAGGGCATCGCGTTCGCGGAGCTCGAGTCGCTCCTCCCGGGCCAGCCCGGCACCGCGTGCCGGCTGCGCCTGCGCCGCAACGACGGAACCGAGCGCGAGGTCACGGTCACCCGCCGCGTCATCGAGACGCGCAGCGTGAAGGGCATCGCGCGCGGCACCGACGGTTGGCGGCACGTGCTCGACGGCGACCGGCAGGTCGGGTACGTGCGCATCGCGTCGTTCACCGAGCGCACCCTCGGCGAGCTCGACGCGGCGCTCGCCGAGATGGAGGCCGAGGGGCTGTCCGGGCTCGTGATCGACCTGCGCAACAACGGCGGCGGCTCGCTCGACGCGGCCGTGGGGGCGGTGGACCGGTTCCTCTCGCGGGGCGCGATCGTCAGCACGCGCGGCCGCGGGGAGACCGGCAGGACCTGGGACGCCACGGCCGACGCGCGCGACCTCATGGTGCCGCTCGTCGTGATCGTGAACCGGGCCAGCGCGAGCGCCAGCGAGGTGATGGCCGGCGCGCTGCGCGACCACGGGCGCGCGAAGCTCGTGGGCGAGCGCACCTACGGCAAGGGGAGCGTGCAGCGCATCTTCCCGCTTCCGGACGGCGCGGGAACCGTGAAGCTGACCACCGCGCGGTACTCGCTGCCGAGCGGCAGGACGGTGACGCGCGAGCCCGGTGCCGCCAAGTGGGGCGTCGAGCCCGACACCGGGTTCCACGTCCCGATCACCGAGCAGGACTTCGTGGCCTCGAACGCCGCGCGCCAGGCGCGCGAGTCCGGCGCGGGCGCACCCGGCGCGTCGGCGACGAACGCCCCCGTCGACTGGGCCAGCCCCGCGTCGATCCGTCGCGATGCGCACGACCCGCAGCTCGCCGCGGCGGTGCAGCTGATGCAGGGCTACCTCGATGCCATGGAGTGGGAGCCGGTCGGCGGCCTCTCGGGCGACGTCGGCGCCGCGAACGACGAGCTGCGCGCGACGCTCGAGCACCGGCGCCGGCTGCTCGCCGAGCTGCGGCGGGCCGACGAGGCGATCTCGTCCCTGCGCGCGGGCGGCGCGGGCGTGGATGACCCGATCGTGGCGCCCGACGCCGACCTGATCGACGGAGAGGTGGAGCTGCGCGACCGCGAGGGCCGCGTGGTGGGTCGTTGGATCATCAAGGACCCGGCCACGGTGCGCGGGACGCTCGGGCCCGGCGCGAGCGTGGCGCCCGAGTTCGTGCCGGCGAAGGACCCGGCCGCGACGCGGGGCGTGCCCGAGGCACCGCGCGCCGCCGCGCCCGCGGCCGGCGCCGCGAACGAGCCGGAGGCGAAGTGAGCGCGCCGCGCCCGCACGCGCCCGTCGAGGGCGCGACCATCCTCGGCATCGAGACCAGTTGCGACGAGACCGCGGCCAGCGTGGTGCGCTGGTCCTCGGGAGCCCCGCGCGTGCTCAGCAACGTGGTCGGAAGCCAGCACGAGCTGCACCGCCGGTTCGGCGGCGTCGTGCCCGAGCTCGCGAGCCGAGCGCACCTCGAGCGGATCGTCCCCACGGTGCACGCGGCGCTCGAGGACGCCGGCGTGCGCGCGGCGGACCTGCACGCGGTGGCCGTCGGCAACCGCCCCGGCCTGATCGGATCGCTCCTCGTGGGCAACGCGGCCGCGAAGGCCTACGCGTGGGCGCTGGGAGTGCCGGTCGTCGGGATCGACCACGTCGCCGCGCACCTGGCCGCCGGCCTGCTCGATGCCGACGAACCCGCCTGGCCCGCGCTCGGGCTCGTCGTGAGCGGCGGCCACACGCACCTCTTCCGCATGGATGGCCCGCTCGGGATGCGGCTCATGGGCCGCACCATCGACGACGCGATCGGCGAGGCGTTCGACAAGGCCGCCACGGTGCTCGGGCTCGGATACCCGGGCGGCCCGCTGCTCGACGCGCGCAGTTCCGACGGCGACCCGACGGCCGTGCGCTTCCCGATGCCGCGCCTCACCGCGCGCAGCGTCCGCCGCGGCGGCGAGCACGCCGCGACCGCCACCGGTTCGCCCGCGCCGCACCCCGCCCCGGACGACGCGCCGGCGCACGCGCGAACGCTCGACTTCAGTTTCAGCGGCATGAAGACCGCGCTGCTCTACGCCGTCCGCGGCGTCCCCGCCGCGCCGAACCGCGCGCCGCCGCCGCCGCCGCCCGAGCCCTTGACCGAGCGTCGCGTCAGCGACCTCTGCGCCGGCTTCCAGGCCGCGGCCGTGGCACAGGTGATCGACGTGCTCGGCCGCGCGCACGACGCGCTGGCCGCGGCGGGCGACGCGCCCCGAACGCTCCTCGTGGGCGGCGGCGTGAGCGCCAATCGCCACCTCCGTGCGGAGGTCGCGCGCTTCGCCGACGCACGCGGGATGTCCCTGCGCCTGCCCGCGATGCCCTACTGCGTCGACAACGCCGCGATGATCGCCGGGCTCGCGCACTGGCGGCTCGCCGCGGGCGAGCACGACGACCTCCGTCTCGCGCCGAGCGCGCGCTCGACCGTCGGCCTCGCGTGAGGCGCGCGAACGCGACGCCGCGCGCGACGCCTCCGTCGAGGGGCGTCGCGCGCGGACCGTTGGACCCGCAGGATGGAGCGCGGGCCCCCGGGCTCACTCGTCGTCGGACGGGCGCGACTTCGGCGCCGCCGCGGACGGGTTCGCCATCCGGTGCTTCAGCACCTCGCGCCGGACCTCGTCCATGAGGTCGGGGTTCTGGCGCAGGAAGGTCT
>CAYSFS010000177.1:0-4156 GCA_964430235.1 uncultured Chitinophaga sp. | reverse complement strand
TGAGCTCGCAGCGGGTCTCCTGGCCGCCGGCGTCGCAGCCGACGTTCGGCTCGCTCAGGCAGAACGCGCTCAGGGCGTCCTTCGCCATGCGCGGCAGGAAGCGCTTCTTCTGCTCGTCGTTGCCGAAGAGCATGACGGCCTTGCAGCCGATCGACTGGTGCGCGCTGACCAGCACCGCGGTCGAGCCGCACGTGCGGCCGATGCGGCGCAGCACGCGGTTGTAGCTCGTGATGCCCAGGCCCAGGCCGCCGTGCTCGCGCGGGATGGTCATGCCGAGCACGCCCATCGAGAACAGGCGCTTGACGACCCAGTCGGGGATCTCCTGCTTCTGGTCGATCTCGACGGCGGGGTGCTCGTTGCGCAGGTACGCGTCGAGCTCGGCCAGCAGCTGGTCGCAGCGCGCGGTCTCCTCGGCCGGCTGCGTCGGGTACGGGAAGACGAGGTCCTCGCGGAAGTTGCCCCAGAAGACGTTCTTCACGAAGCCCATCGTCTTCGGGTCGGGCCCGAGCATCTCCTGCGCCTGCTCGATCTGCTTGCGGTCCTTCTCGGAGATGTTCTTCAGGTCCTTCGCGAGGTCGGTCTGGGTCATCGTGCGCTCCGTGGATGGGCGTTTCCGGAAGGGTCCGGGGAAGTCGGGCATTGTAGGAGTCATGGTGCGTGCGGACACGCGCGCGAAATCGGCGGTCCCGCGCTGTTATTGGTGCACGAAGACGCAACCGCGCGGCGGGGCCGCGGTAGAGGCAGGACCGATGGGTTTCGCGCGATCCACCCTCCTTGCCCTCCTGACGGCCGGCGCGCTCGCATGCGGGGCCGAGGGCGCCTGCCCCGCGCCGGACGCGGATGATGACGGATCGCCGGCGGGCGTGCCCACGACTCGCGAGACCGCCGGCGCGGCCGGGAAGGACGACGCCAAGGAGCCCGATGCGAGCGGCGAACCGGCCGCCAAGGCGCCGCCGCGCGCGGGAACGCCGCGCCCCGGGCAGCCGCGCGCCTCGCTCCCGGACGCCGTGGCCTCCGCCCCGCGTCCTCGCTCGTTCGAGGTGAACCCCGAGGCCACCGAGGAGGAACGGCGCGAGTCGCTCGAGGCCCTGCGAGACGCCGCGCTGCGCTACGTCGAGGAGCTCGACACCGTGCTGCTCGAGGCCGAGGACGTGGTGAGCACGTGCGAGCGCTCGCCGGCGAACGGCGCCGCGATCGGTGGGCCGCCGCGGCACCTCGAGGCGAAGCGCGCGCGCGCGAGGTTCGCGAAGGACGTCGCGGCGTTCGAGCGCGCGGCGGTGTCCCTCGGGCGGCGGGCCGCGGCACCCGTCCCGGAGGTCGACGAGCCCGCAGCCCGCGCGCTGGCCCGCGCCGCCGAGGCGGATCTCCGTGCACTGAAGGCGATCAACGAGTACGTCGCGTGCCGCGGCGACGACAAGCACGAGGAGGTCGCGAAGGCACGCGCGAAGCTCCGGCTGGTGCGCGAGGGGCTGCTGGCCTCCCAGCGGATGAAGGCGCTGCGGGCGCTCGGGCTCGTCGGGGACGGACGGTGAGGCGCGCCGCGCTACCCTCGTGACGTGCCCGTCGACCACTTCCCCAGCACCCACGCCACCTGGATCGACGCGCAGCTGACCATCGCCGAGCGCAGCCGCGCGGCGGGCGACGCGGCGGGCGAGACGAACGCGGTCACGGCGCTCCGACGGCACCTCATGGAGCGCTACCACGGCGCGCTGCGCGCCTACGTGCGCGGGAGCTCGATGCGCGCGATCGGCGACGCCGACGAGCTGGTCGCCGGGTTCTTCGCGGAGCGCGTGGCGGATCCGGAGTTCCTGCGCGGATGGCGGGCGAGCGGCAAGCCGCTGCGCCGCTGGATGATGAACGGGCTCTCGTTCTGGGCGCGAGGCGTCGCGCGCGACCGCGGGCGCGAGCTCGGGCGTTCGGGCGATGCCTCCGGCCCCGAGCCGGTCGACGAGCGCGACGCCGTGCGCGCCTTCGACGCGGAGTGGGCGATGTCGATGATCAACGCCGCGCACGCACGCGTGCACGCGGACCTCGATGCCGAGGGCCGCCTCGACGAGCACGCGATCTTCCGGCGCCACGTGGTGCACGGCGAGCGCTACGAGTCGATCGCCGCGGAGCTCGGCATGAGCCGCCAGGACTGCGCGAACGTGGTGCGCCGCGTCGGTGCGCGCGTGCGCGAGGCGCTGCGCGAGGCGTTGGTCGACGACGGCGTGCCGCCGGCCGACGTCGAGGAGGCGGTGCTCGAGGTCATGCGCATCGTGCGCTCGGACTGAGCGAGCATGCCGGGCCGTCGCGCGGATCACTCGGGCATGGACACGACGATCGACCGACCGGCGGCGAGGCGACTGGCCGCCGTGTGGGACGGTGCCCCCCGGGGCTGGCCTGACGGTGCGGGGCCCGGTCCGGCCGCCGAGGAAGCGCCGATCGAGCATCGGACACGCGAAGTCCGATGGCCGAGAATTGCCGGGGTGGCCGCGTTCCTCGTCGCTTCGGTGCTGGTTGCCTGGGGTGCGAGCAGGACGCTCCCGGGGCGCCCGGAGCATGGCGCGGTGATTCGCGGATCTCTTCCCGGAGCGGGCGCCCTTGCCCGCATCGATCCCACAGGAGACGTTCCGATGAAGTTCCAGGCAGCGACGGTGATCGCCGGTGCGGCGATGGCGGCGGGGGCGAACGCGCAGCAGGCGACGCAGTGGCGGGTGCAGGACGGGGGGAACGGGCATTGGTACGCCGTGAGCATCGCGGGCTTTCCACGTACGTGGAACGACTGTCGCGTGACGGCGCTGCATGAGGGTGGGCATCTCGCGACGCTCACGAGCGCCGGCGAACATGCGTTCGTGCTCGCGCGGGCGCAGGCGACCGCCGGAGCGTGGAGCGGTGGATTCGGACCCGTCCTCGGCGGGTACCAGCCGGTTCCGAACGGCGGTCCGGCGGCCGACTGGACGTGGTTGACCGGCGAGCCGTGGGCGTTTGAGACGTGGATCAACGGCGAACCGAACGACCACGCGGAATGCGGGCCCGGCGGCGACGAACGATTCCTGGCGTTTCTTGCCGACGGTTGGAATGACATCCAGGACGTGGAGAAGTGCTCGTTCGGATGGCTCGTTCCGTCGTTCGTCATCGAATGGTCCGCCGACTGCAACGGCGACGGCATCGTGGACTACGGCCAGTGCCGCGACGGGTCGCTTCCCGACTACGACGGCGACAACGTGCCGGACTGCTGCGAGCAGGGCGTGGCGTGCGTGGTGGGTGCCTATCCGGTCGAGTGGCGTGCGTCCGAGGGCGGAAATGGCCACTGGTATGCGGCGCACCTGACGTGGCGCGAGTGGGATGATGCACGAGCAATCGCCGATGCGCTCGGTGGCCATCTTGCGACCGTCACGAGCGCTGCCGAGAACGAGTTCGTGGCAGATCGAACCTCGCTTCAGTATCAGGACTACTGGCTTGGCGCCAAGCGAACCGGGTCGAACTGTTCACCACCCTGCCTTGAGTGGATCACGGGTGAACCCTGGGAGTACGAGGTGTGGGCTGGAAGTGACTCTTCAGGCTGCAGAGCACCCAACCCGAATGCATGTGGCTGGAATGGCCCAGGCAGTGGAACCGTCCTTGAGATCTACGGTCGACCTGACATCGACGGTCATCGGAAGTGGAACGACGAGGCCCCGGATCTCTACTTCTTTGGCCCCATCATCGGAAACCCATCGATCATCGAATGGTCCGCCGACTGCGACTCCGACGGCATCGTCGACTACGGCCAGATCCTCCGCGGCGAGCGGCCGGACGCCAACGCCAACGGCGTGCCCGACGGCTGCGAGTGCTTCGCCGACCTCAACACCGACGGCTACGTCCAGGGCGCCGACCTCGGGCTCATGCTCTCCTCGTGGGGCGCGGCGCCCGCCGGTACCGCCGCCGACGTCAACCGCGATGGCGCGGTCGACGGCAACGACCTCGGCCTGCTGCTCGCGGCGTGGGGGCCGTGCGGGAACTGAGCGGGCACCGTCGCGCCGCAGCGCTCGAACACCCGGTGCCGGGGCGGTGCGCCGCTTCCGGGGCGCACCGCCCCGCTACCCTCGTGACGTGCCCGTCGACCACTTCCCCAGCACCCACGCCACCTGGATCGATGCGCAGCTGACCATCGCCGAGGACGGCGACCGCGCGG
>CAYSFS010000176.1:0-4164 GCA_964430235.1 uncultured Chitinophaga sp. | reverse complement strand
CCGGAGCGCGGGGGCGGGGGGTCGACCAAGCGGCTCCGAAGACGGCGAGGCACGCAGGGGCTGCCCCGGGTGGCGCGGGGCGTTCCACGTGCCGAGCCCGTGTTCGATGAGTCCGAGCGCAACCTGGTGGAGCGAGGACGTCCGCGGGGCGACTCCCCGCCCCTGCGCGGAGGGAGCGGCGCGGGTCACGCGGGCGCCCCTGAAGCGGGTCACGCCGGCAAACGAACGCCGAATGCGCCCCCTTACCTCAGCCGCCCCATCAGCTCCTTGACCGCCGCCTCGACCTGCGCGTCCTTCCCCGCGCACTCGTCCTCCGGCGTCTGGGGCACCACGATGTCGGGCATCGCGCCGTGCAGCTCCATGTCGGTGCCGTCGGGCAGGTACCAGCCGCGGAACGGCGTCCGCACGGTGGTGCCGTCGACCAGCGACGCGCTGCCGGTGGAGATGACGCCGCCGTAGGTCTGGATGCCCACCAGCGTGCCGCGCTTCAGCGTCTTGAACGCGTGCGCCGTGATCTCGGCGTTCGAGAAGCTCTTCTCGTTGCAGAGCATGGACATCGGCTGCGAGTAGCGCTGGATGAAGAGCCGGTCCACCGGGTAGTGGCCCTTCTTCGAGGGATCCGCCCCGCGCGGCACGGTGTACGCGTGCGGCGGGATCATGATCGACGCAAGCAGGCGATCGGCCGTCCAGCCGCCGCCGTTGTTGCGCACGTCGACGAGCAGGCCGTCCTTGCCCGCGGCCGCCGCGTAGAGGTCGCGCTCGTACGCATCCAGGGACGGCTGGTCCATGCTGGCGATGTGGATGTAGCCGATGCGACCGCCGGACAGGCGATCGACCAGCTCGCGGTTCGTGCGCAGCGTGTTCTCGTAGGCGAGCGCGCGCATCTCGCCGCCCGAACCCGGCACCAGGATCGCGTCGAGCTCCAGCGCGTCGCCGCCCGCGGCCGGCACGCGCTTCACGCGCACGACCGTCTCGCGACCCACGGTGCCCCGCAGGCACTCCTCGATGGACATCGTCGGCTTCACGGCCTCGCCGTTCACGGCCACGATCACGTCGCCCACCGCGAGCGGCGTCTGCCCCTTGGTCGCCGGGCCGTCGCGCAGGATCGACCTCACCTCGAAGCCGCCGGCCACGGCCCTGGTCTCGATGCCGAGCTGGCCGACCGGGAAGCGCGTGGGCTCGCCGCCGCCGGGGCTGCGCACGCCGAGGTGGCTCGCGTTCAGCTCGCCCAGGAACCGGTTCGCGACGTAGTCGAACTCCTCGTCGGTGCGGGCGTTCGAGGCCAGCTTCGCCCACTTCTCGGTGAGCTTGGGCCAGTCGCATCCGTTCATCGTGGGGCTGTAGAAGACCTCGCCCATGATGCGCGCGGCCTCCCGGAACTTCGCGTCGCTCTGCTTCGCGAGGTCGAGCTCGATGGTGTCGGAGAACTCCACGGGCTTCGCGTCGCCGCCGGGCAGGCCCACCACCGTCGCGCCGCCGCGCGCCACGATCACCAGCTTGTCGCCCGCCACGTTCATGTGCTGGATCGAGCCCGACGGGCCGATCTTCTTCGGCTCGCCGCCCGACCACGGCACGCTCATGAGGCCGCCGCCGTCCGCGAGCGCCGCGAGCGGGCCGCCCGCGCCGCCGCCGGCGCCGCTGCCCATGAAGTAGACGCGGTCGCCCGCCGGCGAGATCTCGAGGTCCATCTCGTTGCCCGGCATCGTGGTGAGCCGGCGCAGGCGCATGTGCGCGTCCTCGAGGTCAAGGGGCTTCGGCGCCTCGTCCTTCTTCGCCTCGTCCTTCTTGGGTTCCTCCTTCCCCTCGCCTTTCTTCGCGTCGGGCTTGCGGGCCTCGCCGCCCTTGGCCGCGGCGCGCTTCTTCGCCGCCTCGCCCGCGTCCTTGAAGTACTGGTCCAGCTCGAAGCGGCTGAGCCCCTCGAGCGACTTGTCCAGGAACACCAGGTAGATGTCCGCCTCGTTCTCGACGCGCGTCGACGCGAACGCGAGGACCTTCCCGTCCGAGCTCCAGCGCGGGTTCGCGTCGGCGTCGGGGTGCCGAGAGACGTTCACCGGGGCGGCGCTCCCGTCGGCGGGAACGATCCAGATGTCGCTGTTGAAGTCGTCGTCGTCCTGACGGAACGCGATCATGCGGCCGTCGGGGCTCCAGCGCCAGTCGATGCCCTGGTCGAACCCGGCGCGCAGCTCCTTGTCGGTGCCGGCCGCCACGTCCCGCACGACGAGCGTTCGCACGTTCCTGCGGTACGCCACGCGCGTGCCGTCGGGCGACGGCGAGGGCGAGCGCTCGCTGACGGCGGGGTCGGCGATGAACGGCTTGACCTCCACGCGCACGGCATCCGCCCAGCGGGCACCCTCGTCCTTCTTGGGCTCATCCTTCTTCGCCTCGTCCTTCTTGGGCTCATCCTTCTTGGGCTCGTCCTTCTTGGGCTCGTCCTGCGCAGGCTCCACGGGCGCAGGAGCGGGCACCGCCGCACCAGGCGCCGGTTCCGCGGGTGCCGGCTCCGCAGGTGCAGGCTCGGCAGGCTTCGGCTGCTCGGCAGCGGGCGTCGGCGCCTCGGGCGCGGGCTCCTCCTTCTTGGGCTCCTCCTTCTTCGGGTTGAGCGCGTCCTTGAAGGCCGAGCGCAGCTCGCCGCGCGTCGACGTGACCGTGGCCTCGTAGATCGAGTCCTCGCCGCCCATGTCGCTCACGAAGAGCAGCTTCGAGCCGTCGGGCATCCACGCGATCTCGCGCTCGCGACCCGGGGTCTCGGTGACCCGCACGAACGGCGAGCGCTCCTCCATGCCCTTGACGTACACGTCGCCGTACGCCACCAGCGCGATCGACTTGCCGTCGGGCGAGAGCTGCGCCTCGCTCACGTCGCGTCCCACGCCGCGCGGGCGCACGCGGTCGGCCTCGTCCTCGGTGCCCTGGACGGCGAGCTTCACCGGCTGAGCGCCCGGCTTCGAGAGGTCGATGCGGTGGACGGCGTCCCAGACCGTCACGAACGCGACGCGCCCGTCCGCCGACACGGCGAGCTCGCGCACGTCCTCGGGGAAGTTCGTGACCTGGGTGCCGCCGTCGGCGGCCGGCGCCGTGACCGCCTTGCGCCAGACATTGACGGTCCTGCCGTCGCCGCGGTCCGTGAGGTAGACGATGTCGGTGCCCGCGGGAAAGGCCCATCCGTCGTTGCCCGACCAATCGGTGTGCCGCGTCCACTTCCCCGACGCGCGGTCGAGCGACCACACGTCGCGCTGGTCGGGGCCCTGGTAGCCGCGGCGGAACCACGCGCTGCCGCCGCGCTCCAGGATCACGGCCTTCCCGTCGGCGGTGGCCAGCGGATGCGAACCGAACGCGTCGGTGACGCGCTCGACCGGCCCGCCCGCGAGCGGCACCATGTACGGGCGCGCGGCGCGGTAAAGATCGTTCTCGCGCGAGCTCTCGAAGTACGCCACCGGGCGTCCCGCGCCGTCGAGGCCCGTCCCCGAGAGGATGCACGCCGAGTCGCCGAACGTCAGCTGCCGCACGGCGGTGCCGTCGCTGCGCATCACGTAGAGGTTGCGCGAGCCGTCGCGGTCGCTGTCGAAGACGATGGTCGCGCCGTCGGGGCTGAACGCGGACCGGCCCTCGCTCGCGGGGTGCGCGGAGAGGCGGATGGCCGAGCCTCCGGACGCGGCCACCTTCCACAGGTCCCCGCGCCAGCTGAAGACGAGGACGTTCCCGTCGGGGCTGGACGCCGGGTACCGGGGCAGGTCGACCGTGCCCGCGAGCGCCGCGGACGCACAGGCGGTCGCGGCCGCCAGGCCGGCGATCGCGGCACGGGCCGCGGCCGGCGCATGCGCCGTCGCGGGGGCGGTCTGGGAGGTCTGAATGGCCTGGTCCACGGAGGTTTCCTCGGTGAGCATGGGCAGGAAGCGTAGTGCGGCCCCGGGTCATGGGTTGTGCACGGGGGCTCCATGCGCCCCTCGCGCGGCCGCACCCCCGAACCCCGCGATTTGCAACGGGAATCCGCTTGCCTCGGGCCCCTGCGGATTCGACCGTTCCGGTGACGGCCGGGCCCGTGCCCCGCCAGAACCCGAGGCCCCGCCCGTGCGTATGGACTGCGTGTGGCCTTCGGACGACTCGAAGGGAAGGATGCCATGAGCGACTCGCTGCCCAAGCCACTGCCATCGATCACGGCCCTGCGCG
>CAYSFS010000175.1:0-4177 GCA_964430235.1 uncultured Chitinophaga sp. | reverse complement strand
CGCAGCCGCTCGAGCTTCGCGAGCGCGTCGTCCACCTCGAAGTCGCAGCGGACGCCGAGCGTGGCCAGCAGCCACCGCTCGATGGCCGCGTCCAGGTCTTGCTCCGAGCGGGGCGTGCCCGCGTCCCCGCGCGCCTCCGCACCCGCGCCGTCCACGCGGCCCGCCAGGAACTCCCACGCGAGCGCCGCCTCCTTCGCCTCTTCCTCGTACGCCTCGTCGAGGACGCGCAGGAACGCGCCCTCCTCGCTGTCGAGCGTCTGGAAGTAGAGCGTGCGCGCATGCGAGTTGGCGTACTGCAGGCGCCGCTTCTGGTACTTGGTCCAGGCGCCCATGGTGATGCCGAGCAGCGTGAACGAGCCCGCCGCCACCAGGCCCCAGCCCCCGCTCTCGACCGGGTGCTCCGAGGTGAGCCCGAGCCAGAACTTCACGAGCCCGATGATGGCCGTCAGCGAGAAGAGCACCTTCGAGGCCGCGAGCCCCACGCTCACCACCGCCGGCACGAAGATCACCGCCTGGTCCATGGTGCGCATGCGCACGCGGCTGTTGGGGAGGATGACCTCGAGGTCCGGCACCGGGATGTTCCGGAAGAGCTTGATGCCGAGCGCGGGCCGTGGGTCGTCGGCGCGGTCGCGGTGCACGCAGAGGACGAACACGCGCTCGAGCACCTCGAACTCCACGCGCCGCCGGCGCAGCCCGAACCACGAGCGCAGCGTCTCGGTGCGCCGCTCGCGCCCGCGCGCGAACACCGTGAGCCGGTCGATGCGGTCCATGTCGACCGCCACCTGCACGTCGCTCAGGGCCTGCGAGTCGAAGGCGTCGAGCAGCTCCTGGCGCGAGAGCTCGCGGTAGTTCGCGCGCCGCATGAGCGACGAGAGCTGCTCGCCGAGCGCGGCGCCGGCGCGCGCGTCGCGTGCGTAGGTGCCGGTGGGCCAGTCGCCGGCCTCGAGCTCGTCGCGCGCGGCGGCGAACGCGGACTTCAGCGCGTCGCCGCGGCACGTGCTCTCGAGGCGCAGGACGGCGAGCAGGCGGGTGCGGACGTCGGTGGCGGGGGCGGCGCCCGGCGGGCGCGCCGCGTCGAGCGCATGGAGCACGGCGGCCAGCGGGGCGCGGATCGAGTGGTCCGAGGGGGGGTGGTCGGTGGCGTTCTGCACGGGTTCTGAACGCGCGGAGCCTAGCCTTCCCGGCCCATGTTCGCCCGGTTCCAGCCTGCGTCGGTGAGCGTCGCGACCATCTGCGCGGCCGCGTTCCTCGCCGCGTGCACCTCGAACCCCACGCACACGTCCGAGGCTGCCGCGGAGTTCGCGATGCAGGCCGACCCGGAGGCGGCGAAGGCCGAGGACGTTGCGAAGGGCGAGGACGCGACGAAGGCCGACGACGCGGCGCCGGGCGCCGCCCCCGCCGCCGCCGCCGACGCGCCCGCCCGCGCGCTGCCGGACGTTCCCGCTCCCACCGCGGCGCAGCGCACGGCCGGTGTCTCGGACCTTCCCGCAGAGGCGTGCGACCCGCCCATCCTCATGCAGGTGGGCTCGACCATGGCCTTCGTCTTCGAGCGGCCGGACCCCATGTCGAAGCCCATCGCCCGCATGGGCGAGGGCGCCGCCGTCGACGTGGTGGGCAAGGCCCGCTTCGTGCGCATGGAGACGGGCGCGCCGATGCACGAGGGCTTCCCCGGAGAGACGCCCCCGACCTGGGTGAAGGTCCGCGCCAAGACCACCGAAGGCTGGATGCCCGCGCGGTCGCTGATCGGGCCGCTGCCGCTGGCGCTCGATTCGCGCGGCCTGGCCGCCGAGCGCGCGGCGCTGGTGGGCGTCGACATGTCGAAGCGGATTCGCAACGCCTGGGACGCCATTCCCGGCACCCCGCTGCTTTCCGAGGCCAACTACGAGGCCGCCGACGCGGTGCTCGCCGACGCCGCCGACCCGCACGACCTGCGCATGCCCGGTCGCGACGCGTTCACGCACGGCCCGGACATGCTCAAGGGCCTGCCCGAGGTGCGCACCACCGTGGCGCAGCTCAGCAAGGTGATTGACGGACGCGCGGGCAAGGTGCGCGCGGCGGCCACCGAGCTGAAGATGCCGCCCTACGACAAGAACGCGCCGGGCAACCTGAAGGAGGCCCTGAAGGTGGGCATCGGCCCGAAGGCCGCGGCGTGGAAGATGGTGAACGCGCTGGAGTACCTGTGGTTCAACTCGCGGTTCCTGACGCCGGTGGAGGAGCGCGTGATCGGGCGCGAGTGCCTGGCCGCGCTGATCGGGCCGCGCCAGGTGCTGCCGCAGGACGACCCGGCGGTGCGGTACGTGACGTGGGTGCTCGGCCGCGTGGCGGCGCAGAGCACGACGCCGATGCCCGCGTTCGGGCTGGCCGTGGCCGTGGTGCGCGACGACGCGTCGCGCGAGGCCGAGGCCCTGCCGGGCGGGCCGGTGATGGTGACCACGGGACTGCTGCGCGCGTTGCGGAACGAGCACGAGCTGGCGACCGTGATGGGCCAGATGGTGGCCGACAGCGAGTCGCTGGTGGGCGTGTCGGCGGCGTACTCGGCGCGGGCCGACCGGCTGAACGCGGTGCTCCAGGTGTTCGAGCTGCAGGCCGCGGGCGCGCTCGAGGCGGTGGTCGAGGAGTACCTGATCGAGGTGCCCGAGGACCACACCGAGCAGGCCGTGTACGACGGGCGCGACCGCCTGCTGAACGCGGCGAGCGAGCGCTACGTCGAGATCATGCGCGGCACCGTCGCGGAGCTGCGCGCGGCCAACGAGCGCCAGCGCGAGTACGCCGCCCGGCGCGGCGCCATGCTGGTGCGCGCGGCCGGGTGGACGCCGGTGGACGTGAGCGCCGCGATGGCCGGCGGGACGTCGGAGGACACGGCAGGTGCGGGCACGGCGTCAGGCGGGGCGGCGCCCGCGGGCGGGGCCGCGGCCAACGAGCCCGCGCGTGCGCCGCGCGCGAACACCGGGCCGCGATGGACGCGGTTCATGCAGGAACTGGACCGTGACCGCGCGGCGGCCGAGGAGGCCGCGAAGCCGAAGGCCGCGCCGAAGGCGAAGCCGATGGCGAAGCCGGCAGCGAAGCCCAGGCCCGCGCCGAAGGCGGCGCCCAAGTCGGCGCCGAGGCGTGCGCCGGCCTCTGCGCAGCCGGACGGGGCGCGACCCACTCGCTGATTCGGGGCCAATTCGACGTGGATTCGGGGCGTTCGGCGCGGGCTGCCCGGTGCGAGAAGCATCTGTTGCACCCCCATGTCGCACACTTCCCCGCATGAAGAACCGCCGCCCCCTCGCCGACATCCTCCGCGCCCGCGCCGTCGATCCCTCGATGCTCGTTCCCCAGACCCTGGCGCACTGCGCCGAGCACCCGCTCGTGGCGCTTTCGCTCGCGCGCACCGTGGAGGCCTGCCTGCCGGGCGCGCGCCGCTTCCCGCACGTGGCCCTCGTCGGCCCGGCGGACTCCGGCAAGCGCGCGATCGCGCACGCCGTCGCACGCGAGCTGGTGCAGCCGGTGCTTGAACTCGACCTCGGCTGCGCGTCGGATTCGTCCGATCTCCACGCGGTCTTCAAGGAGGCCGCCGACGGCACGGTGGTGCTGGTCCACGGCCTCGAGCACGCGCCGCCGCCGGCCCTTCGCGACCTCGCCCGCGCCGCGTCCGGCACGCGCCTGGACACGGGGTCCGCGGCCGCGGCGGCCAATGCGCTGCCCGGGTTCGACGACTTCGAGCGGGCGATGCGCCGGTCCGGCCGCGCCTCGAAGCGCTACGCGCCCTTCACGATCATCGCCACGGCGCGCGCGACCATCGACTTCGGCGCGCCGCACCTGGCGTGGGTCGATCGCACCCTGTACCTCGAGCGCTCCGCCGTCACCGAGGCCGTGCGCATGCGCCGCGTCCTCGGGCGCATGGGGCTCCTGGTGGCGGATGCGCACCTCGAGGCCTACGCCGGCGCGTGCGTCAACTTCGCCGTGCGCACGCTCACGGGCCTCTCGGTGCTCGTCGAGTGGATGCAGGCCGAGGGCCTGACGGCGGTGGATGCCTCGGTGCCGGCCGAGCGGCTGTTCGGGCTGCTGGGGCCCCTCGCGAACCCCGAGCACGTTCAGCGCCAGCTCGAGGCCGTCGCGGCCTTGAAGGCCGCCGAGGCGGCCGTCACGCCGGCGGCCCCGGCCCCGGCCGACCCGCAGGCGCAGGCGCGCCGGT
>CAYSFS010000174.1:0-4185 GCA_964430235.1 uncultured Chitinophaga sp. | reverse complement strand
ACCGAGATCGCCACCGCGATCGCGAGCTCGAAGTTGTTGCCGCTCGCCGTGAAGGCGAGGGTGGTCGCGCGCTCGTACTCGGCGCCGGCGCGCCGGGCCATGAGGAAGGAGGCGAAGAACATGACCACGAAGTAGATGACGAGCGGCACCGCGATCCGCAGGATGTCGGCGGGGCGCGCGACGATGCGGTCGCCCTGCAGACTGAACATCACCACGATCGTGAAGAGGAGCGCCACCAGGGTGACCGGCGCGATGCGCGGCAGGAACCGCTCGCGGTACCACGCGTCGCCCTTCGCGCGCCGCAGCACGACGCGCGTCAGCATGCCCGCGACGAAGGGCACGCCGAGGTACAGGGCGACGCCCGCGAGGATGTCCGTCATGCGCACGTCGACCTGCACGCCCTCGAGGCCCACGACGGGCGGCAGCCACGTCATGAAGAACCACGCGTACGCGCCGAAGAAGAGCACCTGGAAGACGCTGTTGAACGCGACGAGCCCGGCCGCGTACTCGGCGCTGCCCTTGGCGAGGTCGTTCCAGACGAGCACCATCGCGATGCACCTCGCGAGGCCCACCATCACGAGGCCCATCATGTACTCGGGGCGGTCGTGCAGGAACACGGCGGCCAGCGCGAACATCAGGACGGGGCCCACCACCCAGTTCTGGACGAGCGACAGCGCCAGCACCTTGCGGTCGGCGAACACGCGCGGCAGCTCCTCGTACCGCACCTTCGCGAGCGGCGGGTACATCATCAGCACCAGGCCGATCGCGATCGGGACGTTGGTGGTGCCCACGGTCACCGCGTCGGCGGCGTCGGCGATGCCAGGCACCATCCGCCCGAGCGCGACGCCCGCGGCCATCGCCAGGAAGATCCAGAGCGTCAGCCAGCGGTCGAGGAACGAGAGGCGGCGCGGGCCGTCGCCGTCGCACGGGGCGCAGGGGGGCGGTTCGCGGCTCGGGGCCGGCGTGGCCGGTTGAGGGGCGCTCATGGCTTCCTCGCCGTCACGTCGAGGCTCGTCACGAAGTCCTTCGGCGCCGTCCCCTCGGGCAGGGCCGACATGATCTTCAGGTAGAGCGGATCCTCCCAGCGCGTGAGGGACTCCACGTAGCCGGGCTTCGCGGCGAGCGCGATCTCCGTCAGGCCCGCGGACGCCGCCGCGTCGCGCACCTCGTCCACCAGGACCGCGCCGGCCACGCACCCCACCAGCGCCTCGAGGTCGGCGCGGACGGCCTCGGGCAGCGGTCGAAGGAGCGCAAGGTCGGAGACCGCCACCCGTCCTCCCGGGCGCAGGACGCGTGCGATCTCGCGCCACGCCTGCGCCTTGTCCGGCGACAGGTTCATCACGCAGTTGGAGATCACGACGTCGACGCTCGCGTCGGCCACCGGAAGGTGCTCGATCTCGCCGAGCCGGAACTCCACGTTCGCGAGCCCGGTGCGCTGCGCGTACATGGCGACGTTGCGCCGGGCCTTCGCCACCATCTCGGGAGTCATGTCGACGCCGATCACGCGGCCGGAGGCGCCCACCTTGGCCCCCGCGATGAAGCAGTCGAAGCCCCCGCCGGCCCCCAGGTCGAGCACCGTCTCTCCGGCCCGGAGCGACGCCAGCGCCGTCGGGTTGCCGCACGAGAGGCCCATGTTGGCGCCCTCGGGCGCCGCGGCGAGTTCGGTCGCGGAGTACCCGATCGCACCGGCGAGCTGCTCGGGAGTGAACGTGGCCGGCCCGCAGCACCCGCCGCCCGCGGTGCCGCCGCAGCAGCTGCCCGGCTCCGGCTGCTGCAACGCCGACCATGAGCCCGTGATCGCGATGCGTGCGTAGCCGCCTCGGACCTGCTCGTGGACGTCGGGTCGGTCGGTGTCGGTCATCGGAGCTCCTCGGGGATGCGTGCCACGAACGCGCGGATCTCGTTGCGCACGCGGCGGTAGTGGGGCATGGCCTCGTCCTCGGTGGCGGCCCCGGCGGCCAGCCGCGGCGGGTCGTCGAACCCGGCATGGATCACGCGCGCGCCCGGGAGGGCGGGGCACGCCTCGTGCGCCGAGTCGCAGACGGTGAACACCACGTCGAACCCGGTGCCGATGTCCTCGGGCCGCTTCGACCGATGGCCCGAGATGTCGACGCCGACCTCGGCCATCGCGCGCACGGCGAGCGGGTTGAGCCCGTGCGGGTGCGTGCCGGCGGAATGCGCCTCCACGCGATCCGCGAGGAGCGCCTTCGCCCAGCCTTCCGCCATCTGGCTCCGGCAGGAGTTGCCGGTGCAGAGGAAGAGCACGCGGATGCGACGATCAGCACCGGCCACGGCAGGCCTCCCTTCCGGGGCGCGCGGCCGGCGCGCATTCCTCGATGGCGTCGGCGAGCGAGCGAAGCGTCGAGGTGAGCTGCGCGTACCGCACCGAGTAGGACACCGTGCGCCCCTCGCGGACGGGCTCGGCCAGGCCGGCGCGCGCCAACGCCTGGAGGTGGCGCGAAACCACCGAGAGGTCCACCGAGCAGCACTCCGCGATCTCCCCGACCGCGCAGGGACGGGCGCACTTGATGAGGCACGCCAGCAGCTTGACGCGCGTGGGGTCGCCGAGCGCCTTGAAGAACGCCGGGTCGAGCAGCCCGTCCACCGGCCGGCAGCACGCGTTCGCCTGCCGAGGCGTCATGGCTCGTCGCTTGCATGCTTGCACCATGGTGCAAGTTTATGCGATTCCGTCGCGCCCCGCCTCCGCCAGCCGCCTGCCGTGCGCGAGCAGCGCGTCCTGCTCGGCCTGCGTGAAGGTCCGTGCCCCCGCGTTTGCCACCCCCAGCACGCCGACGAGCGTTCCGTCGGGTGCGATGCACGGCGCCGTGATCGCGCCCTCCATGCCGGTCGCCCGCGCTCCCGGGCGCGCCTGGCCGCTGGCGTCCGACTGCAGGTTGCACACGGTGACGCAGGTGCGCCGCTCGGCGGCGAGCCCCGCAAGCCCCTTGCCCACCGGGATCACGCGGATCGCGTCCATGACGGGCGGCGGGAACGCGCCGATCACGGCCGCGAGGTGCAGCCGGCCGTCCGTGCCGAGGCGGTGGACCGTGCCGGTCTCGGCACGCAGGTCATCGATGATCTCGCGCAGCGCGCGTGCGTCGTCCATGCCCGCAGCGTAGCGCTGCCGCCGTCAGCGGCCGGCGTCCGCCTCCGCGGGCTCGAATCGCGCGCAGGGGCCTCGTTCGCCATGGAGCGTGAGCACGGGGCCGCGCGGCCCGGCACCCACCGAGAACGACCGCACGCCCTCGAGCATCGCCGTGAACGCGCGCTCAAGCTCCATGCGCTCGGGCGGGCCCGCCATGCGCGTCGCGCCGACCGGGCCGAAGCGCAGCGGCTCGGGCTGGGCGATCGCGTTCCCGGGCTTCGCCTCGGCGAAGTAACGGTTGACGCCCGCGAAGCCTGATGCTCGCCCGTCGGCAGCGATGCGAAGGGAGGGCGGCCGATCGGTGACGTCGACCTTCGCGCCGCCGGGACCGATGAGCTCGGTGCAGCGCCACTCGAACGCGTCGATCCGCGGGAGCGCCATGGCCGCGCCCGGGCCGTCCGAGGCGGTGCCGCCTCCCGTCGTGCCGCACGCGGAGAGCGTCGAGGCGAGGACGGCGGCGAGCGCGGAGGACGCGAATCGGGCGATGGGCATGCGGGTCAGGGTACCGGGCGTCCCGCGGCGACGGTCGCGGGGCTATCGTCACCGCATGGATCCCTGCACCCCGTACCGCGACGCGCACGCCTGGCTGCGCTGGCTCACCGGTCGCACCCTCGACGCGTGCGAGGCGCTCTCGCACGAGGAGCTCCACCGCGCGTTCCCGATCGGGATCGGCAGCGTGCATGCGACGCTCGTGCACCTTGCGGGCGCCGAGCGCATCTGGATCTCCGTGCTCGAGCAGGTCGATGCGGGCGTCATGATGCCGTCCGCGGCCGAGCTTCCCGACGTCGCGTCGATCCGGGCGCACCTGGCGGCCAGCCGCGTGCGGTGGGACGCCTACCTCGCCGAGCTCGTGCCGGCCGAGCTCGCGCGCGTCGTCGAGCGCCACCGTGACGGGCGCGTCTTCCGCCAGTCGGTCGCGGACTCGATCATGCAGGTGCCGACGCACGCGCTGTACCACAACGCGCAGCTCTCGTTCATGTTCCGCTCGATGGGCCGGTCGCTCCCGGACTCGGCGTGGATCATGTGGGGGCGCGAGCGCG
>CAYSFS010000173.1:0-4190 GCA_964430235.1 uncultured Chitinophaga sp. | reverse complement strand
GGGCCCGCATGGCAAGCGCGTGGTCGCGCGCGGCGCGGTGGACGACAAGGGCCAGGTGATGACCTTCGTCGAGGCGCTGCGCGCCTGGCACCACGCGGCCGGCGGGCCGCCCTGCCCCGTCACGCTCATGATCGAGGGCGAGGAGGAGTCCGGGAGCGCAAGCCTCGAGCCCTTCATGCAGGCGCACCGCAAGGCATTGGCGTGCGACGTCGCGGTGGTGAGCGACACCGGCATGTGGGACATCGACACGCCCGCGATCACGACGAGCCTGCGCGGCCTCTGCTACCTCGAGGCGACGCTGACCGGGCCGTCGCACGACCTGCACAGCGGCATGTACGGCGGCAGCCTGCGCAACCCGATCAACGCGCTCGCGTCGATGATCGCGTCGCTGCACGACCCCACCGGACGCGTGGCGGTGGCGGGCTTCTACGACGGCGTGCTCGAGCCGTCCCCTGAGGTGCTCGAGAGCTGGGGAAAGCTCGGCTTCAGCGAGCGCGAGTTCCTCGCCGAGGCGGGCGTGGCCCACGGCTGGGGCGAGATGGGGCGCTCGTGCCTCGAGCGCATCTGGAGCCGGCCCACCTGCGACTGCAACGGCATCTTCGGCGGGTACACCGGCGTGGGCGCGAAGACCGTGATCCCTTCGAAGGCGACGGTCAAGTTCAGCTGCCGGCTCGTGGCGGGCCAGGACCCCGAGCGGATCCGCGCGTCGGTGGAGGCGCACCTGCGCGCGCACCTGCCTCCGGGCTACGCCCTCGAGGTGCACTCGCACGGCGTGAACCCCGCCATCCACGTGCGCACCGACTCGCCGTACCTGCGCGCCGCGGGCCGCGCGCTGCGCTCGGTCTTCGGGCGCGACGCGGCGCTCATCGGCACCGGCGGGTCGATCCCCGCGGTCGGCAGCATCCAGCGGATCCTCGGGGTCGACAGCCTGCTCGTCGGGTTCGGACTCGACGACGACCGCGTCCACAGCCCCAACGAGAAGTTCGAGGTGCGGTGCCTCATGAACGGGACGCGCAGCCACGCGGCGATGCTCGCCGAGTTCGGGGCGATGGCGCGATGACCCGCGCGGGGGCCATCGCGGCGATCGCGTGCGCGATCGCGGCGGCGTCGCCCGCGGCCCGCGCGGCCGACTGCGACGTGGAGCTCGTGCTGATGGGCGTGGGCGGCCACGTGCGCCCGGGCGACCCCACCGCGATCCTGGTGCGTGCGACCAGCGCGCTGACCGCCCCCGTGCAGGCGCGCATCGAGTGGAGCGTTCGCAACGCCGACGGCGACACGGTGCGGTTCACGCGCGACGTGGCGCTGGCGCCCGGCGCGCCCGCGGAGCGATGGGTGTACGGCGTGATGCCGCTGGTCACCACCTCGGCCCAGGGGTGCCTGGACGCCGTGAGCGCCGTGCGCGTGGTGGAGGTCGACGATGGGCGCGCGGTGCGCGTGCTCGGCGAGAAGCGCATCGACGGGGCGTCGGGCGAGGAGCCCGCGGTGGGCGTCGAGACGCTCGACGCGCTCGTCGGGATCGTGGGCGACGGCCGCGCCGGGCTCTCGGCGTTCGCCACGCCGACGCCCAACATGCAGGTGCCCGCGTCGATGAACGAGCTCACGCGCGTGGCGCGCGGGATCGAGCCCGCGCGCATGCCCGACCGCTGGGAGGGATGGTCCAGCTTCGACACCGTGGTCTGGACGAACGCGCCGGTGCAGAACCTGGGCGTCGAGCAGGCGCGCGCGCTGCTCGACTGGGTGCGGCGCGGCGGGAACCTGGTGCTGGTGCTGCCCGAGTCCGGCGACCCGTGGGGGCTCGCGGGCGCGCGCGGCCGCACCGCGCTGTCGGAGGCGCTGCCCGCGCGCGCCGAGCGGCACGACGCGATCGAGGTCTCGCGGCTGGTGCCGGTGCTTGCGCGGACCGGAACGCTGCGCAACCCGGCCGCGCGCACGGGGATCTGGACGTTCCCGAACGACCCGGGCAACGGGTTCGTGCCCATCCTGGCGCTGCCGGCGTCCATCGACCCACGGTCGGGCAACGTGGTGGCGGAGGAGGGATCGCTCGACGGCCGCGCGGTCGCGGTTCGCCGGCCGTTCGGCTTCGGGTTCGTGACGGTGGTCGGCATCGACGTCGACGGGCTCGAGCGGCGGTCGCTGGTCGAGGAGGGCCTTCCCCAGGCCGACGTCTTCTGGAACCGCATCCTCGGCCGGCGCGCCGACGCGCCCGTGCCGCGCGAGGTGGACGCGCTCACGAAGGCGAAGCGCATCGACACGCGCGGGGGGCTGGTGGTGGCGGCCGACGGCGGCAAGCTGGTGAACGGATTCGTCGGGCTGCAGAGCCGCGCCGCGATCGGCGTGCTCGGGCTGCTGGGAGCGTTCGCGCTGTACTGGACGTTCGCGGCGCCCGTGCCGTGGTTCGCGCTTCGGCGAGCGGGCAAGCTGCAGTACGCGTGGCTTGCGTACGTGGCGGTGGCGGTCGGCGCGACCGCGGTCGCATGGCTCGCGATCGGGGCCTTCGAGCTGACCACCGGGCGCGTGCAGCACCTCACGTTCGTCGACCGCGTCGAGCGCCCGGGCGCGCCCGAGGCCGAGCGGTCCGCGATGCGCGCGAGCTCGTGGTTCAGCGCGGCGCTGCCGGGGTACGGGACCTCGAAGGTGGAGCTCGAGCGCGCCGACGGCGGCTCGGGCTCGGACCTCCTCTGGTCGTGGTTTCCCCCGCCCACCGGCCTGCAGGGCGGTTTCCCCGACACCGAGGCCTACGAGGTGCCCGCCGCGAGCCAGGCGAGCTACGAGCTGCCCGCGCGCGCGACGAGCACCGTGCTCGCGGCCAGCTGGATGGGCCGCGCGCCCGCCGCATGGGACGGAACGCCCCGCGCGGCCGAGGGCGGCGCGCTCCGCCAGGACATCGAGTGGGGCGAGTCGCCGCGGATCGTGCTGCGGGGGACGCTCGAGCACTCGCTGAAGCTGCCGCTCCGTGACGTCACGCTGGTCCACGTCACCCCCTTCCACACGCCCGACCGACGCATGCAGGGCACCGACCCGCCGCTCATCTCGCCGAGCGACCTCCCTCCCTCGTACGCGCGGATGGCGCGCCTGGCGCAATGGAACCCCGGCGACCGGCTCGACGTGGCCGAGACGCTGTACGGCGAGGACGTCGCCGGGTCCGACCGCCGCGAGGCGCGCCCCGCGCCGGCGCGCGACGGGTCGAAGGCGAGCGCGGCCGCGGCGCTGCGCGAGCGCTACCACGATCCGGTGCAGCAGAGCGCGCTGTCGAACTTCGACCCTTCCGCGGCGCTGAGCCCCATGGCGCGGCTCGAGATGCTGCAGTTCTTCTCGATGCTGCAGCCGCCGGAGTACCTGGTCGACCCCGCGAACCCGGGGCCCTCGTGGCGCGGCAACGCCGTGCGCGTCGAGCGCGACTTCGGGCGCGGGCTGGACCTCTCGCGGTGGTGGTCGCAGCCGTGCCTCCTTGTGATCGGGCGCGTCGACGACGAGGGCCGGGCCGACGTGGGCATGCCCTTCCCGTTCACCATCGACGGGCGCGTCCCCGCGGCGGACGGCACGACGTGGGTCCGCGTCGCGTTCCCGCTTCCGCAGGTGCCGGGCGCGCTGCAGCCGCCGCCGCGCGCGGGCAAGTAGCCCGCGCGCATACGATGGAGCCGCCATGCCGATGATCGAGACGATCAACCTCACCAAGAAGTACGGTGAGCTCGTCGCGCTGAACAACCTCAACCTCCAGATCGAGGAGGGGGCCTGCTGCGGCTTCATCGGGCCCAACGGCGCGGGCAAGACCACGACCATCAAGATCCTGGCGACGCTCCTGAAGCCCACCTGGGGCGAGGCGCGCATCGACGGCAAGACGGTCGGCTACCAGAACCCGCTCATCCGCCCGGTGATCGGCTACGTGCCCGACTTCATGGGCGCGTACGACGACATGCTGGTCACGGAGTACCTGCAGTTCTTCGCCGCCTGCTACGGGATCCACGGCGAGAAGCGCGAGAGCGCCATCCGCGACGTGCTGGCGCTCACCGACCTCAACTACAAGGCCGACGCCGAGGTGAACGGGCTGAGCCGCGGCATGCAGCAGCGCCTGAGCGTGGCTCGGGTGCTGCTGCACGACCCCAAGGTGCTCCTGATGGACGAGCCCGCCTCCGGGCTCGACCCGCGCGCGCGCATCGAGATGCGCGAGCTCCTCAAGGAGCTGCGGCGCA
>CAYSFS010000172.1:0-4192 GCA_964430235.1 uncultured Chitinophaga sp. | reverse complement strand
AAGGCCGACGGCAGCGTCGAGACGCTCGGCATCGCGGCGCTCATGGACATGCGGCTCTGGATCGATGCCGCGGACCAGGTCGACTTCAGGCACCAGAACAACTGACGCGCGCGGACGGGGGCCCGCTCACGCCGGCGTCGAGGCGAGCGCGATGCTCGCCACGGTCACGTCGTCCGACCACGGCACGCCCTGCGCGAAGCGCTCGAGCGCGCCCACCAGCCGCTCGACGTCCTCCGCCGTGCCGCGGCTCCCGCGCAGCGCCGCGATCACGGGCTCCGGGTCCGACTCGAACGCCTCGCAGAACCTGCGGCCGGACCGGTCCTGCTGGTCGACCACGCCGTCGCTGAAGAGGACCAGCCGGTCGCCGGGCGCGAGGCGGAACTCGTCGGCGACGAGCTCGATGCCAGAGGCGTACCCGATCATCGTCGTCCGGTTGGGGAACTCGAGCCGCGACGCGCTGCCGTCGGCGCGCACGATCGCCGCGTAGCAGTGCGCCGCGTCCACGCCGCGGCACGCGCCGTCCGGCAGGATCTCGACGGCGATCGCGGTCGAGAAGCCGCCGGTGCTCACGCTGAAGTCGAGGTTCGGGCGCCGCACGAAGAACTCCGAGACCCCCGCGAGCGCCTGCTCGATGGGCATCCCGCGCCGCACGGCGCCGTCGAGGTGCGCCACCGAGGACGCCATGACGATTGCGGCGCCGGCGCCCTTGCCCGCGACGTCGCCGATGAACGCGGCCACGCGGCCGTCGCCGGCCTCGATCACGGTGAAGAAGTCGCCGCTCGGCCGCGCCTCCACGCCCGGCGCGTGCGCGGCGGGGCGGCTGTAGAGCGACCACCGCACGCAGCCGCACTCGCCCTCGGGGTCGGGCAGCAGCCGCTCCTGGATCTTCCGGGCCTGCACCATCTCGCCCTGCAGCGCGCGCCGCTCCGCGGCCGCGAGCGTGAGCCCCGCAAGCTGCGCGACCATGTCGGCGTACGGGACGGCCGCGTCGCCGAGCGCGCCGCCGGACCGCGTGTCGGCGTAGAGGAAGAGCCGCGCGGGCGACGCCGACGGGATGGGCGCGCAGATGGCGGCCGTCGCGCCCGAGGCGATGAGGCTGGCCGCGGCGTGCATGCGCTCCATCGAATGGTCGAGCCTGACCATGCCGCCGGTGGCGCGCGACTCCTCGAGCAGCGTCCGGCTCACCGGGAGCGCACGCGCGTGCTCGCTCGCGGCGGCGATGGCCACGGGCGCCCACCCGTCGCGGTCGCCGGCCGCGCCGGCGCGCATCACCGCGGCGCGGTCGAAGTCGCGCGTCTCGACGAGCACGTCGACCACGGCCTCGCACAGCGGGCGCTCGTCGTCGGATGCGCCGATGCGCCGCGCCGCGGCAAGCAGCGCCGACAGCCGGACTTCCGCGGACTCGAGGCGCTGGCGCGGCACGGGCTCGGGACGAGCCCCGGCACCGGCATCGAGGAACGTCACCGTCTCCGAGACGGTGCCCCCCGCCGTGCCGGCGCCCACCGTGAGGCGCATGCGGAAGGGACCGATCGCGAGCGTCGAGGCCGCGGCGAGCGGAACCCACTCGTTCACCGGCACGAGCCGACCGTCCAGCGCGGTGCCGTTGCGCCCCAGGCCGCGCACGTGCCAGGTGCCTGCGTCGAACATGCACTCCGCGTGTCGCTTGGACACCGAGTCATCGACGAGCGCGACGTCGGGTGCCACGGGCCCGGCCGCGGTCGGCCGCCCGAGGACCACCGGCCCGTCGGCCGACCGGGGCTCGAACGAGACCGGCTCCCGGCCCGTCCCCGGGAACGCGATGCGGAGGGTCGAGGGGCCCGGGCCGGCCATGGGTCAGCGCGCCGCGAGCTCGATGGCCTTCGGGGCCGCGACGATCTCCTCGGCCCCTCGGCGCCGCGGCGCCGTCCCGAACGAGAGCTGCGCGACCGCGATCATGGTCTCGAGCCGCCCGAGGGTGTTCTCGCGCATCGCGCCGAACGCCATGAACGGAAAGAGCGCGAGCAGCGCGACCACCAGACCGGACGCGGTGGCGACCAGCGCCTCGGAGATGCCGCCCGAAACGGCGCGCGGATCGACCATGGCCTCGCCGCCCGAGAGCAGGTCGAAGCTCGTGATGATGCCGGTGACCGTGCCCAGGATCCCCAGCATCGGCGCGGCCGTGATGATGGTCGAGAGCGTGGCCATGAAGCGGTCCATCCGGATGCGCTCGGTCTCGACCGCACCGACGCCCACCGCGTCGCTCGCGCCGTCGGAGAGCAGCGCGCGCGCGATGCGCGCGTACACGGTCTCCGACGTGTCGGCGAGGGCCTGCGACCGCGCCGCGTCGCCGCGTCGCATGGCGTCCATGAGGGCCGCGAAGCCGCGCTTCCCGGCGGGCCCGTTCTGGCGCACCCAATACACGGCGCGCTCGAACGAAACCGTCGCCGAGATGACGCTCAGCACCAGGAGCGGCCACATGACGAGCCCTCCCTTGTGCATGATGGACCAGAAGTGAGTCAGCATGGTGGAAGCCCGCACTGCGGGACGCGGATCATACGGCCTGCCGTACACTCGACCCGATGCACGCGACCGTCGCCGCCGCCACCGATGCCCAGCTCGTCGCCGAGGTCGAGGACGCGCTCGCGCGAAGCCTCGTCGACCATCCGCTCGCCCCGCGGCTGCGGGAGGCCATGCAGTACGCCGTGCTCGGCGGCGGCAAGCGCGTGCGGCCGGTCCTCGTGCTGCGGGCGTGCGAGGCGGTCGGCGGCGCCCGCGGGGACGCGATGGCGGCCGCGGTCGCGCTCGAGATGGTCCACTGCTTCAGCCTGGTGCACGACGACCTCCCGGCGCTCGACAACGACGACCTGCGCCGGGGCCGCCCCACCACGCACCGGGCGCACGGCGAGGCACTCGCCATCCTGGCGGGCGACGGCCTCATGTCGGTGGCCATGGAACTGGCGCTGGCCTCGCCCCGTCGCGGAGCTGAGATCGCGCGCGAGCTCGCCTCGGCCACGACCGGCATGATCACCGGGCAGGTCTACGACACGCTGGGCGGGTTCGACGGCGCCCCCGAGGCCGGCGCCCGGCTGCGGCTCATCCACGACCACAAGACGGGTGCCCTGCTGCGCGCGGCGTGCAGGATGGGCGCGCTCGCGGGAACCCCCTCCGAGGCGCACCTCGCCGCCCTCACCGCCTACGGCGAGGCCATGGGCCTCATGTTCCAGGTGGTGGACGACATCATCGACGAGACCCAGTCGACCGAGCACCTCGGCAAGACGGCCGGGAAGGACCGCGAGGCAGGCAAGCTGACCTATCCGGCGGTGTTCGGGCTGGACGAAAGCCGCCGCCACGTCGAGCGGCTGCTCGAACGGGCCATGGCGGCCGTCACCCCGCTCGGGGAGGCCGCGGCGCCGCTGGCCCTGATGGCGCGGACCTTGGCCACGAGGACGCGATAACCTCGGCTACACTTTCCCGATGGTTCCCTCCCCCCGGCCCCGTGCCGCGGGGCGAGGCATGACCGCCTGCACCCGAACACGACCATGAACCTCCTCCCCACGATCGCCGGCCCCGCCGACCTCAAGAAGCTCTCCGTCGACCAGCTCCCGCAGCTGGCGAAGGAAGTGCGCCAGGCGATCTGCGACCAGGTCGCGAAGTCCGGCGGCCACCTCGCGCCGAACCTCGGCGTCGTCGACCTCACGATCGCGATGCACTACGTGTTCGACTTCGGGCACGACCGGCTGCTGTGGGACGTCGGCCACCAGTGCTACACGCACAAGCTGCTCACCGGACGCCAGCACCTCCTCGGCAAGCTGCGCCAGCGCGGCGGCATGGCGGGCTTCCCCGAGCCGCGCGAATCGGACTACGACCTGTTCTCGGTTGGCCATGCCGGCACCGGCATCTCGACGGCCGTCGGCGTCGCGCGCGGCGACACGCTCGCCGGCCAGGGCTGGGCACCCGACAACGACGCGGGCCGCCGCGTGGCCGTGATCATCGGTGATGCCAGCATCGTCAACGGCGTCGCGATGGAGGGACTGAACAACGCGGGCACGCTGCACCGGCAGTTCCTGGTGATCCTGAACGACAACGGCATGAGCATCGCCAAGCCGCAGGGCGCGGTGGCCGCCTACTTCGACCGGGTGCGCATGAGCCCGGGGTACTCGGAGTTCAAGAAGGCCGCGCGCGAGTTCGTGAAGCACGTTCCGGGCGGCCAGGC
>CAYSFS010000171.1:0-4287 GCA_964430235.1 uncultured Chitinophaga sp. | reverse complement strand
GCCACGCGCGAGATCGTCTACGTGGCCGAGGCGTTCGAGCAGGCGCACGAGCTGGGCATGGCCACGTTCCTGTGGTGCTACCTGCGCAACGACGCCTTCAAGAAGGACGGCAAGGACCACCACCTGAGCGCCGACCTCACGGGCCAGGCGAACCACCTCGGCGTCACCATCAAGGCCGACGTCATCAAGCAGAAGCTCCCCGAGCTCAACGGCGGGTACGTCGCCATGGGCACCGGAGGCTCGAGCTACGGCAAGTTCGACAAGCGGATCTACTCGGAGCTCGCCTCCGACCACCCGATCGACCTGTGCCGGTACCAGGTGCTCAACTGCTACGCGGGCCGCATCGGCCTGATCAACTCGGGCGGCGCCAGCGGCGAGAACGACTTGGCCGACGCGGTGAAGACCGCGGTCATCAACAAGCGCGCCGGCGGGCAGGGGCTCATCTCGGGACGCAAGGCGTTCCAGCGACCGATGGCCGACGGCGTCAGGATCCTCAACGCGATCCAGGACGTGTACCTCGACCCGAAGGTGACGATTGCCTGACGCCGCGACGGGCGCCGCGACCGCGGGCCCGACCGCGCGCACGCGCTGCCCGCGGTGCGCGTACGCGCTGACCGGCCTCCCGGGCGCGCCGCCGCCGGACGCGCCCTACGCCGCGACGAACGCGCCGATCCGCTGCCCCGAGTGCGCGCTCGAGATCCCCGCGGGGGCGCATTGCCTGGTCGGCGGCGCGACGCCGTCCGTGGTCGACCCGTCGGGGTCGCGCGGCGTGGTGGCCGTGGCGCTGGGCGCCGTGGTGCTGATCGGCGGACCGTGGCTGTGCATCGTGGGCGTCACGGCGCTGGTCGAGTACCTGAAGACCGGGGCACCGAAGCGGGGCATCGCGCCGAGCGCGCTGCAGGGCTTCGCGCTCGGCGCGCTTCCCGCGGCGACCGGCCTCGCCGTGGCGGCCTGGTTCGTGTGGCGGCAGTGGCGCCGCGCGGATCCGTCGCGTGCCGACGGCGAGCGCGCCGGCGCGCGCCGGCGCCGCGCGATGGTGGTGCCGGGCGGCGTCCACCTCTGGTCGGGCGATCCGTCGGCCGACGCGAAGCCGCGCAGCCTGGCGGGAGGCGACATCCGCGACGTCCGCGGCCGCCGCAGCATCCCGCTCTTCCGGCGCGCGGGTGCGGCAGAGGCGGGGGCCATCGACCTGGTCACGCCCATCGTGCTTTGGTCGGCGAACGACGCGAAGCAGGCATCGAACGTGGCGGACGGCCGCTTCGCCGGAACGATCTGGCTGCTCATGCCGCAGGGCGCGCGCCCCGAGCCCGTCGCGCAGGAGATCGAGCGCACGCTCCGCGCGGCGCCCGCCTCGCCGCCGGTGCCCGTCGAGGCGAAGCACGTGGGCCCCGTTCCCGCGCCGACGGTCGACGGCGACCCGAACCGGCTGGCGGTGCCCGTCGCCGTCACGGCGGCGACCGCGCCCGAGCGGCCGAAGTGCCCGCGCTGCAGCCACGGCTACGGCGATGCCCCCGACGGCCCGTGGTGGGAGCCGCTGCCGAACGACGTGACGTGCAGCGAGTGCGGGCTCGTCATTCATGCGGGCGCGATCGTGGTCGCGGGCAACCGGCTCGGCCGGCAGGGCGGGCATCGCCTCGCGCCGCGCGCGGTGGCGCTGATGGTCGCCGCATCGGTCGTCGGTACCGCGCTCTTCGCGGTCTCGTTCTTCCTCCTCCGGAGCACCTCGACGGTCGCGGCCGTCGTGGTCCAGGTGATCGCGATGGTCGGCATGCCGCTGGCCATCGCGTTCGCGGCGCGCGGCGGGATGCGGCCGATCCCCCGGGCGCGCACGCGCTTCCAGGACGGCGCCGAGACGTGGAGCTTCGAGCGAGGCCGGCTGCGGATCATCGCGCGCGGCCGGCCCGACGCGCGCGTGATCGAGGTGCCCGCCGGCCGCATCTCCCGCGTCACGTTCGGCAAGTCGTTCGCCGCCGACAACTCGATGCCCGTGCAGACGGACGTCCTCAGCGTCCGCGGCACGGCCGAGCAGCTCGGCATGGTCGGCGAGCGCGCGCTCTTCGTCGCGCTGCCGGCCGAGGCCGACCAGGACGTGGTGGTCGAACGCGCATTGGCGGCCCTCGGGAAATAGGCAGGGATTACCCCGGACGCTCTTCCCCGCCCGCGAGGCGCTCGCGCACGCGCTGCGCCAGCGCCTCGGCGCCGTCGTCGGGCAGCGCGTCCGGCGAGACCTGAGCCAGCGCGTCCCCGCCCCGTCCGCGCGCGACCAGCTCCACGCGGCCGTTACTCGGGTGCAGCTCGATCGCGGCGATGCGGCCGGCGTCGACGTCGCGCGCGAAGTCCTCGATCGGGACGCCCCTCGCGGTCACGTGGTGCTCCGTCACCCGGATGCCGTGCGGCCCCACCTCCCACCGGCAGCCGGCGAGGGTTCGCCGGCGCAGGCGCCGAAGCAGCACGACCCACGCCAGGATGGCGGTCGGGAGCACCACGGCGCTCACGGCCGCCACCGCGCCCATCGCCGGCGGCAGGATCGGCCCGGCCGAGGCCGGGACCATCAGCGCGAAGCCGGCCCAGATGCCCGCCGCGATCGATGCGAGAGTGACCGGCAGCGCGAACAGCAGGTTGAGCATGTTCGCCGGCTGCGGCCACGGCCCGTAGGCGTGCAGCCGTCCCTCGATCGTGAGTGCGGCCGGCGCATCGCCGGGAGCAGCCTCGGCCGCGGACTCCTGCACCGAGCCACCGATCCCGATCGACGCGCGCACCCCGCGTGCCACGCGGTTGCCGGCCTCGACCAACGCGACCGTTCGATCGGTCCCGGGTGCGCCGGTCCCGGCGCCCGTGTCGATGAACACCGTCACCGCGCCCATTTCGCTCCTGCGTCCGTCGCGCCCGCGGGTCCATACGTTCGCGGTCAGCGCGGCCACCGCACGGTCCCCCGCTCGCCACCGGTGGCCCCGGCCGAACGGGCTGTCCACCGTGATCGAGCGGATGTCGGCGGCCTCGTGCCGCTTCGCTCCCGTGCGCCCGGCGGGGCCCGACGGCTCGCCGGTGAATACGACGAGCGCCCCCGGCACGCAGAGCCATCGCTCGCTGAACGAGGCGGGCGCACGGCCGTCGTTCGCGGCGTCGGGCGTCCACTTCACCCACGCCCGCCAGAGGACGAGCCCGATCATCGGCAGCCCCGCGACCTTCACGACGTCCCACGTGCGGACGCCCGTCGACCACTTCGATGCGATGTCGAAGATCCCTTGGATGCTCATGAAGAACAGGTACCCCATGGGCGCGAGGGCCACGAGCAGCTGCCGATTGCGCCGCGCGCGCGTCAAGGGTTGCGCGCCGGCCTCGATGCTGCTTCCGACCACGAGCCGCGCGCCCGCGGGGACCTCCAGCGCGCACTCGGGGCACGTCACCGCGGCCGTGAACGCGCCGAAGCGGTCCTCCGGCACGCCCGGGAGCCTGCCGAACGCGTAATCGCACTGGGGGCACCGGTGCATGCGGGGCAGGGTAGCGGCAGGTACGTTGGCGCCGCCATGCCCGAGACCTCGCTCATCCCGGCCCGCGTCGCGACGCCCGCCCTGCTCGTCATCGCGAACGTGTTCATGACGTACGCGTGGTACGGGCACCTCAAGGACGCCAAGCACGCGCCGCTCTGGGCCGCGGTGCTCCTGTCGTGGGGCGTGGCGTTCCTCGAGTACTGCGTGCAGGTGCCCGCGAACCGGATCGGGTACAACGAGGGCGCCTACTCGCTGCAGCAGCTGAAGGTGATGCAGGAGGTGATCACCATGGCCGTGTTCGCCGCGTTCGCGGTCTGGTACATGCGCGAGAGGCTGACGCTCGACTTCCTGTGGGCCGGGCTCTGCCTCGTGGGCGCGGCGTTCTTCATGTTCCGCGGGATGCGGTAGCCGCGGCCCGCACGCCGGATTCCGCGGCCCACGCGCCCGTCCTCGCCTCCGGCGCGCTCACTTGCGCGCCGCGGCCCGCACCGGCTTCGCCGCCGCGAGCGCCTCCTGCGCGCGGCGCATCTCCTCGCTCGCGGCGAAGTCCTCGCCGAAGCGCACGAGCCGCAGGCTGTTGGCGATCACGAAGACGTAGGCGGCCGCCTGGTAGAAGGGCGTCACCCAGATGTCGATGCGCCCGGTGGCCGCGAGCGCGAGGCCCACGAGCGCCAGCAGCAGGCTCGCCGCGATGTTGACCGCGACGATGCCCTTGGCCTTGCGCGCGAGCTCGAGCAGGAACGGGATGCTGCGGAGGTCGTCGTTCATCAGCGCGACGCCCGCGCTGTTGGTGGCG
>CAYSFS010000170.1:0-4468 GCA_964430235.1 uncultured Chitinophaga sp. | reverse complement strand
CGGGATCGTCCATCCGCTCGGGGACGCGCGTGCGAGGCATGCGTGACGGGAAGGCCATCCGCTACCTCCGCCGCCTGCGCGGGCGTTCCCCGCCCGAGGCCGCGGCGATCGCGCGCACCTGCGCGCGGTACGCCTCGGGCACGTCGGCGCGCCCGGCCGTCGCGCGTTCGAACGCGGCGAGCAGGCGGTCGGCCGCGGCGCGGTCCGGCGCCGCCGCGAAGGCGGCCTCGATCACCGCCAGGCAGAACGGGTTGCGCCGCACGCCCGCCTCCATGAAGGCCTCGCATGCGCCCGCGCGCGCGTCGGCCGCCACCCCGTCGTCCCATGCGCGCCGCATCACCAGCGTCTCGAGGAACGGCATCACGCCCGCGTTCACGCCCCATGCCACGCTCTGGTGGAACGCCATCGGGCGACGGCCGCCGCGGTCGTCGTAGTTCCAGCCCGCATGCACCGTCGTCACGTCGTCGCCGCCGGTCGCGTACTGCTCGCCCTCGCACCCGAACGCGCCGGTCTTCGGGTCATGCGTCATCTTGACGAGGGCGCAGTGCCCGGGCTGTCCGGCGGTCGAGGCCGGCACCCCGAGCACGCGCCAGGTGCGCGCGCCGATGTTCCCCATGGTGCCGCACACCCCTCCGTCCTTCCACATCATCTGGACGCTGCCGTACTGAAACGGGAAGGGCGCCAGCCGGCGCGCGCTCTGCATGTCGAACTGCTGCGCGATGTCGCCGATGTACTCGCCGTACGTGCGCGCCTCGCCGGTCTCCACGAACTTGCGCCAGAGTTCCTCGCGCTCGCGAAGCGGCTGGTCGTCGCCCGCCAGCATCATCAGCACGGGCCATGGCGCGTTCAGCGGGAACCTCGGCCACGCGCGCGCGGCCCGTTCCTCGTCCGTGAACGGCCACGCGTCGTTGCGCATGAACCACGCCATCGACTCCGCGGCGGTCGGTGCGGCGTCGCGTGCCGCGGGCAGTCGTCCCGTGCGCTCGTAGGCCGTGCGGAACAGGTCGTGCGCGGCGGCGATGCGGCCGCGCAGGTCGTCGTCCGAGACCGCGGCCGTGGATCGCCACGCGACGGCGCCGTCGCCGCAGTCGACCCTGACCTCGGGGTGGCCGTTCGCGGCCATCCAGTCGTTGAACTCGCGCTGCAGCGCCGCCGAGGCGATCACGTCCGCCGCCACCATCGGCCGGGTCACGGATCGGGTGCCCTTCACCGGCTTGCCGCGCTTCTTCGCGATTCCCCGCTCGTCGTACTCGAGCGGCGCGAGCTCCGTGAACTCCTCCTCGACCGTGACGGGTGCGTGCGCCTCGAGGAACGCGACGATGACGCAGTCGCGGTCCTTCGCGCGCGCCGGGTCCCGAACGTCGATGCACGTGCGCGGGTCGCCGGGAATCCGGAGCTCGAGCGGCGCGCGCGGCGACACGTCGGGAAGCGCCGAGGCGGGCGACGCGCCGTCGGCGTCGTTCCATCTCGTCCCCTGCGCGCCGCGCGCCGCGTACGAGTCCTGGATCGCGAGCGCCAGCGCCAGCTGCGTGTGCGTGCGGCGCACGGCGTCCTGCCCGAGGTCGATCTCGAGCGAGCGGAGCCCGAGCAGCACGGGCAGCGGGTCCGCGCGGCAGCCGTAGACCGACGCGCGCAGCGCCGGGTCGCCGTCGATCCACTCCACGAAGTCCGCGGGAAGCCCGGCCTTCCGTTCGGCGCACGCCGCGAGGGTCCGCGCGCGCGCGGAGGCCAGGTGCCGCTCGATGCGGTCACCCCAGTCGTCGGCGCGCGCGTGCGCCGACACGACCGCCTGCACCAGCACCGTCGCGACCGCGCACGTCCGCATGGGTCCCATGGGCACGATCCTATCGGCAGGCCACTACGATCCCGCGATGCCCTCGCGCAACGCCATCGTTCCCGCCGGATTCGACCCCGACGCCGCCGCCACGGGCGACGGCCTCTTCGGCCTCGACACGCGTCCGGAGGACGCGCGGCTCGTCGTGATCCCGGTGCCGTTCGACGCCACCACCAGCTACCGGGCCGGCACCGCTCGCGGGCCGCGGCACGTGCTCGAGGCGAGCACGCAGGTCGACCTCGAGGACATCCAGTACGGACCGATCTGGAAGGCCGGCATCGCGATGCTCCCGATCCCGAAGGACATCGCGGCGCTCTCGAAGCGGGCGCGCGCGGCGGCGGAGCCCGTGATCCGCGCGGGCGGGGCCGTCGCCGGCAACCGTGCCCATGCGAGGGCCGTGGCGACGGTGAACGCCGCGAGCGAGCGCGTGCACGGGTTCGTCGCGCGCGAGGCCGGGCGCATCCTCGACCGCGGCGCGATCCCCGCGGTGCTCGGCGGCGACCATTCGAGCCCCTTCGGGCTCATCGCCGAGCTGTCGCTTCGCCACCCGGGCATGGGCATCCTCCAGGTCGACGCGCACGCCGACCTGCGCGACTCGTTCGAGGGCTTCGCGTGGAGCCACGCGAGCATCTTCCACAACGTGATGACGCGGCTGCCCGGCGTGAAGCGCCTGGTGCAGGTGGGGATCCGCGACGTCGGCGCGCGCGAGGTCGCCTTCGCCGAGCGCTCGAAGGGCCGCGTGCGCACCTTCTACGACCAGCGCATGCGCGACCGGCAGTTCGGCGGCGCCACCTGGACGAGGGTGTGCAAGGACATCGTCGCGTCGCTCCCGCGCGAGGTGTACGTCTCGTTCGACATCGACGGACTCACCGCGGACCTGTGCCCGCATACCGGGACGCCGGTGCCCGGCGGGCTCACCTTCCCCGAGGCCTGCCACCTGCTCGAGCTGCTCGCCGCGAGCGGCCGTCGCGTGGTCGGGTTCGACCTCTGCGAGGTGGCGCCCGGCGCGCCCGGAGACGAGTGGGACGGCTGCGTCGGCGCGCGCACGCTCTACAAGCTCGCCGGCTGCGCGCTGCGCAGCCGCAAGGCCGTCTGAGCGCGCCGCCGCGAGACGAAGCGGCCCGCGGAGCGTGCTCCGCGGGCCGGGTCGGTCTCCGTCCGGACCGCCTCAGCGCAGGTCGAAGCGGTCGAGCTCCATCACCTTCCGCCAGGCGTGCGCGAAGTCGTGCACGAACTTCTCCTTCGCGTCGTCGCTCGCCCACACCTCGGACAGCGCGCGCAGCTCGGAGTTCGACCCGAACGCGAGGTCGGCGCGGCTCGCCGTCCACTTGACGGCGCCGGTCGCCCGGCATCGGCCCTCGAAGCCCTCCTCGCGCGGGCACACCGGCTTCCAGGCCGTGCCCATGTCGAGCAGGTTCACGAAGAAGTCCGTGGTGAGCGCGCCGGGGCGGGACGTCAGCACGCCCGTCGCCGAGCCGTCCCACGTGGCGCCCATCGCGCGCATGCCGCCCACCAGCACGGTGAGTTCGGGCGCGGTGAGGCCGAGCAGCGCGGCCTTGTCGACCAGCAGCTGCTCGCCGCGCTTGGCGTGGCCCGGGGCCAGGTAGTTGCGGAACCCGTCGGCCTTCGGCTCGAGCACCGCGAACGATGCCGCGTCGGTCTGCTCGGCCGTGGCATCGGTGCGCCCCGGCGTGAACGGCACGGTGACCGCCACGCCCGCGAGCCTCGCCGCGTGCTCCACGGCCGCGCACCCGGCGATCACGATCATGTCGGCGAGCGAGACCTGCTTCCTGCCGCCCGGCTGCGCCGCGTTGAACTCGCCCCGCACGGCCTCGAGCGCGGCGAGCACCTTCGAGAGCTCGGCCGGGTTGTTCGCCGCCCAGTCCTTCTGCGGCGCCAGGCGCACGCGCGCGCCGTTGGCGCCGCCGCGCTTGTCGGTCGAGCGGAAGGTCGACGCCGACGCCCACGCCGCGCGCACGAACGCAGCGTGCGGCATGCCGGTCGCCAGCGCCTTCGCCTTGAGCGCGGACACGTCCTGCGCGTTCACCGGCTCGTGCGTCGCCGCGGGCACGGGGTCCTGCCAGATGAGGCGCTCCTTCGGCACGAGCGGCCCGACGTAGCGGGACACCGGTCCCATGTCGCGGTGCGTGAGCTTGAACCACGCGCGCGCGAACGCGTCCGCGAAGGCCGCGGGGTCCTCGAGGAACCTCCGCGCGATCCGCTCGTACGCCGGGTCGGTGCGGAGCGCCAGGTCGGTCGTCAGCATCACGGGCGCGTGGCGCTTGCGCGGGTCGTGCGCGTCGGGGACGGCGGACTTCGCCGACTCCTCGGTGGGGATCCACTGCGACGCGCCGGCGGGGCTCTTGGTGAGCTTCCACTCGTACCGGAAGAGCGTCTCGAAGTAGCCGTTGTCCCACTTCACGGGGTTGGGGGTCCACGCGCCCTCGAGGCCGCTCGTGATCGTGTCGCCGCCGTGGCCCGTGCCGAACGAGTTCTTCCAGCCGAAGCCCATCTCCTGGATGGGCGCGGCTCCGGGCTCGGGCCCCAGGTGCGTGGCGGGCGCGGCGCCGTGGGTCTTCCCGAAGGTGTGGCCGCCCGCGATGAGCGCGACGGTCTCCTCGTCGTTCATCGCCA
>CAYSFS010000169.1:0-4527 GCA_964430235.1 uncultured Chitinophaga sp. | reverse complement strand
GTCTTGCTGGCGGCCTCCTTCACGAGCTTGGCGCCCATGTTCTCGACCTTGTTGCGCAGCTCGATCTCCTCGGCCACGCTGACGCCGTCCTTCGTGACGTTCGGCCCGCCCCAGCTGCGGTCGAGCACCGCGTTGCGGCCGCGCGGGCCGAGGGTGCTCTTGACTGCGGCGGCGAGCTTCTCGACTCCCGCGAGGAGCTGCTTGCGTGCGTCGGTGTCGAATGCCAGTTCCTTGACTGCCATGGTCATGTCTCCGAGAGGTGGTGGTCCAGGTGCCCGCAGGGGCGGGCGACGGGGTTCAGGAGATGCAAGCGGCGTGCCAGTGCGGGGCGCGAGGCGCAACCTCTATCGCGCGTGGGGTGAAGCAAGCATGTTGGTGCGCAACCCGTTGTCAGAGCTTGGCTTGCGCCACGGGCGATGAGTTATTGAGCCCTTGATCCGAGCGCCCGCGTCGGCACGCCTGACGCTCCGCGGTGCCTGGTGCTGCCAGTTCGGCAGCGCACCCCTCACCGGAACCGCTTCGGGTCGATCCTCGGGCGGCGCAGCGCCTGCGCGATGACCCAGCCGTTGGCGGCCATGTAGGCCATGCCCAGGAGCGTGATCAGCACCAGGAAGAGCGCGAGGATCGAGCCGACCGTCCCCCAGTCCTCGCCGAGGGCCGCGCGCACGGCGGGCATGGCCACCGCGAGCGTGATGCCCATCGCGAGGGTCAGCGAGACCAGCTCCGCGCTCTGCTGGCCATGGCGCGCCTCGCGGTAGGCGCGGCTCAGGGCGCCCAGGCGCGCCAGCACCGGCGCCGCGCCCATGAGCCACAGCACCGCGGGAAGCATCTGCGCCGCGAGCGCGACGAGCGGCATGCTCGCGAAGTTGCCGGCCGGCATCAGCGAGAACGCGAACGCGCCGACGAGCACCGCGCACCACGACCATCCGGCCGCCTGCAGCCGCACCAGCCGGCCGTGGCCGATGGACGCGTGCAGCGCCGGGTTCCGCGCGCGCGAGAGGCCGCGCGCCGCGAGCGCCGTCGCGACCCCGATCACCGCGGCGCACGCGAGCCACGCCGGGCGCTCCACCTGCGACGGGAACGACGACCCGCGCCCGGCGAGCGCGTCCACCTGGCGCATGGCGGGCCCCGAGCCCTGCAGCAGCGCGCACGCGAGCGGCGCGGCCGTGACCGCCACCACCGCCACCGACGCCGCGTGGCCGTCGTCGGGCTGCGCGAGCCCCGCGACCTCGGCATCGGCGTGCTCGGCCATCGACGCGATCACCGGCGAGCCGCACTCCGGGCAGCGGCCGTAGGCGTGCAGGCCCGCGAGGTCGTAGCGGCAGCGCACGCACCGCACGTGCGCGTCGAGCACGGGACCGTCGTCGGATGGATGCGTGGCCGGCATCGGCCCAACGATATACTCGGTTCCCCTCGCAGGCCGCGCATGAAGCACGCAGAAACGCTCAACCGCCTCCGCGAGAACGTCGCCGGCGTCTACATGGGGAACCGCCAGGCGGTGGACCGGCTGGTGGCGTGCCTGCTCGCGCGCGGGCACGTGCTCATCGAGGACGTGCCGGGCGTGGGCAAGACCGTGCTCGCGAACGCGCTGGCGCGCAGCATCGACTGCACGTTCAGCCGCATCCAGTGCACGCCCGACCTGCTTCCCTCGGACGTCACGGGCGTCAGCGTCTACCACCGCGACCGCGACGAGTTCGAGTTCAAGCGCGGGCCCGTGTTCGCCAACGTGGTGCTCGCCGACGAGATCAACCGCGCCACGCCGCGCACGCAGAGCGCGCTGCTCGAGGCGATGTCCGAGGGCACGGTGAGCGCCGAGGGGCACGTGCACATGCTGCCGACGCCCTTCATGGTGGTCGCCACGCAGAACCCGTACGAGTTCGAGGGCACCTACCTGCTGCCGGAGAACCAGCTCGACCGGTTCCTGATGCGGATCTCGCTGGGGTACCCGAGCGCCGACGACGAGGGGCGCATCCTGCTGAAGCAGCCCGCGCGCACCTCGCTGCGCGACCTGCGGCCCGTGATGGGCGGCCAGGACGTGGCCGCGCTGCAGGACGCCGTTGACGCGGTGCGCATGGACCCGTCGCTGGTCGACTACGTGATCGCGATCGCCGCCGCCACGCGCACGCACGAGGAGCTGGCCGTCGGGGTGAGCCCCCGCGGCTCGCTGGCGCTCGCGCAGGCCGCGCGGGCGACCGCGCTCCTCGACGGCCGCGACCACTGCATCCCCGAGGACGTCGTCTCGAACGTGCTCACCGTGTGCGCGCACCGCGTGGTGACGCGCACCGCCATGCACGTGGGCGACGCGCAGACGGCGCGGCGCATCCTGCAGCAGGTGCTCGAGCAGGTGGCGAGCCCGGCATGATCGTCGGCGCCGACGGTGCGGGCGCGTCAGGGGCCGGCGGTCCTCCGCGCGCGGTCGTCCTGCTCTCGGGCGGCATGGACTCGGCGGTGGTGCTGGCCGCGCTCAGGCGCGACGGCCTCGAGTGCCACGCGCTGAGCTTCGACTACGGGCAGCGCCACCGCGTGGAGCTCGAGCGCGCGGCCGAGCTCGCGCGCTCGCTCGGGGCGGCGTCGCACCGCGTCGCGCGCATCGACCTGCGCGCGTTCGGCGCCAGCGCCCTGACCGCGGACATCGAGGTGCCCAAGGACCGCGACGTCGACCGCGCGCAGGGCATCCCGGTGACCTATGTGCCCGCCCGCAACACCATCTTCCTGGCGCACGCGCTGGCGCTCGCCGAGGCGCTGGGGGCCTCGGACCTCGGGATCGGCGTGAACGCCATCGACTACTCGGGGTACCCGGACTGCCGGCCCGCGTTCGTGGAGGCCTTCGAGCGCCTTGCGAACCTCGCGACGCGCGCGGGCGTGGAGGCCGCCGAGCGCGGCGAGCGCGCCATCCGCGTGCGGACCCCGCTGCTGCGGCTCTCGAAGGCCGGGATCGTGCGGCTCGGCCGCGAGCTGGGGGTACCCCTCGACAGGACGGTCAGCTGCTACGACCCCGGCGAGGACGGGTCGCCGTGCGGCCGGTGCGACGCGTGCCTGCTGCGGGAGCGCGGGTTCCGCGAGGCCGGCTGAGCGCCATCTCCGCGGGTGCCGGGGACCGGGCAGGCACGGACGGGCCCCGGATGACCGACGCCGCCGACGTCCTCGCGCGTCGCGGCGCGCGGGCGCGCGCTCACACGTCCAGGTTCTTGACCTCGAGCGCGTGCTTCTCGATGTAGTTGCGGCGCTGCTCGACGTTCTCGCCCATGAGGATCGAGAACAGGGCGTCCGCCTCGCTGGCCGCGTCCCAGCTCACGCGCAGCAGCGTGCGCTTGGCCGGGTCCATGGTGGTCTCCCACAGCTGGGTGGCCTCCATCTCGCCGAGGCCCTTGAAGCGCTTGATCTCGATGCCGCGGCGCCCGACCTCGTGCAGCGACCGGAGGATGCTGGGCACGTTCGCGGCCTCGACGAACTGCTCGGAGCCGTCCTTGTCGTTGCGCACGCGCCACGCGTACTTCGTCGGGATCTTCTCGCCGGTGACGCTCTCTTCCTGCGCGAGCGCCCAGTCGTCGATGCTGATCGCGTTGGCGGCCAGCTGCTGGAAGAGCTTCTCGAGCTCCTTGTTCTCGTGGAGCGCGCGCAGCTGCGCGGGGCGCGCCGCGGGCGCGCCCCCCGCCGGGGCCGCCGCGATGGGCGCCGTCGTGGTGCGCGCCTCGCCGAGCTCGAGCCCGTGCTCGGCCATGTACGCGGTCGCGTCGGCCTCGGCGAAGAAGAGCGCGTCGCCGCCCGCCCACGCCAGCTGCCACCCGGGGAGGTGGCCGTGGCCCGAGGGGTCGTCCTTGCGCGCCGCCAGGAGCCGCGGGAACGGGATGCCGCGCCGCTGCGAGATCGTGACCAGCTCCTCGAGCCGGTTGAGCGTGCGCACGAGCCCGCGGACCTTGTCGGCGGGCACCTCGTGCGCGACGCCGCCCTCGCCGTCGCGCACGACGAGCGAGCAGTGCTTGAGCGCGAGCTCGACGAGCGTGTCGCCCATCTCGCGGTCGTTGAGGACGTACTCCGACTGCTTGCCGCGCGCGACCTGGTAGAGGGGCGGCTGCGCGATGTAGATCCGCCCGCGCTTGACGAGCTCGGGCATCTGCCGGAAGAAGAACGTCAGCAGCAGCGTCCGGATGTGGCTGCCGTCGACGTCGGCGTCGGTCATGATGATGACGCGGCCGTAGCGCAGCTTCGACGCGTCGAAGTCCTCGCCGATCCCGCACTGCAGCGCCTGGATCAGCGTGCGGATCTCCTCGAAGCCGAGCACCTTGTCGAGGCGCGCGCGCTCGACGTTCAGCAGCTTGCCGCGCAGCGGCAGGATCGCCTGGTGCACGTGGTCTCGGCCGCCCTTGGCGCTGCCGCCTGCGCTGTCGCCCTCGACGATGAAGAGCTCGGTGCGCTCGACGTCGCTCGACGAGCAGTCGGCGAGCTTGTGCGGCATGCCGCCCGAGTCGAGCGCGCCCTTGCGCTTGATGAGCTCGCGCGCCTTGCGCGCGGCCTCGCGCGCCTCGG
>CAYSFS010000168.1:0-4533 GCA_964430235.1 uncultured Chitinophaga sp. | reverse complement strand
GAGCAGCTCACGATGACGAGCGGGAGGTTGTGGTCGGTGGCGTGCTCGATCGCCCGCGTCAGGCGCTCGCCGACCACGCTTCCCATCGAGCCGGCCATGAACGTGAAGTCCATGACGCCGACGACCAGCTTGCGGCCCTTCACGAACCCGGTGCCGGTCTGGATGCCGTCGACCTCGCCGCTCTTGCGCTGGGTCTCGCGGAGGCGGTCGATGTAGGGCTTCTGGTCGACGAACCCGAGCGGGTCCATCGGGGCCATGTCGGCGTCCATCGGCTCGAACGTGCCGGGGTCGAGCAGCTGCTCGATGCGGCGCCGCGCCGAGATGCGCATGTGGTGGTCGCACTTCGGGCAGACCATCAGGTTCGCCTCGAGGCTCTTGCGGAAGATGGTCTCGCCGCACTCGGGGCACTGCGTCCACAGTCCGTCGGGGACTGCGCGCTTGGCGGCCACCTGGGTCTCGGTCCACGTCGGTTCGGGCACTCCGTCGCTCCTTGCAGTGCGTTGCGTGGGCGAAGTGTATCCGCGCGGTCAGTCGCCGAGGAGCGCCGCGGACCCGGCCGGAAGCGCATGCCGGGTGCACCATGCGCGCCCGTCGACGCGCGCCCAGAGCGCACGCCCGTCGCCGCGCGCCAACGCGTCGCGGACGCACGCGAGCGCGAAGGGATGCAGCACGAGTCCCACGCGGCCGCCCTCGTGCCGCGCGAGGATCGCGGCGAACGCGTCGAGGAGCCGCGCGCGCGCGTCGGCGAAGGGCTCGCCCTCGGGCGGCTCCACCGTGAGCGGCGAGTCGGCCCACTCGAACGCACGGCTCTCGAACCGGCGCTCGAAGTCCTCCATCCTCAGCCCCTCGAGGAGCCCGAGGTCCGGGTCGCGCAGCTCCGGCACCGGGCGGCAGCCGCAGGCGAAGCGGCTGGCGACGACGCGGGCGCTCTCGGCGGCGGCCTCGTCCGGGGCGTGGTAAAGCACCTCGGGACCCTCGTCGAGCGCCGCGACCGTCGTGCGGAGCTCGCGCAGCGAGTCCTCGGTCGCCGGGAGGTCGGTGGAACCGCGCAGGCGGCGATCGGCCTCCCATGCGGTGTCGGCCGGTCGCATGAGCCAGAGGTCGGTGGGCGCTTCCATGGCGCGGGTCATCCGCGGATGGCGGCGATGGCCGCGGCGCGGTCGGGTGCGCCGAAGATGGCCGAGGCGCTGACCAGCACGTCGCACCCCGCCGCACGGCACTCGGCGGCGTTGGCGGGCGACACGCCGCCGTCGATCATGAGCCGCTGGCCCGGCGACATCCGCGCGCGCAGCGCGGGGCCCTTCGCGAGGACGCGCCCGATGAACGATTGGCCCGCATGGCCCGGGTGCACGCTCATGAGCATCACGGTGTCAACGTGCGCCAGCGCGCCGAAGCATGCCTCGGGCGGCGTGTCCGGGTTGAGGACGATGCCCGCGGTCATGCCCGCGGCGCGGATCGCCGCGGCGACGGGCGCGGGGTCGGGCACGGCCTCGGCGTGGAACTGAAGGTGCCCCGCCCCGGCCTTGGCGAAGGGCTCGATCCATCGCGCGGGGTCGGTCACCATCAGGTGCACGTCGAGGAACGCGTCCGGGAAGGCGCGGTGCACCGCCGCGCACACCACGGGGCCCATCGAGAGGTTCGGGACGAAGTGGCCGTCCATCACGTCGACGTGCAGGGCGTCGCCGCCCGCGGCGAGCGCCGACGCGCACTCCTCGCCGAGCCGCGCGAAGTCCGCGGAAAGGATCGACGGCTCCACGAGGAGCCGTCGGTCATGGACGAGCGGGTTGCGCCGTGCCGCGGCGGTCACTTGGAGGCGGCCTTGTCGCGGCGCTCCTCGTAGGTGTCGAGGGCCTTCTTGAGCGCGGGCTTGGAGGTCGGCGGCGCCGCCATCCAGGCGTCGTACTGCATGTCGCTGGCGGCGGCCCAGTCGCCCTTGGCTGCGGCCACGGCGGCCATCGCCGACAGTGCCACCGGGTCGTCGCTGCGGGCGACGGCCTTCAGCGCGTCGGCCGCCATCTGCGCGGCCTCGAGGTCGCGCTTCTTGACGTCCGTGGCCGTCGCGAGGTACTGCGTGAGCTCGTTGAGCGCGAAGCGGTCGGACTTCACCTGCGAGATGAGGAGCTTGATGCACTCGCGCGCGGCGGCGACGTCGCCGGCCTGGTCCATGAGCATGCGCCACTCCTCCAGGCCGTAGTCCATGAGGGTGGACGGATCCTCCTTGACGGCCTCGCGGTACGTGGCGGACGCCTGGCGCCAGTCGCGGTTCTTCGCGAGCCGGCGCGCCTCGGTGACGGTGCCGTTCACGCGCGCGAAGAGCTCGGGGTCGTAGCGGTTGCGGACGCTGCCGCGCACCGCGCGCTCGAACTCCTCGTCCATGGGGTGGCCGATGAAGACGACCTTGCCCGCCCGGTTCACCACGAAGGCGCAGGGGATGCCGTTCTGCTCGGCGGCCTGCATGAACTTGTCCTTCATGAAGCTGTCCTCGGGCTTCTGGATCGCCACGGTGTAGGACATCGACGAGCCCATCTTGGTGACGAACGGCTTCACCTTGTCCATCTTCTCGTCGCTCACGCCCACCACGACGAGGCCGAGCGGCGAGAGCTCCTGGTAGAGCTTGTTGATGTGCGGGATCGACTGCCGGCAGGGGCCGCACCACGTCGCCCAGAACTCGACCACGTGGACCTTGTCGCCCACGAACGGCGTGAGCGGCTCGCCCTGCACCAGCTGCAGGTGGTCGGCGATCGGGCCGGGCGCCATGGAGCCCACCTTCAGCTTCTCGGGGTCCTGGGCGAAGGCGGCGCCGGCGACGGCGAGGGCGGCGACGATGGATCGGATGGTCATGCGCATGGCGGGGTTCTCCGTGGAGGCTCCATCATAGGGATGCCGGTCAGGCGGGATCGAGGGCGTCCACGGACTCGAACCGCTTGCCCTCGAGCATCTCGAGGCTGGCGCCACCGCCCGTGGAGACGTGGGTGAGCGCATCGGCGAGCCCGGCGGCGTCGAGCGCCGCGGCGGTGTCGCCGCCGCCGGCGATGGTGACGGCGCCTTGCACGGTGCCCGCGGCCACGGCCCGGGCGACCGCGAGCGTGCCTGCATCGAACGGCTTCGTCTCGAACGCCCCCATCGGGCCGTTCCAGACCACCTGCCCGGCCGACCGGAGCGCGTCGGCGAACTGCACGCGGCTGCGCGGGCCGATGTCGAGGCCCATCCATCCGTCGGGGATCCCGCCGACGCACTCGGCGGTCTCGGTTCCGGCGGCGAGCGCGCGGCCGCAGACATGGTCGACCGGGAGCATGATGGTGCGGCCGCGCGCACGCGCGTCGTGCATGATGGCGCGGGCGCGCTCGACCATGTCGGGCTCGACCATGCTGGTGCCCGTCCCCACGCTCTCGGCGCGCAGGAAGGTGTACGCCATTGCGCCGCCCACGACGATCACGTCGACCTTGTCGAGGAGGTTGGCGAGCGCCTGGAGCTTGTCGCTCACCTTCGCACCGCCCACCACCGCGACGAACGGGCGCTTGGGGCGCTCGAGCGCGTCGCCGAGGAACCGGAGCTCCTTCTCGAGGAGCCGGCCCGCGACGGCGGGCGCGCCCTTCGCATGCATCGCGCGCGGCAGCGCCACCATGCTTGCGTCGGCGCGGTGCGAGGCGCCGAACGCGTCGTTCACGTAGAGGTCGCCGTAGCCGGCGAGCGCGGCGGCGAAGGCGGCGTCGCCCTTCTTCTCGCCCTTCTCGAAGCGGAGGTTCTCCAGGAGCAGCACCTGCCCCGGGCGCAGCGCGGCGACCGCGGCCTGCGTCTCGGCGTCGGTGGGCACCTTGCCGGCGAAGAGGACCTCGGCCTTCCCGGCGAGGAGCTGCTTGAGGCGCTCGAACACCGGGCGGAGGCTCTCGCCGGGCTCGAACCCGGTGCCGGCCGGGCGTCCGAAGTGGCTGGCGACCACCACCGACGCGCCGCGCGCAAGCAACGACTCGATGGTGGGCAGTGCGCCGCGGATGCGCCGGTCGTCGGTGATGGCTCCGGCGTCGTCGGTGGGCACGTTGAAGTCGGCGCGCACGAAGACGCGCATGCCGCGGGGGTCGACCTGGTCGACCGTGCGGCGCGAGGCGCGCGCGGGGGCGGTGGAGTTCGTCATATCCTCAATCTACGCGATGCATGCGCATGGAGGACCATTCCCCGAGGACGCCCCGCGCACGGTGGTCGTGCTCGGGCCGACGGCGGGCGGGAAGACCGCGCTCGCGGTCGAGCTCGCGCTGCGCATGCCGGGCGGCGGCGAGTGCGTGGGCGCCGACAGCATGCAGGTCTACCGGGGGATGGACATCGGGACCGCGAAGCCGGCGGAGGCGGAGCGCCGCGGCGTGCCGCACCACATGATCGACGTCGCGGACCCGCACGGCGGCGCGTTCACCGTGGCCGACTGGCTCGACGGCGCGCGCGCGGCGATCGAGGGGATCCACGCGCGCGGCCGCCACGCGGTCGTGGTCGGCGGGACGAACCTCTACGTGAAGTCGCTGCTCGACGGCATGTTCGAGGGAC
>CAYSFS010000167.1:0-4550 GCA_964430235.1 uncultured Chitinophaga sp. | reverse complement strand
CGCCTGGCGGCCGAACTTCCCGGCCGCCAGGCGCCCTTGCGTGTCATGGTCGTCCGGCGCGACTCAGCCGCACGCACCCCAGCTGCCGAGCAGGATGCCGAGGTCGACGCCGTCGACCGCAGAATCTCCGTTCAGGTTGCCCGCACCCGTGCCGCCCCAGTTGCCGAGCAGGACGCCGAGGTCCTGGCCGTCGACCGAGCCGTCGCCGGTGAGGTCCGCCGGGCACGCCGGGGCCGTCGCGCAGCCGCCCGGGGGCACCACGCTGTAGCCGTAGGCGTGCGCGGCCGTCCAGCCGCACATCCAGTTCTCCGTGGGGCTGAACGCGCCGCGGTAGGTCACCGGGGTGAAGAACCCGTTGTTCGGGGCCTGGGTCACGCTCGTGACCGCGGCGCCCGCCGCGCGCGGGTCGAGCGAGAGGACCGGCGCGATCACGCCGCCCGTGAGCGACTGCGGGGCGCCGCGGGTGATCGCGACGATCGGCAGCGCCGCGGGCTCCTGCACGTTGTTGTTGGCCGCCGCGAACACGCCGCGCGCGTTGGCCTCGGTGTAGGCCGACGGGTGCGCGTTGCCGAAGAACACCGAGTCGGTGATCTGGTTCAGCTTGCCCGAGACCTGCGCCGAGTAGGCGCCGGCCGCGGCCGCACCGCCGAAGATGCCCGCGTTCACCGTGGGATAGACGTTGTAGTTCGTCGTCCAGGTCTCCGCGAAGGTGTGCGTGCCGTTGTGGCCGTAGCCGGTCTGGCCGTCGGTGGGCTCGCCATCGGTGTTGTCGTTGCGGACGACCGCCTCGCCGGAGTTCATGATGATGCTGTTGTTCAGCTGCATGCGCGCGTTGTCGCGGTACTTGAGCGCGCGCTTGCCGCTCAGCGGCTGGCCGATGAGCGTCATGTTGTAGAGGTTGACGGTCGTGACCGGCTGCGCGTCGGACTTCGCCGCGCCGTCGATCTCGATCATCGAGTCGCACACGCCCGAGCCCGAGGCCGCGTTCAGGGAGTAGCCCTGGACGATGAGGCCGAACTGGGCGCGGCCGCGCCAGCCGTGGTCGAGGTCGAACGAGTCGTCGCCGATGTTCCAGATGCTGAAGTACTTCAGGTCGACCTTGCCGCCCCAGATCTCGATGCCGTCGTCGACGTTGTTCATGATCTCGACGTGGTCGATCTCGGTGGCCTGGCCGACGCCGCCGAGCGAGAGGCCGTTGAGCTCGGTGCCCAGGCCGACCACCTTGCCGCCGTAGCGGAACGAGGCGTAGCGGAGCGTTCCGCTGTCGTCCTGGTCGTTGCCGCCGCCGTAGCGGGTGCGGGTGTCGGTGGCGCCGGAGGCGACCAGGCCCTCCATGTTGGCGTAGTTGGCCGCGTTCGGCGTGGCGACGTTGCCCGAGGGAGCGCCGTTGCCGTACTTGCCGATGTAGCCGTTGCCCATGATCGTCAGGTTGCCCCACTCGAGCGCCGAGGCGCGCCAGACGCCCTGCGGGTTCGACGCGGTCCAGGTGGCCTTGTCGGCCTCCGAGGTGAAGATGATCGGCTCGTCCTTGGTGCCGTCGGCCACGATGCGCGCGTCGCGCGTCACGGCGAGCGAGCCGCCCTCGATGCTGGCGATCACGGTGCCGGCCTCGATGGTCAGCGTGGCGCCGGGCATCACGTAGACCTGCCCGGAGAGCTTGTAGACGTTGTTCTTGGTCCAGGTCTGCGAGGTGGTGATGTCGCCGGTGACGGTGATGTCGGCGGCGGAGGCCGAGCCGGCCGCGAGGGCCGCGGTGCCGAGGGCGAGGACGAACGTGCGAGTCTTCATGGATGCGTCTTTCGTGGGAAACGGTGCCTGTCGGAGTCCAACACGGGCCGAACGCCGGCCCCATGTCCACACAGACGTAAATGGTGCCGTCAAGGCTTTGAAACAGCGTGTTCGTTGGGACAAAGCGCGGTTCATCTTGGGTGAGCGTTTGGTTCAGGCGCGCGGGCGGCGCGCGCAAGTGGCTTCATCGCTTGGACTTGGATGCGCGCTCGACCTGCTCGAGGTACCGCGCCACGTCCTCGCGGGGGCGGATTGACTGGGCGTCCCTGAGCAGCGGCAGCGCGTCGTTGAAGCGCCCCTGCGAGACGTAGACCTGAGCGATCTTCACCTTCGCGGGCGCCGCGAAGGCGTCGATGCGCGCGGCGCGCTCGTAGTACAGGATGGCCTGGTCCGGGCGGCCGCCCTTCGAATGGTGCTGCGCGAGCAGCATGAGCGCCTCGCCGTCGAGCGGATCGAGCTCGATCACCTCCTCGAGCACCTTCGCCGTCTCCTCGTCGCCCGACCCGGCGCTCATCGCGAAGCGGGCCTGGAGCTTCAGGCACTTGCGCTTGTCCGTGTCGGACATGGACGAGTCCCACTGGCCGCGCACCTTGCCGAGCAGCGCCTTCGCCTGCTGCGAACCGCCGCGCGCGGCCAGCATCTCGGTGGACCGGATCGCGCGGGCCGGCGGCTGCGAGGGGTCCTTGTCGATGGCCCGCGCGAAGGCACCGAAGGCCATGTCGGGCAGCGACTCCGAGAGGTAGATGTCGCCGAGCGTGTACAGGCTGTCGACCGAGCTCTTGCCGATCGAGTCGAGCGCCTCGAGGTTCACCGCCGCCTTCGACGGCTGCTTGAGGCCGAGGTACGTGTGGGCCTGGAGCATCCAGAAGTCGGCCTTCTCGGGGAACGTGGCGATGAGCACGTCGAGCAGGCTCGCCGCGTCCTCGTACTTCCCCTGCTTGAACACCGAGCGGGTGAGCCCCAGCCGCCACTCGACGTTCTCGGGCTGCAGCAGGAGCGCGTTGCGGTACGCGGCCTCCGCGGGCTGGTAGTCCTGCTTCGACGAGTGGCAGAAGCCCAGCAGCCCGTACGAGTACGCGTCGGCGCCGCCGAGCTCGATCATCTTGTTGAACGCGGCGATCGCGTCGTCGATCTTCGACTGGCGCACGCAGATGAGCCCGATGTTGCGGTACGCGCGGCGGAAGCTGGGGTACTTGGACGTCGCCGTGCGGTAGTTGGCGAGCGCGTCGTCCAGCCGCTCCTGCTGGAACTGGATGCCGCCGAGCGTGAGGTCGAGGATCGCCGAGCCGTCGTTGCGCACGGATTCGCGCAGCAGCCCCTCGGCCGCGGGCAGGTCGTTCGGCATCAGCTGGCGCACCAGCTCGAGCACCGCGATCTCGTCCGGCGAGATCTTGGGCTCCAGCTCCGGGTTGATGCCGTAGCCCGCCACGAAGGACCGCTGGAAACCGGGGTCGCCCCAGATGGCGTCGAGATCCGGCGGCGACACCTGCGTGGAGGGCGCGGGCGGCCCGCCGAGGTCGCCGGCGCCCCGCGCGCCCATGGCGAGCGCGCCGCACGCGGCGGCGCAGGTGACGAGGGCTCGGACGGCGTTTCGCGTGGTGTTCATGGCGTGGTCCGTGTCGTGGTGGGGGGCGGGGCGCGGCCGGCGCGCGTCAGCGTGGCTGGAACCTCATGGGCACGCGCATGCGGCAGCTGACGCGCTTGCCCGCCTTCATCGCGGGCTCGAAGCGCCACTGGCGCACCGCGTCAAGGGCGGGCTTCTCGAACTCGGGGCGCGTGGCCTTCTCGACCTTCGGGTTCTGGACGCGGCCCGTCTCGTCGACGATGAAGATCAGCGTGACCACGCCCTCGGACTTCGTCTTGCGGAGCTCGGCCGGGTACGTCGGCGCCACCTGCTGCACCGCGCGCGGGCGCTGGTCGATCTCCGACATGCTGAAGGCGCCCTGGAACTCGTCCTGCGCCTCGCCGCCGCCGATTCGCCCGGTGCCGCCGATGCGTCCGCCGCCCGCGAGCGACGCCACGGCACCGAAGTCGCCGCCTCCCGCCGCGCCGGCGTTCCCGCTGAGGGCCGCCTCGATGGCGCTGAGGCTCGCGGCGTCGAGCGCCGGGGCGTCGTCCGAGGACGACGGGGCCTCCACGTTCGAGGCCACGGACTCGGGGTCCGGCGGGGCCTCGTCCTGCTCCTTGATCTCGTCCCGGGGCTGCTGCTCCTCGGGCTTCTCCTCGTTCTCCTTGTTCACCTCCTCGGTGACGATCTCGACGTCGCGCTTGCTCGCCTGCTGCTCCTCGTGGGAGAACAGGTAGCCGCCGAACAGCCCCACCAGCACGTGCACGACGAGCGCGGCGAAGATGACGAGGATGACCTTGAGGAAGTCCACGGCGAGGGGTGCGTCACTTCTTGTCGGTGTTGATCCCGACCTTCGCGATGCCGATCTTGCGGACCTCGTCGAGCACGGCGACCACGAACTTGAAGTCCGCGGATCCGTCGCTGTTGATGATGACCTTCGGGTCCTTCGCGGTCAGCTTGTAGGTCTGCAGCTTCATGGGAAGCTGGGTGATGAGGATCTTGTCCTTGTTGAAGAAGACCTCGCCCTTGTCGTTGACGCTGAGGGTGACGGCCTTCTCCATCTCCTGGTTGTCGCCGAGCGACTGCGCGCTCGACGCGCCCGGCAGCGACACCTGCACGCCCTGGTTCTTCGACATGCTCAGCGACACCATGATGAAGGTCGCCAGCAGGAAGAAGATGATGTCGATGAGCGGGA
>CAYSFS010000166.1:0-4577 GCA_964430235.1 uncultured Chitinophaga sp. | reverse complement strand
GCGGCTACGGCACCATGGACGAGCTCTTCGAGACGCTCACCCTCGTGCAGACCGGGAAGATCACCGACTTCCCCATCGTGATGATGGGCCGCGACTACTGGGACGAGCTCGACGACTTCGTCCTGAAGCGCATGATCCCGGACGGCACGATCAGCCCGGGGGACCGGGGCCTGGTCAAGTTCACCGACGACCCGGCCGAGGCAGCGGAGTTCATCGCCGAGGCCGCGAAGCGGAAGTTCGGGCTGCGCTCGGCCGAGCCCGCGCCGAAGCGGCGGTGGTGGCTGTTCGAGCGATAACTTCGGCGACTTCCGGGCGGGATGCTGCCATTCCCTGAAACCAGGGCTACTGTTGCGGCGTACCCCTCAGACCACCATGAAGACCCCCGCCCCAGCCCTCCTCGCGCTCGCCGCGCTGGCAACCGTCCCCGCCCCGTTCGCCTCCGCGCAAGACAAGGGACAGGAGCGTGAGCAGGTCTCGACGCTGACCCGCGTTCGCGAGGGCGGCACGCCCTACGACCCGAACCAGCGGCTCACGCCCTACAAGATCGACCTCGCCGGCCCGGCGGGCGTCACGCTGCGCTCGAGGCCCGACTCGGCGCTGGTCACGAGCCCGCCCGAGTTCGCGCCCTGCCGCGGCGTGATGTTCCAGTACGGCAACAGCTGGAACTCGGTGGTCACCGCGTGCGTCAGCGCGCTCACCGCCGGCACCGTGAACGACGAGATCGCCTGGGTCGTGGTGGCGAACCAGGCGACGGCGAACTCCGCGGCGAGCGCGTTCGCCGCGGCCGGCGCCAACCTCGCGAAGGTGGTGTTCATCGTCGCCCCCGTCGACTCGGTCTGGATGCGGGACTACGGGCCGCACTTCGTCTTCGAGAACGGGACGCTGGCGGTGGTGGACAGCCACTACTACCCGAACCGCCCGAACGACAACTTCATCCCGACGATCGCGGGCGACGGCACCTTCGGCGTGCCCACGTACGACCAGCCGCTCTACTACTCGGGCGGGAACTTCCAGGCCGGCCCGAACCGCACGGGCTTCTGCACGGCGCTGGTCAACCTCGACAACCCGTCGTCGGCGGGGTTCAACGAGACGCTCGTGCGCGACATCCACCGCTCGTTCCAGGGGATCGACACGCTGTACGTGCTGCCGCAGCTGCCGTTCTCGGTGGACGGGACCGGCCACATCGACATGTGGATGTACCTCGTCGACGAGGACACGGTGATCATCTCGGAGTTCATCGCGGGCTCCAACGCGACCGCGGTCTCGGTCACGAACAACGCCGTCCCCTACATGCAGGCGCTCGGGTACGAGGTGTTCCGGCCGCAGGCATGGAACGCGGGCGGGGCGCACTTCACCTACACGAACGCGTTCCGGGTGAACGACCGCATCTTCGTGCCGGTGTACGGCACGGGGATCGTCCCGGGCGGCAACTCCGCCTACAACGCCCGCGACACGGACGCGATCGCCAAGTGGACGGCGGCCGCCGGCCCGGGCGTGACGCTCGTGCCGATCCAGTGCTCGAGCATCATCGGCGCGTCGGGGGCCATCCACTGCATCGTGAAGCAGGTGCCCCGCTACGCGAACGCCCTTCCGTCTGCGCACGTGTCGCTCCCCGAGGGCGGCGCCGTGGTGCGCGCGGGCGCGGTGCAGGAGATCCGCTGGAACGCGACCGACACGAACAACGTGGCCCTCGCGAACGTCGACCTCGCCTACTCGCTCGACGGCACGGCCTGGACGGACATCGCCACCGCGATCCCGGACTCGGGCTCGTTCCAGTGGAACGTGCCGGCCGGCCTCCGCTCGGCCGCGGCGCGGGTGCGCGTGACCGCGCGCGCGGCCGACGGCGACACCGTGATCGCCGTGGGCAACCCGTTCCGCGTGGGCCCGGGAACGCGCACCCGCTACGACTTCGCGACCGGCGCCGGCGTCGACCGCTTCGTGACGGGCTCGCAGACGGCCGCCTGGACCAACGCGGCCGCGAGCTCGCTGCCGGTGAGCACCGCGCTCACCGCGGCGCAGTACGCGGCGCTGTCCACCTCGAACGCCACCGGCGGCGACACGGACGCGAACCGCTACATCTCGCCGGCCGTGTCGACCGGGAACGAGGCCACGCACGTGTTCCGCGTCCGGATCGCCGAGGATCCCGCGACCATCGACGAGCTCCGCATCACCTGGGAGGGCTACGCCGACAACTGCACGCAGGCGGAGCTCTACGTGTGGGACGTCGCGCAGTCGCAGTGGGGCGACGCGTCGGGGCTCGTCGGCCAGAACCGCTTCGCGGACAGCTACGCGGGCAACCGCGACGAGGCGATGACGGTCGCCATCCGCTCGAACATCGGCAACCACGTCGCCGCCGACGGCACCGTGCGCTTCATGGTCTACGCCGAACGGTCCGCCGACGAGACGTTCCACGACTACGTCGCCGTCGACGTCACGACGCTCGACCCGGCGCCCGCGTGCCCCGGCGACTTCGACTCGTCGGGCAACGTGGACGGCGCGGACCTCGGGCAGCTCCTCGCGAACTGGGGCCCGTGCGCGGCATGCGCGTTCGACCTGAACGGCGACGCAGTCGTCGACGGCGCGGACCTCGGCGAGCTGCTCGCCGGCTGGGGCGCGTGCCCCTGACGGGGGCGGGCCCGAGGCCCGAGGGCCCGTGCGGCCGGTAGCTCATCCGTCGCCGAGCGCGTGCAGCTTCATCGCGAGCTGCGCGCGCTTGGTGATGCCGAGCTTGCGGTACAGCCGCTCGCACAGGGTGTTCACGGTCGACGGCGACACGCCGAGCTCCGCGGCCACGGCCTTGACCGTCCTGCCTCGCACGAGGAGCTCGGCGACGGTCCGCTCGCGCGGGCTCAGCAGGCGGGACGCACGCTTCTCGAACTCCGCCGCGACGCGGTCCGCGGCGCCCTTCTCCGCGAAGGTCATGCGCGCGGGCGGCAGGCGCTCCGTGACGACGGGCGCCACGTGCAGCGCGAGGTGGTAGTTGCACCGTCGCGGGGTGCCGGACGGGTCGCGGTCGTGCTTCTCGGTGACGCGGGCGACGAAGGCGTCGATCGGCTTGAAGAGGGCGATCAGCTCCCGCGCCTCGGACTCATCGAGCGTCAGGTGCGTGATCGACGCCATCGCGGGCACGCCGTGGCGGCCGCGCGAGGCCTCGGCCATCGACTCGTCGATGCACCGGCGGCTCTCCTCGGCGAAGCGCCGGTAGCACGAGGCAAGCAGCGCGCGCACCGCGGGCGACGACGGGTCGACCTCCATCAGGATTCGGTCGCCGGCGGCCTCGAAGCGCACGCGCGGGTCGCCCCTCGACGCGGGCACGGCGCCCGCCAGCCCGAGGCCGACGGCGCGGTCGACGATGCCCTGCACGCGCGCAAGCGGCATGGCGCACGCCTGCGCGAGCTCGTCGACGGGCGTCGCGCGCCCGAAGCGGCGGAGCATCTCCCACACGGACAGCGCCTGGTCGTCCGACACGAAGGCGGCGACGTCGTCGCGCGATGGGTCGAGGCGGACGAACGGGAGGGGCATCGGCGCGAGAGGATAGGGATCGGTCCGGGCCCGGACGCGAGGATTCGTCGGCAATGTCGGATGTTCGCGTGACGACGGATGAACGTCCGACGCGCGGCCGAAATCGTCCGTGAACGGCGGGAAGGCGATGGGCGCACGCGGGTGACTGCGTGATGAAGTGCGGCGTCGTGCGCACGGGTGCGTTTCCCGTGGTTCGCAACGACGACGTTCACGCCCATTCGGCCGAGCAATTCCATGAAGCACGCATCGATCGCATCCGTCGCCATCGCCTCGTTCCTCCTGCACTCCGCGGATGCAGGGATGAGCTACACGGTCCTCGACTCGCTGACGGCCAACTCGACGATGACCGGCCCGGGCGGGAGCTGGTCCGTGAACGGCACCTACACGGGCCCCTCGTCTGACATCTCATGGCATTCGATGGCTGGCACGACGACCGCCCAGGGGTACGGCGGCGGGTCCTTCAACATCGTCGCGCGCAGGACCTACGCGGCTTACATCTACAGCACCGGTTTCATCGACGAGATCATCATGCAGCATGACGTCGGCTCGTCGAAGGTCGGGGCCGGGAGCGGGAGCGGCTCGATCACGGTGACGCTCTCGCAGGGCGCGGCGTTCCATTGCGCCCCCGGGCTCACGACCGCGCAATGGACGAAGGAAGGGTCGGCATTGGCGAACGGGGCCTACCTCGCTGCGGGCACCCACACCCTGAACTGGTCCGCGAGCTTCCAGCTGGCGAGCGGGCTGACCCGCGGGTACACGATGAGCGCCTACTTCGCGCCCTCGAGCATTCCCGCTCCCGGCGCCCTCGCCCTGCTCGGCGTCGCCGGCCTCGCCGGCTCCCGCCGGCGCCGGGCCTGACGCGCACGTCCCCCCACCGACGCACAGGGCCCGCGGATCGCTCCGCGGGCCCTGGTCGTTCCGTGCGTGCGGCGGCCGGCCCCGGGGCCGGTGCGCGGCTCAGTACCGGTAGTGGTCGGGCTTGTAGGGCCCGTTCACCGGAACGCCGATGTACTCGGCCTGGTCCTTGCGGAGCTCGGTGAGCTTGGCGCCGAGCT
>CAYSFS010000165.1:0-4734 GCA_964430235.1 uncultured Chitinophaga sp. | reverse complement strand
GGACCGTTGGCGCAGTTGGCTAGCGCACCTCCATGACACGGAGGGGGTCACTGGTTCAAGTCCAGTACGGTCCACCTCGAAGCCGCCCCCCGCCCCTGCGGGGGGCGGCCGCGTTTGGGGGAAAGAACCTCGCTGCGCCTTCCCGGGCGACGCTTCAAGCCGCGCCATTGTCGCCGATTCGCCGGACATCGGTGATGGGTGCCGTCCGCGGAGTGCGTCTCCATGCATGGAGCGAGGCGCGTTTCCGGTTGCGGCCGGCAATGCGCGCGCCCCGTGGCGGTCGGCCTGCGAGGGCCGGCGCGGACACGGGCCCGAGCTGGCGGTTCCAGCGCGTGGGTGCCTGCACGGGAGTGTGGGCCGATGATGGGGCCAAGGCCCCCTGGGAGTTCAGCGATGCACAAGACCTCGACCCTCACCTCGGGTGCCATGGCCGCGATGGCCGTGGCCGGTTCCGCCTTCGCGGGCACCGTGTACGTCAATGCGCTCGGCGCCTCGAGCGGGTGGTACTCGGACGACACGCGCAACACCAGCGGCCAGGTGCTCAACGGCACGGTGTCGTCGTACCAGCCGTACTTCGGCGGCCTCGTTCCGTCCTCGGCGGCCAACGACGTCGCGATCGCCCAGCAGCTGTACTTCACCGACACCGGCTCGGCCAGCGGTGGCGGCGAGGGCGTGATGGTCGTTGACGGCACGTCGAGCAACTCCGGCAAGACGAGCGTGCGCTACTACGGCAACGGCACGGGCCTGGGTCAGCTCGACGGTTCCTTCACCAGCACCTTCCGTTGGTACATGGATCCTTACTCCACCTCGCGCACGATCGCCATGAATTTCCTGCTGATCGGCACCGACGGAAAGGCCTACTCCATGAGCTACGTCGGCGAGGGCGCGGCTTCGAGCGCATGGAACACGTTCTCCGTGAACGCCAGCACCACCACGACGGACATCGTGAATTACGGCTGGCGCCTCTATTCGAACGGGGCGCCCGGCAGCGGCGGGACCACGAAGTCACTCAACGGATGGCTCGCCGATGCCACGTGGGGGAGCATCCTCACGGGCGCCACCGTGATCGGCCAGGGATTCAACGCCGGATCCGCCATGAAGGCCACGCGATTCGGCATCGACTGGGTCGAGAGCAGCCTCATCAACGGCGGCAACCGCGTCGACTTCGGCGTCGTCCCGGCCCCGGGCGCCATCGCGCTCCTCGGTGTCGCCGGCCTCGTCGGCGGCCGCCGTCGCCGCTGACCGCACGCCTCGCGCATCCCCGTCGGCCTCGGCCGATGCCACACTCCTCGCGGGGTCGCCAAGCGGCGACCCCGCGAGGTTGTTGACGGCTGGTTCGTTTCGCCGTCACCGCCGCCGGCGGCGCGCGGCGATGGCCATGCTGACGATGAGCAGTGCGCCCACCCCGGGCGCGGGAATCGCCGTGAACGCGGCCTGGTACGAGAATGCACCGCCCGGCGCCGCCGCGAGCACGGACATCACCATGAGGTAGGTGCCCGCGGCGACGGTCCCCGTGAACGAGCCGCCGGCCGTCGCCGCGACGCCCCCGAACGCGGTGACGTCCTGGCCGTCGAAGCTCACGCCGAGCACGGGCTCCTGCGTCTCGACGTCGACCAGCGCCCAGCCCACCAGGTTTCCCTCGCCGACGCAGGCATGCATCGACCAGGCGATCGATGCCGCGGTGGCGGACGCGAAGGTGAACATAGCGACGCCGTCGGCGCGGGCGGTCGCCCCGCCGCCCCCGTCGGCGAACCCGTCGAAGGCGCTCGAAGCGACGCCCCAGGCGAGGCTTGCGGAAGCACCGGTGACCGCGGCCGCATAGGTGCCGGGCACGGTGCCGAGCGCGGCGTCGTCCACGAACAGCCCGAGCGTGGGGTTGGCGAAGCTGGCATAGGCGCCGGCCTGGACGCCGCCGGAGGCGGAAACGCCACACAGGCCGGCGGCGAGGGCCGCGCCGAGCGCGGCGATCGAGGTCTTCATCGTGGCTCCTTCCGTGGGGCCGTCGAACCGACCGGTCAGCCACCTCAACGCAATCGGAGGTGGGCGCCCATCACGTGTTCCGGGACCTCCCGGGCGCGCATGAGCGAATTCTGAACCGAACGTTCACAAGCCACTTGCGACAAACTTCTATCGTCCGCCGGTCCAATCGGCCTGCACTCGCCCACGTTCCCGGGCGCCTTGCAGGGCCGGGAACCCGCCATGGCCACCCCCCGACTCATCGTTGCCGCGCTCGCGGCCGTCGTCTGCTTCATGACCGTGGCCGTGCAGGCCACCCAGAGCGCCACGCCGAAGCGGCCCGCGGGCGCGCCGAAGCCAGCGGCGCCCGCCAAGGCCGCGGGAGAGGGCCGTGCGCCCGCGAATGCCGCCCCCGCGCCGGCCGCCGACGAGGCGGCCGACCGTCCGGGCCTCGAGGAGACGCGCCTGACGCTCGCGAAGTGGATCGAGACGCAGCAGATCATCGCCAAGGAACGCAACGACTGGCAGCAGGGCAAGGAGATCCTCGAGGGACGCATCGAGCTCGTGGGCAAGGAGGTGAGCGTCCTCAAGGAGAAGATCGCGCAGTCGCTGACGGCGGTCTCGGAGAGCGACCAGAAGAAGGAGCGGCTCACCGCCGAGAACGAGCAGCTGAAGGCCACCGCCGCCCAGCTCGCCACCGCGGTGTCGGTGATGGAAGGGCAGGTCCGCGGCCTCGCGAAGCGGATGCCGCAGCCCGTGGCCGAGCGCCTGGCGCCCCTCCTGCAGCGCATCCCGAGCGAGGCATCGACCACGCGCGTCACGGTCGCCGAGCGATTCCAGAACGTGCTCGGCATCCTCAACGAGATGAACCGCGCCAACAGCGAGATCTCGCTTTCCTACGAGGTCCGCACGCTCGCCGACGGCAGCTCGAGCGAGGTGCAGGTGATCTACGTCGGGCTTGCGCAGGCGTACTACATCTCGCCGCGCGGCGAGGCCGGCATCGGGCGCCCCGGCGAGGACGGATGGGACTGGAAGCCCGCGCCCGAGATCGCCGGCCAGCTGCTGGTGGCGCTCGAAGTCATGCAGGGCAAGCACCCGCCCGCGTTCGTCCCCCTGCCGGTGGAGATCAAGTGAAGACCATGCCCCGAATCGTCTCCCTCATCGTCGTCACGGCGCTCGCGCTGTGCGCACCCGCCGCGCGGGCCCAGGCCCCCGCGGGCTCGCCCGCCGAGGGCGACGCCGCCATGGGCAAGGTCGCCCGCAACGCCGAGTCCGAGCTCAACAAGACCATCGCGGACCTCAACGCGATGCGCGCCCAGATCGCCTCCGAGAAGCTGCCGATGTCGCAGCAGCTCACGGCGCTCGAGGAGGAGGTCGTCACCCTCCGCAAGGAGGAGCAGCGCGTGCAGCGGCTCGTGGACGCGGGCGCCCTCGAGATCGGCACCATGCAGGCCGAGATCAAGTCGCGCCAGGACGAGCTGAGCTACGTCAGCAGCCTGCTCGACGAGTACGTGCGGACCTTCGAGACGAAGATCGCCGTCGGCGAGCTCCAGGTGTACGGCGAGCCGATCGTCGCCGCGAAGCAGGCGGTCGAGAACAAGACCCTCACCCCGAGCGAGCGGTTCGGCGCCCAGACCACCTTCACCGCGCTCACCATCAAGCGCGTCGCCGAGGCGCTCGGCGGCGTCCGCTTCGCGGGCGTCGGCGTCGACATGCTCGGCACCGTGCTCAACGGCCAGTTCGCGATGATCGGGCCCGTGACCCTGTTCCGCGCCGACAGCGGGCAGGCGGGCGTGGCGGTGCCGCAGGTGGGCTCGGCGAACCCGCTCATCCGTCCGCTCGACGGCGACCTCGGGCCGGCGCTCGGCACGCTGGTGGCCTCGGGCAGCGGGACGCTCCCGCTCGACCCCTCGCGCGGCGGCGCGCTGAAGGCGCTGGTGGCCAAGGCGAGCCTGGTGCACATCTTCATCAAGGGCGGGCCCATCATGTGGCCCATGCTCGCGGCGTCGGTGATCGGCCTCGCGGTGGTGCTCGAGCGGGTGTTCTTCCTGCTCAACGAGCAGCGCAAGCGGAGCCCCAAGACCGTCATGCGGTTCTTCGGCGAGGTCACCAAGGGCAACCTCCAGGCCGCCATCGACATCGCCAACGGCTCGAAGGACGCCATCGTCAAGACGCTCGGCTTCGCGCTCGAGCACCGCGACCAGTCGCTGGCCCACGCGCTGACCTACGCCGAGACCCGCACCATCAAGCGGTACAAGCGCGGCATCGCCGTCCTCGACACCGTCATCACGCTGGCGCCGCTCCTGGGCCTCCTGGGCACGGTGACCGGCATGATGGGCTCGTTCGCCGTGATCGGCGGCGACCTCAGCTCGCCCGGCGCCATCACGGGCGGCATCGCCGAGGCGCTCATCGCGACGGCCTTCGGCCTCATCATCGCGATCGTCTGCCTCATCCCGTTCAACTACCTCAACAACCGCATCGACCAGGTCGAGACCGAGCTCCTGGCCGCCGGCGAGCAGCTCAAGCTCTCGCTCGAGGGGTCCGCGGGCCGCGCCGCGCGCGCGGCGCCCGGGCCGAGGCCCGGCCCGCCGGCGGGCGGCGGCGACGGTGACCGTGACGGCGACGAGCTCGACTTCCTCGACGACGCCGCCGCGGCGCCCGCGGGAGGGTCCTGACCATGGCAGGCGGAGGACGCCGGGGCAAGGGCGCCCGCATCGACATCATCCCGCTCATCGACATCATCTTCTTCCTGCTGGCGACCTTCATCATGGTGTCGCT
>CAYSFS010000164.1:0-4767 GCA_964430235.1 uncultured Chitinophaga sp. | reverse complement strand
TGCTCATGGCGCCCAGGAAGAAGTACTTGATCGCCGCCTCCATGCTGCGGTCGGCCGAGCGGCCGATGGCCACGAGCACGTAGGTCGGCAGCGAGCACAGTTCGAACGCCAGGAAGAGCCACACGAGGTCGGTGGCGTGGCAGATGAGCATGCCGCCGCACAGCGAGAACAGGATGAACGCGTGGAACTCGCCGCCGATCACCCGGACGGGGTCGAACGGCGCGGACCCGGACGCGATCTGCCGCTCGACGGCGCGGTCGACGCTTCCCGCCGAGGCCAGCACGTGACCGGCGCCCACGATGCAGAGGAGCGCCACCACGTACTTGCCGAGCATGGGCATCGGGAGCTCCGCGGCCACGGCGGCCTCGGGCGTCCAGGTGCGCAGGAGCAGCGCGAAGGCCACCGCGAGCGTGGCCACCGAGACGAACGGGACCGAGGCGCGGACGGCGCCCGAGCGGGACACGCCGAGCACCGCGCAGAGCACGGCACCCGCGAAGACGGCGATCTCGGGCTGGATGAGCGCGAACTTGGGTCCGAGCTCGGCGCTGGCGAGGAGGGCGGTCATGGGGATCACTCGATGGCTCCCGTGGCGGGGGCGGCCGCGGAGGCCGTGGTGGCGGACGGGCCGGCGGCGGCCCCGGCGTCGGCGGCGCGCTTCGCCGCGTCACGCTCGATGAGCTTCACGTACGGGGCGGCGACCTGCGCCGCGACCGGCTCGATGGCGACGAGCAGCGGCTTCGGCCACAGCCCGATCACGATGCACCCGGCGGCGAGCGGCAGCATCGAGAGGATCTCGCGGCCGTTCAGGTCGCGCACCTCGTGGTGGTGGCCGTGGCCCTCGTGCGCCGGCTCGCGCAGCGGGCCGAACACGAACTTCTGCAGCATGCGCAGGATGTAGAGCGCGCCGAGCACCAGCGCCGTGCCCGCGAGCAGCGCGTACCACGGCCCGAGCACGCCCGGGAACCCGGTGCGCATGCCCGCGTCCGCGGTGTAGACGCCCATGAGGCAGAGGAACTCGCTGACGAAGCCGTTGAGGCCCGGCAGCGCGAGCGATGCCATGGCGAAGAGCACCATGAAGACGCTCCACACCGGCATCCGCTGCATCAGCCCGCCCACCACCTCCATGTCCTTGGTGTGGTAGCGCTCGTACATGATGCCGATGCACATGAACATGCCGGCCGTCGAGAGGCCGTGGTTCACCATGTAGAGGATTCCGCCCTCGATGCCCACCACGTTGAAGGCGAACATCGCCAGGAGCGCGAGGCCCATGTGGGCCACGGAGCTGTAGGCCACCAGGCGCTTCACGTCGTTCTGCACCCAGCACACCAGGCTCATGGCGATGATGCCGACGAGCGCGAGCGCGGCGAACGTGGAGGCGAGCGCCAGCCCGCCCTCGGGGGCCATCGGGAAGGCGAACCGCAGCGCGCCGTACTGGCCGATCTTGATGACGATGCCGGCGAGCACCACCGAGCCCGCCGTGGGCGCCTCGCCGTGGGCGAGCGGCAGCCATGAGTGCACGGGCACGAACGGCACCTTGACGGCGAAGCCGCCCATGATGGAGAGGAACACCCACCACTGGACGTCCGCCGGGAGCGACTGCCCGAACTTCGTCAGCTCGTCGATCCCGAAGGTGACGGGGCCGCCCGTCTGCGCCGCGTGCGCCGCGCCGAGGTAGACGAACCCGAGCAGCGAGATCACGGAGCCCACGAAGCTGAACACCCACAGCTTGATGGCCGCGACGCGGCGCTCCTGCCCGCCCCAGATCGCGACGATCAGGAAGAGCGGCACCAGCGTGAACTCGTATCCGATGTAGAAGAGGATGACGTCGCGCGCAAGGAACGCGAGCATCACGGCCGCTTCCATGAAGAGGAATTGCGCGTAGAAGCCCGCCGGGCGGTGGGTGATGGCGCTGAAGCTCACCAGCATGCAGCACGGCATCAGCAGCGCCGTGAGCAGGATGAGGAGCATCCCCACCGAGTCGGCGCCGAGCAGGAAATCGACGCCGAAGGCGGAGAAGACCTTCCAGCCGCTCTCGTTCGGCCAGACCCCGCCGTCGGTCCAGTGGGGGAACTCCGCCGCGAAGGCGATCGCGACGCCGAGGGTGGCGAGCGAGGCGACGAGGCCGACGGCCTTCGACGCGCGTCCGCCCGCCGCGAGGCAGGCGAGGGCGCCGACGAGCGGCAGGACGATGAGCAGCGCAGCGAGCGTCACGAGGCACCTCCCGAGAGCCACCACCAGATGACCCAGCCGACGATGAGCGCGATCCCGCCGGCCATCGACAGGGCATGCCCCTGTACGGTGCCGGTGTAGAGCGGCTGGAACACGCGCGCGAACCAGCCGGGGATCCGTCCCACGGCGTTCACGACCACGCCGTCGACCACGAACCGGTCGACGGTGGCCAGGACCTGCGCGCCGAGCCAGGCCGGCACGCCGAAGAGGACGTGGTAGATGCCGTCGACGTACCAGCCGTGCTCGCTGCCCAGCGGCAGCCACTTGAGGCCGGGGGTCTGCAGCATCGACGCGCGCAGGCGGTCACCCAGCCCGCGGTTGGCCGCATGCAGGAGCCACGCGAGCAGGAATCCGACGACCACCACGCCCGTGGCGAGGACGAAGAGCGCGCCGTGCGCGTCGCGGCCCAGGATCTCGGCGTGCTCGGGGCCCGCGGTGGCGCGGATGCCCGCGCTCGAGCGTTCCACGAAGCGCTGGATCCAGTTGAAGCCGCTCGACTTCTCGAGGTAGCTCGGCAGGCCCGCGAGCACGGAACCCACCGCGATCAGCGAGAGCACCAGCGAGATGCGCAGGCCGGGCGCGTGCGGGTGGAAGCCGTGGCCGGCGTGCGCGCCGTGGCCGTGCGGGGCGTGCGCGGCGTGCGCCGCGTGCCCGTGGACGTCGTGCCCGTGCGCCGCGTGTCCATGGTCGTCATGCCCATGGTCGTCATGCCCGTGCTGGTCGGGACCCGGCTCGATGCGCACCGGGCCGAGCGCCAGCCGGAACCACACGCGGAACGCGTAGTACGCCGTGATGCCCGCGGTGGCGAGGCCCAGCCAGCCCATCCACCGCACCTGCTCGACCGGGCTCGTGAGGGCCTGGTACAGGATGATGTCCTTCGAGAGCGCGGCCGCCGAGAACGGCGCCGTCGCCAGGTACAGGCAGCCCAGCAGCATGCACGCCATGGTCAGCCGGAAGCCCGGCACCTTCATCAGGCCGCCGAGCTTGCGGAAGTCCACCTGGCCGGCCATGCCGTGCATCACGGCGCCGGCGGTCAGGAAGAGCAGGGCCTTGAACCACGCGTGGGTGAACACGTAGTAGACGCCGCCGAACGCGGTGCCGACGCCGAGGCCCATCACCATGTACCCGAGCGAGCTGATCGTCGAGTACGCGAAGACGCGCTTGTAGTCGAACTGGCCGCACGCGATGGTCGCGCCGATGAACGCGGTCGCGCAGCCGATCCAGCCGACGGTCAGCAGCGCCGTCTCGGCCCACTCCGCGCCGATCGCCTGCGCGGTGTAGAAGGGCGCCATGCGCGCGAGCAGGTAGATGCCCGCGGTCACCATGGTGGCCGCGTGGATGAGGGCGGACACGGGCGTCGGGCCCCACATGGCGTCGGGGAGCCACGTGAAGAGCGGGCCCTGCGCGCTCTTGCCGCAGACGGCCAGCAGCAGGAGGAAGGGGATCGCGGCCTTCGTCCACGAGCCCTGCACGGGCTCGGCGCCGGTCGACGAGATCGCCTGGAACAGGCCGTCGTACTGCACCGTGCCGTAGTTGGTCCAGATCAGGAAGACCGCGAGCGCCAGCCCGAGGTCGCCGATGCGGTTCATGATGAACGCCTTCTTCGCCGCCGCGGTGGCGCCCACCTGCTTGGCGTAGTAGCCGATCAGCATGTACGAGCAGAGGCCCACGCCCTCCCAGCCCATGTAGAGGCCGATGAGGTTGTCGCTCATCACGAGGACGAGCATGCTGGCGACGAACAGGCTCACGGCGAAGAAGAACCGGGCGTACCCGGCCTTCAGGTCCGACTCCATGTACTCGCTGGCGTAGAGGGCGATGAGCGTGGCGAGCACCGTCACGAACAGCATCCACAGCAGCGTGATGCCGTCGACGTACAGCCCGAAGTTCGCGGCGAACGACTGGAACGGCCCGTTGCCCCAGCTGAACGTGATCCAGTCGGCGAGCGGCACCGCCAGGGGCGTGCCCGACTCGAACAGGCTCGGGCCCCACTCGCGGTAGAGCTGCACGGCGAGCGCCGCCGCGATCGCGAACGACGCGACCGTGAAGGCCGCCGGCCAGCGTCCCTTCACCTTCAGGAGCGCGAACGCGCCGCAGAGGACCACCGACGCCAGCGGCGCCAGCAGCATCCACTTCAGCCACGAGTAGCCGGCGTCGACGCCGGCCTTGGCGTACGGGAGCGCGCCGACGTCGGCATAGGCCGCGGCATGCTGCGCGTGGCCGTCGCCGGCCGCGGCGTGGGCGCCGTCGGCCATCGCGAGGACGACCGGGACGAGTGCGGAGGGGTCCATGGTCATTCCTTCATGTCCGCCCAGGCTTCGTTGCTGAGCGTCTCCTTGCGGCGGTAGAGCAGCACGACCAGCCCGAGCGCGAGCGCCGCCTCGGCGGCGGCCACGGTCAGGATGAAGATCACCATCAGCTGCCCGGACAGGTCCATCCACATGCGGCCGAACGCGACGAACGCGAGCGCGGCCGCCTGGAACATGAGCTCGGTGCACAGGAACATGAGGATCATGTTCCGGCGGGTGAGGAACCCGACCA
>CAYSFS010000163.1:0-4784 GCA_964430235.1 uncultured Chitinophaga sp. | reverse complement strand
TCGACCGCCCCGCGCACGGCCGCGGCCACCACCGCCATGCACGCGGTCACCTCGGGCCCGATGCCCCCGCCGAGGTACGGGCGGTCGTGCATGTTCTCGATGATGACGGCGTCGAAGCCGGCGTCATGCAGGATGCGCGCCTCGCGCACGGCCTCGGCGACGATCGCGCGCGGCGCCAGGTGCGCGCGCGGCGTGCCGGGCAGGGCGCCGACGTGCACCATGCCGACGGTGCCGCGGACGGCGGCGCGCGCGACGGGTTCATGGGTGGGTGGCATGGCGGGGATGCTAGGCCCTACCTCCCCGGTCCACCGTCCACCGCGGCGTCGGCGTCGCCCATCATCACCGCGCGCATCGATCGGTACTCGGGGCTCTGGGCGGCCTTGACCACCTCGAGCTCGAGCCGCTTCTCGATGGCCGGGTCGAGCCCGAACCGCACCGCGAGGCCGATGAAGTCGCGCTCCAGGGGGTGCGGGAGCACCGTGAGGCGGCGCTCGCCGACGCGCTCGGCGAGGAAGAGCAGCGACGTCGTGCTGCCCACCACGGCCTCGAGCTCCTCGGCCGCCAGCGCGTCCATCGCCTCCTCGAACGTCTCGAACCTCCGCGCGTCCAGCCGCGCGGACTCGGCGTACCGCTCGCCCACCGAGCCGTGCACCACGCCCACGCGAACGCGCGCGAGCTCGGCCGGGCCCGCGACCAGCGGCCTCAGGCGGTCGACCGTGAGGATCGCCGTGACCACGGCGCCCGACACCGTCATCAGCATGAACCCGAGGGTCATCCACGCCGCCGCGACGAGCTTGCCGGTCTTCGTCACCGGCACGCGGTCGCCGTATCCGACGGTCGACAGGGTCACGATGCCCCACCAGGCGCTCTCGCCGAGGCCGCGCGCCGCCGGGCCCTCGATGGGCGGGTTGCGCCGGCGCTCGGCGACCCAGAAGAGCGTGGAGAACGCGAGGAGGAACACGAGGATCCCGAGGAACCAGCGCGAGGCCTCCTTCGAGGCCAGGCGCCGCAGCACGTTGGCCACGGTCAGCTGGTCATGCACGCGCGTGGCGATCGAGATGCCGCTCTGGTCGAAGGGCGGCGTGAACGTGAAGCGCACCAGGTGCTCCGGCAGGATCGGAACGCCCGTGGCCGCGACGTCGACCTCGCCGCGCGCGACCGCCTCGATGAGCCCGTCGATGTCGTAGACCTTCACCTCGTAGTCGAGCTCGAGCGCCTGCGCGGACTGGCGCCAGACGAGCGACGCGAGCCCCGACCAATACGGCACGTCGGCCGACGGAGGCACCGACCACGGCGGGAAGTCCGCGACCCCGACGCGCAGCCTCGCCTTGGGCATGATGGGCGGCAGCGCGTCGCCGATCCCCAGCTTTGGGACGCGCTCGCCGAAGTGCGCGGTGTCGGGCGCGCCGGTCCCCTGCGCGGTGGGTGCCGACGACGGCGATTCCTGCGCGGCGGCGCGCCACGAGACCAGCGCCGCGGCGACGGCCGCGAGCGCGATGGCGGACCATGTGCGTGAGCTTCGCATCGCGCGCAGGATAGGGAACGCTCGGGGTATCGTCCTTCGCGTGAGCCCCACGCCGACCCACGCGCCGCAGCACGACCGCCCCGTCGCCGTGATCACGGGCGCGAGCGCCGGGATCGGCGCGGCCACCGCGGTCGAGCTCGCGAAGTCCGGGCACGACCTGGTGCTCGTCGCGCGGCGGCGCGACCGGCTCGAGTCCGTCGCCGCGCGCGCGGCCGAGGCCGCGGGGCGCACCGTGCGCAGCGAGCTCGTCGCCGAGGACGTCGCCGGGCGCGGCAGCTCCGCGCGCATCCTCGACGCGGCCGAGCGTGCGTTCGGCCGCTTCGACGTCGTCTACGCGAACGCTGGGTACGGCATGGAGCGCGCAATGCACCGGATGGACGAGTCCGAGCTGCGCACGATGTTCGAGGTGAACTTCTTCTCCTCGGTGGAGCTCTGCAACGAGGCCGCGCGCCGGCTGCTCGCGGCCGGCCGCCGCGGGCACCTCATGATGTGCTCGAGCTGCGTCGCGAAGTTCACGCTGCCGGACTTCGGCGCCTACAGCGCGAGCAAGGCCGCGCAGGCGCACGTCGCGCGCGCCATGGCGTACGAGCTGCGGCGGCACGGCATCATGGTCTCGAGCGTGCACCCGGTGACCACCGCAACCGAGTTCTTCGATGTCGCGCGCGAGCGCATGCTGCCGGGGCACGAGCAGCAGTACTCGATCCACGACATGAGCCGGTTCTTCGTGCAGCGGCCCGAGGCCGTGGCCCGCGCGATCGCCCGCGCGGTGGGCACCCCGCGCACCGAGATCTGGACCAGCTTCCCCACGCGCGTCGCCGCGGGCGCGATCACCGCGTTCCCGTGGATGCTGGACTGGGTGGTGGCGCTCTCGAGGCGGCGGGGCGCGGCCCGGGCCGGACGCGCGCCGGGGGCCTGAACGGGCTATCCTTCCCCCCCTTCCCGCGGGCGGCCGCGGCCACGCACCCATCCACGCCAGCCACACACCATGACCCTCCGCATCGGCATCAACGGTTTCGGTCGAATCGGTCGCCTCGTCTACCGCGCCGCGGTGGAGCAGGGCATCGAGGTCGTGGCGGTGAACGACCTGGTCCCCTCGGACAACCTCGCGTACCTGGTGAACCACGACTCGATGCACGGCCGGTTCGGGCACCGCGTGACGGCCGACGCCGACGGGTTCACCTGCGGCGGCAAGCGCACCCGCTGCCTCAGCGAGAAGGAGCCCGCGAAGCTGCCTTGGAAGGACCTCGGCGCCGACGTGGTGCTCGAGGCCACCGGCCGCTTCGTCGACCACGAGGGCGCGTCCCAGCACCTGGCCGCGGGCGCCAAGCGCGTCATCATCAGCGCGCCCACCAAGAGCGACGACAAGGTGCGCACCTTCGTCTACAAGGTGAACCACGAGCAGTACGACCCCGCCAGGGACCACGTCATCTCGAACGCCAGCTGCACCACCAACTGCCTCGCGCCCGTCGTGAAGGTGCTGCTGGCGCACTGCGGCGTCGAGGAGGGCCTGATGACCACGGTGCACGCGGTCACCGCGACGCAGCCGACGCAGGACGGCCCCAGCAAGAAGGACTGGCGCGGCGGCCGCAACGCGTACATGAACATCATCCCGGCGTCGACCGGCGCCGCGAAGGCGTGCGCGCTGGTGCTGCCCGAGGTGAAGGGCCGGCTCACCGGCATGAGCTTCCGCGTGCCCACGGCGAACGTGAGCTGCGTCGACCTCACCTTCCGCACGTCGAAGCCCACCACCCTGCAGGCGATCAACGAGGCCATGAAGGCCGCGGCGGACGGGCCCATGAAGGACGTGCTCGGCTTCACCGACGAGGAGGTCGTCTCGAGCGACTTCATGAGCGACCCCCGCAGCTCGATCTTCGACTCGCTGGCCGGCATCCAGCTCAACGACCGCTTCTTCAAGGTGGTCAGCTGGTACGACAACGAGGCGGGCTACTCCCAGCGCTGCGTCGACATGATGAAGTACGTCGCGTCGCGCGGCCTGTGACGGAACGGGCCGCGCGCCCGCACGCCGCCCCCGGCGGCTTCGAGGAACCATGACCACCACGCTCGCGGAATCGCTCCTCTTCCCGTTCTCGGAGTATTGGGCGTTCTACGCGGGCTTCACGGGCTTCGTGCTGGTGCTGCTGGCGCTCGACCTGGGCGTCTTCCACCGCAAGGCGCACGCGGTGTCGATGCGCGAGGCCACGGGGTGGACCGTCGCGTGGATGACGCTCGCGGTCCTCTTCTGCGGCGCGCTGTGGCTCTACTGCGGGTGGCGCTTCCCGGACCGGCTCGAGGAGATCCAGGCGGCGGGCTACGCGGGCCCGCGCGAGGCGGCGAACACCGTGGCGCTCCAGTTCCTCACGGGCTACGTGGTGGAGCAGAGCCTGTCGGTCGACAACATGTTCGTGTTCGTGGTGATCTTCGGGTTCTTCGGCATCCCGCCGGCCCTGCAGCACCGCGTCCTCTTCTACGGCATCCTGGGCGCGCTGGCCTTCCGCGCGGCGTTCATCGCGGTCGGCGCGGCGCTCATCCAGTACAAGGTCGTGGTGATCGTCTTCGGGGCGTTCCTGGTGTTCACGGGGATCAAGATCATCTTCGCGCCCGAGCGCGAGCAGGATCCCGAGAAGAACCCGGTGCTGAAGCTGCTGCGGCGGTGGATCCCGCTGACGCCGCGATTCCACGGGCAGAGGTTCCTGGTCAAGGAGGAGTCGGCCGGTCCCGACGGCAGCGGGCCGCGCGCCCTGCGCTGGGTGGGCACGCCGCTCTTCGTGGCGCTGTGCATGATCGAGGTGAGCGACATCATCTTCGCGGTGGACAGCGTGCCGGCGATCTTCGCCGTGACGCGCGAGCCGTTCATCGTGTTCACGAGCAACGTGTTCGCGATCCTCGGGCTGCGCAGCCTGTACTTCCTGCTGGCCGGGGCGCACGACAAGTTCCACATGCTGAAGTACGGCCTGGGCATCGTGCTGGTGTTCGTCGGCGTCAAGATGACGATGCCCGAGGCGTGGTACCCCGCGAGCTGGGAAGGGCACTTCCCGATCGGGTGGTCGCTGCTCTTCATCGTGGGCGTGATCGGCGGCAGCATGGTGCTCAGCGTGCTGCGGCCGAAGCGCGCGCACGGGGCGGCGTGAGCGGGATCCTGCCGGGTTGACAGCGGGCGGGGTTTCGCTATCATTCGCGGTTCGCACTGCGGGGTAGAGCAGCCTGGTAGCTCGTCGGGCTCATAACCCGGAGGTCACTGGTTCAAATCCAGTCCCCGCTA
>CAYSFS010000162.1:0-4802 GCA_964430235.1 uncultured Chitinophaga sp. | reverse complement strand
TTCACCTTGTCGAGGGAGAGGAGCACCGCGACCTTGCCGGTGTGCTCGAGCGTCTGGCTCAGGAGGATGCCGCCCATCTGCGCCAGGGCCTCCACGATGAGCACGCCCGGCATGATCGGCGTGCCCGGGTAGTGGACCTGGAAGAAGGGCTCGTTGATGGTCACGTTCTTCACGCCCGTCGCGCGGCGCCCGGGCTCGAGCTCGAGCACGCGGTCGACCAGCAGCATCGGGAACCGGTGCGGCATCAGCCGCCCGATGGCGCGCGCGTCCATGGCGCGCCCCTCGACCAGCACGCGCGCCTGGCGCGACCTCTGCACGGCGCGCAGGAGGCGCATGCCGAGCTGGCGGTTCAGGCCGTGCCCCGACTTGTTCGCCACCACCTGGCACTCGACGACCGTCCCGACCAGCGAGAGGTCGCCGATGACGTCGAGCATCTTGTGGCGCACCGGCTCGTCGGCGAAGCGGTACGCGTTGTCGATGGGGCCGTCGTCGCCGATCACCAGCACGTCGCGCGGCGTGAGGTGGCGGCACATGCCCGCCTGCCACAGCGCCTCGGCCTCCTCCCGCAGCGAGAACGTGCGGGCGCGGGCGATCTCGGCCACGTAGTCGTCGCGCGCCGGGTCGAAGCTCCACGCCTGGTGCGGGATGCGGGTCGCGTTGCGCCCGTAGTCGAGGTCGTACATCACGCGCATCCCCGCCGGGCTGTCGGCCGGGATGGCGGCGATCGAGGCGTCGCCCTCCTCGACCACGATGGGCTCGAGGAGCTTGAACGTGCGGCGCGGCGCGTCCTGCTCGGCGACGCCGCCCGGGCGGATCGCGTCGACGAACGGCATGGCGCTTCCGTCGCCGCAGGGGAGCTCGGGGCCGTGCAGCCGGAGCAGGGCGTTGTCGATGCCGAGGCCCCGCAGCGCCGACAGGCAGTGCTCGACGGTCTCGATGGTCGCCTGGCCGCTCTTGAGCGTCGTGCGCCGCGCGTTGGGCACGACGTTCGTCACGAGGGCGGGGATCACCGCCGGCCTGTCGAGGTCGGTCCGCTCGAACACGATGCCGTGGTCCGGCGGCGCCGGCAGGATGACGAGGGTCGCCTCGCGCCCCAGCAGCAGCCCCTTGCCCGCGACGGTCGCCGCCGCCGCGACCGTGCGCTGCCTGGGAGCGCCGACGACGTCGGGCCGCTTGGCGGTGGGCTGGGCGGTGGCTTCGGCGCTGGTCACGGCGTTCGGGCTCGTCTCGCGGCCCGGGCGCCCCGAGGGCGCGTGGCCGTGCGTCAGGCGTCCTTCAGCTGCTTCAGGAGCGGCTTGGCGTTCGCCGCGAGTTTACGCAGCGCGGCTTCCTCCCGCAACGCGCCCCGGATCTCCTGCGCGGGGTAGCCGCCCCAGGTCTCGCCCGCGGGGATCTCGCACATCACCGCCGCACGCGCCGCGATGCGGGCGCCCGCGCCGATGCGCATGTGCGGCGCGATGCCGACGCCGCCGCCCATCTGCACGCCGTCGCCGACGACGGTGCTCCCGGCGATCCCGGTCTGGCCCGAGATCATGCACATGCGGCCGATGACCACGTTGTGTCCGATCTGGCAGAGGTTGTCGAGCTTGCTCCCGGCGCCGATCCGCGTCGCGCCGAACTTGCCGCGGTCGACCATGCAGCCCGAGCCGAGCTCCACGTCGTCCTCGATCACCACGTTGCCGAGGTGGGGGATGCGCAGCACCGACCGGCCGTCGGCGCTGGCGCGGTAGCCGAACCCGTCGCCGCCGACGACCGCGTTCGCGCCGACGATGCAGCGCGCCCCGACCGTGCAGCGCTCGCGGATCACGGCGCCCGCGTGGACGATGGTGCGCGCGCCGACCGACGCGCCCTCGTAGAGGACCGCGTTCGCGTGGACCGACGCGTCCTCGCCCACCGAGCAGCCGGCCGACACGACCGCGCCGGGACCGATGCGGGCGCCGGCCGCCACCGTCGCGGACGGGTGCACTCGCGCCGACGGGTCGATGCCGGCGGCCGGGAGCGGATCGCCGGTGGAGAAGAGCTCGAGCACCGGGATCATCGCGAGATCGGCGTTCTCGACCTCGATGACCGCGCGCACGGCCGCGTCGTGCGCGGGGAGCTCGATGCCCCGCGCCACGATGGCGGTGCCCGCCGAGCCCTGCGCCCATCGGTTCGCGTTCACGAGGTCGCCGACGAACGTCAGCTGCCCGGGGCCCGCGTCGCCCGCGGCGGCCAGGCCGTGCACGGGCCGGTCCGCGGGGCCGCGGAGGGTCCCGCCGACGAGCCGGGCGATCGAGCCGGAGGTGTGCACGGCGTGGCTCACGGCTTCGTCGGGGCGGGGGTGGCGGTGCCCGACGGCGGCGCGGCCGGCGCAGCCGGCACGGTGCCGCCGCGTGCCTTGAAGTCCGCGTTGGCGCGCGCGATCACGGCCTCGGTGATGTCCATCTCGGCGTTGGCGAAGAGGAACCGCCTCGAGTTGAGCTGCTGCTGGGTGGCCGCGAGGCCCGCGGGCTCGACCGGGACGAGCGCGTCGTTCACCACCACGTAGTCGATCCCCGAGTCCTTCGCGACCTCGGACGCCGCGGTGCGGATGTGCACGTAGAGCTCGCGCATGGCCGAGGCGCGCTCGGCCTCCATCTTGAGCTGGCCGAACTGGTCCTGGGCCCGCATCGCGCCCACCGCGGTCTCGACCTTCTTCAGCGTCTCGTTGTACGGCGGCGAGCCGGGCTTGTAGCTCTCGAGCTCGGCGTTGAGGTCCTGCAGCTGGCGGCTGAGCCGGTCCTTCTCGGCGGTCATCCGCTCGCCGACGGACTTGATGGCGGCCTCCATCGACTTCTGCTCGTCGACCGAGGCGAACGCGCGCGCGATGTCGATGCTCGCGACCTTCGCGGGGCGGTCGGGGAACGCCGCGGCGGCGGCAAGCGCGGCGACGGCGGCTCCTGCGAGGAACGCGGGCAGTCGGCGGGAACGCGGGGCGGTGCTCATGGGGTGGTCCTCCGTTCGTGTCACTTCGGCGTGGCGGCGGGCGCGGGGGCGGGTGCCGGCGCGGCGGCGGGCGCGGAGCCCACGGGGCGCGCGGCGCTGCCGTGGGCGTTGTTCATGCGCACGACGAGCTGGTCGGTCACGTCGATCGACTTGGCCGCGTAGAGCACGCGGCGGCGCACGATCTGCTCCTGCGCCTGCGCCTCGAGCGGCGACTTCGACTCGCGCTGGAGCTGGATCTCGCCGACGCCGTCGTTCACGAGGATCGCGTCGTACCCCTCGGCCTCGGCCAGCTTCTGGCACTCCGCGCGCACGTTGCGGTACATGCTCTGCCACATGAGCGCGCGCTCGCGGTCGACCTCGATCTTCTTGATGGCCTCCCACTGCTCGAACTGCAGCTGCTCGAAGGCGACCTTGTCGCGGATGGCCATGCGCTCCGACTCGGGCGCGGACTCCATCGAGCCCGCCATCTCCTCGAGCCCCTTGCGGCGGGCGGAGAACTCCTCCTGGATCTTCTTGCCCAGCGCGGCGATCTGCACCTCCCAGTCGGCGCGCTCGTCGAGCCGCTCGATGACCTTGACGAGGTCGACCACCGCGACGCGGGTGGGGGCGGGGGCGGTGCGGGCGGACGCGCCGGCCTGGCCGGCGAGCGTCGCGACGATGGCGCCGATCGCGGCCGCTGCGGCGGCGACGGCGGTGACGGGGTTCCGTGTCATGGGGCGGGAGTGTACGCCGCGCCGGGGGCGCCCCGCGGCGGCCGCGGCGCCTCAGAAGGGCAGGTCGATCGTGAAGCTGAAGATCTGCTCCTCGTCGAGCTCCTGCTTCACGATCGGGTAGGCGAAGTCGAGGGCGATCGGCGCCTGGCCGAACTGCGGGATGTAGATGCGAAGGCCGCCGCCGACGCCCACGCGGTACTCGTTCAGCCAGTTGTCGTTGTTCACCGTGCCGCTGTCGACGAACGCGACGACGGCGATGAAGTTGGCGAGCACCGGCACCTCGTACTGCGCGCCCGCGAAGAACATGAAGTTGCCGCCCACGGGCGTGAACGTCGTCGACGGCCCGATGGTCGCCGGGGGGTTGTCGCCGATGACCTGGTTCGACTTCGGGCTCACGGTGCGGAACGCGAAGCCGCGCATCGTCCGGCCGCCCATGTACCAGCGCTCGAAGATCGGCGCGTCCTCCGAGAAGATGTACGCGGCCTGGCCGCGCAGTCGCAGGATCTGCTTCCGGCCGAGGAAGTCCTCGTGCACGGTGAAGAACTGGGTGAGGTTGATGCCCACCTGCGGGTAGTCGTAGTCGCCGCCGAACGCGCCGTGGTAGCCGACCTGCAGCTCGAGCTGCGTCCCGCGGCCCGGGCGCTGGATGTTGTCGACCTCGGTGCGCGTGAGCTGGGCCATCACCTGGCTCACGTACGAGGGGCCGCGCTGCTCCCAGATGTCGACGGGCGTGTTCGGGCCGAGGTTCGTCAGCTCGACCGTCTCGACGCGCGGGTTCAGGCTGAACGTCCAGAAGTCGCCGATGCGGCGGCTGAGGCCGAAGATGCCGCTGGTGCGGTTCTCGTTGAACCCCTGGAAGACGCGGTTGCGGTAGTTGATGCCGAAGTTCCCGCCCCAGTCCCCGTCGAGGAGGTGCGGGTCGCCGATGGTCAGGTTGTAGTTGCTGACGTCGATGCCGGGCGCGATCGCGAGGTTGAACGTCTGCCCCGCGCCGCGGAACGCGCGCCCGCCCAGGAACTCGTCCCAGCTGCGCGGGTAGTCGGCGAGGTCGAAGTTCTGGGCCCTCACCGACACCTCGCCGAAGAAGCCGGAGTCGGTGCCGGCGCCGACGCCGAAGTTCACCGA
>CAYSFS010000161.1:0-4811 GCA_964430235.1 uncultured Chitinophaga sp. | reverse complement strand
GCGGGGAAGGTGTCAAGGTTGGCGAGGGCTCAGCCCGCGCAGGGGCCCCAGGCGCCCAGCAGGATGCCGAGGTCCTGGCCGTCGACGGAGCCGTCGCCGTTCAGGTCGGTCGCGCCGCCGGCGCCCCAGTTGCCGAGCAGGACGCCCAGGTCCTGGCCGTCCACCGAGGCATCGCCGTTGAGGTCGGCCGGGCACTCGCCGCCGCCGCAGTCGCCGCCGCCCACGCACCCGGCCGCGGCCGTGGCGCAGATGGCGTCCCAGCGGACGTCGCAGCAGAACGGGTCGGTCGCGCACACGCTCTCGCAGCAGCACTGGTCGCTGCACCCGCCGTTGGAGTGGGCCACGGCGCAGTCGCCCGCGCCCGCGTCGCCGCAGGCGAAGGTCGGGATGACCGCGTTGTCCTTGCCGGGGGTGTCGAACGAGTCGGCCGCGGGCGTCACGTTGCCGATGGCCCAGCCGCCGGTGGCGAGCTTGAGCCCGTGCACCGGGGCGCCGTAGCTCGTCACGACCAGCTGCGACTGGGTCTCCTGCGAGAGAAGCTGGATGTTGTCCAGGCGGTTGTTGCCGGTGGGCGCGCTGGCACCCGTGAACGTGATGCGGACGAAGGCGGTCGCCACGTTGTCGAGCACGTTCCCGAGGTCAACTTCCTTCTGCGCGAAGGTCGTGGTGATCCCGGTGATGGGTTCGCCGATGGGCGTGAACGTGGTCCCGTCGGTGGAGTAGGAGACCTGCTGCGTCTGGAAGCCCGTGCTCGTGTTGCGGGTGGCCCAGCGGAGCTTCAGGCCGGTCTGCCCGGCCATGCTGAACCGGAACTCGAAGTGGGCGCCGTTGTTGCCGCCCGTGCCGCCCGTCGCCGCGCCCGTCCCGCCCTCGATGCAGAGCGATCCGCCGGCGACGTCGCCGGCGAGCGCCGCGACGGTGGTTCCGCCGAACGACTCGATCCACGTGTAGACGTTGTCACCGTTTCCGTTGACCGCGGTGTCAAGCGTCAGGAAGCCGATCGGCTGCACCGTGGCCGGAACCGCGAGCGAGCCCGAGAAGGCCGCCTTGGGGAACGCGTTCGCGAGGTAGCCGAATCCGCCGCCCGGAAGGTTGTTGGAGTTCTCGTTCCAGTAGGCGAGCGAGCCGCCGGTGGTCACCGTCTGCACGCTTCGCGACTGGAACGGCCCGCACAGCTTCGCGGCGTTCGTCTCGTACCACCACTCCTCGCCGGCCGGCGGCGCCGAGCCATTCGACTTCTTGATGACCATGCTGTCGACGATCGCCGTCCACGGCGTCACGTCGAGCGTGCCGTCGTTGTTGGTGTCGAGGTCCTGGCCCTGGCCGCCGCTCTGCGGGGCGCGCGTGACGAAGGTGTCGGTGCCGCTGTAACCGGAGACCAGGAGGTAGGTCTGGTTGTCGTCGGCCTCGATCTGCGAGTCGACGAGCAGGCCGCTGGCCGGCACGGGCCAGGGAAGGTCGGTCGCGCCCGGGTCGACCGTGAGCGCGAAGGGGTTCGAGGCGTCGCCCGGGTTGCGCAGGACCAGGTAGCCGTTGGCGCCGAAGACGTCTGACTTCGCGAACGGATAGCGCCATTCGACCGTTCCGGATCCGCCCACGCCGTCGCCGATGATCAGGAGCGTCAGCCCGCCAAGCGAGGCGCCCGGGGTGCCCTTGAGCTCGATGTACTCGTTGTTGTTCGAGCCGGTGCGGACCTCGGTGATCGAAACTTGGGCCATGCTCGTGGCCGTCATGAGGAGGGCAGCCGTGCCCATCGTGGCGATCAAGCGCATCGTGTAGTCTCCTGGTCTGGTGATAACGGGTGGCCCGCCTGTGCACGAAGCGGGGCCGGCACGAGAATAGCCCGGCACCTCAGAAACGCCCGTAACCGCCGTCGGGTTCACCGCGAATGGCATTTCTCGGACGTTCAAACATCGTTCAGAGGCCCGTTCCCGCGCCGTGGCAAGGGGTTGCGCTGGGGGCGGGGACGTTTGGATTTTCGTGGTGGCTTCAGCTGGCGCCCGCGGTTCCCGGACGTTTGGGCGCGGCCGAACCGATCGACGCCTCGGCGCTCGCCGAGGACGTGCGCGTGGTGGTGGGCGACGGCGCGTCTCGCGTGGTCGGATCGCCGGCCGCGGCGGCGGGGCGCGACCGCATCGCGGCGCGACTGGGGGAACTCGGCCTTGCCGTCGAGCGCCAGGCCGTGCGCATCGAGCGGCGTGCGGGCGTGGTGGAGCTCGAGAACCTCGTCGCGCGAGTGCCCGGGCGCGGTGCGGGGCATGCGCGCGACGCGGCACGCCCCGCGCGCGGCGCGGTCGGTGCCATCGGCGTCGTCGCGCATTCCGACAGTGCGCCGGGGTCGCCCGGTGCCTCGGACGACGGCGCCGGCGTCGCCGCGGTGCTCGCCGTCGCGCGCGCCCTGCGCGAGCGCCCGGCCGCGCACGACGTGGTGCTCGTGGTCACCGACGGCGAGGAGCGCGGGCTGCTGGGAGCGCAGGCGTTCATGGCGCAGCACCGGTGGGCGGGCGAGCTTCGCGCGGTGGTCAACCTCGATGCGCGCGGTGCGGCGGGCAGCGCGAACGTCTTCGAGACGGGTCCCGAGACCGCGTGGTGCGCGGGCATCGTCGCGCGCCACGTCTCCGCGCCGCGCGCGCAGTCGCTGGCGGCCGAGGTCTACCGCCGCATGCCCAACGGCACCGACTTCACGGTGTTCCTGGGCCACGGCGTCACGGGATTCAACGTGGCGTTCATCGGCGACGCCGCCGCGTACCACGCGCCGGAGGACACGTTCGAGCGCCAGTCCGCCGCCACGCGCGAGCACATGGCCCGGACGGCGCTCGAACTCGTGCGCGGGATCGATGCCGAGCTTCCCGGGGACGGTGCCCCCGTCCCGCCGGGGCGCGCGGCCTACGGGGACGTCGCCGGGCTCGCGTTCGTGCACTGGCCCGAGGCCTGGTGCGCGCCGATGGCGGCCGGGTCGGCGGCCGCGCTGCTTGCGGCCGGCGCGTGGCGCGCGGGCGCGCGACGAAGGCGCGCGGCGCTCGCGGTGCTGGCGGCGCTCGCGGTCCTGGCGGCATCCGGGGCCGTGGGGTGGGCGCTCGGCGCGATCGCCTCGCGCGCCGGGCTCGCCGGCCCGGCCTCCGGGGCGCGGATGGTCGCGTTCGCCGGGCTCGGGTGGGCGGGGGCGCTTGCGACGGTGCTCGGCGCCCGCGCCGCGTTGCGGGCGCGCGGGGTCGGGCCATGGCCGGCATTCGTCGGCGCATGGGCCCCCTGGATGGCCGTGGCCACGGCGGCATCGGTCGCCGTGCCGGCGGCGAGTCCCATGCTGCTGGTGCCGGTCATCGTCGCCGCGCTCGGCGCCGTGGTGGCGGCCGCGTCACGGCGCGGACCGGCGTTGGCGGCATGGGCCGGATACGCGGCGGCCCTTGCGTGCTGGGTGCCGCTGGAACCGCTCCTCCTCGACGCCCTCGGCATGACCTCGGGGCTTGCCGTCGGTCTTCGCGCGGGGCTCGTGCTCCTGCCGCTCATGGCCCTCGGCCTGCCCGAGGCGAACGACGCCGCCTGATCGCCCGCAGCCCCCGCATCCGCCGCGGAACCCCCGGAACGCACGATGCCCCCGGCGCGGGGCCAGGGGCATCATGAACGCGACCGGCTGGGCTCGAACCAGCAACCTTCGGTTTCGTAGACCGATGCTCTATCCAATTGAGCTACGGTCGCGTGCCTCCGGCAGGGGGTGCCGGGAAGGGGAGAGATGATACCGCGTTCGGGGAAACGGTGCTCCCCGCGTCCGCCGCGGGTTCCGCGGGGGTTCCGAACATGGCGGCACCCGCCGACTCGGTCTTGAGCGCGCTCACCGAGGCGGGCAGCACGATGCAGCCCACCGCGAACACCAGCGCGCTGACCCGCGGCCACAGGCTGGCAACCGTGGTCACGCCCTGCGTGCGCGGCGTGGGGTCCTGCACGAAGGGCAGCGCCACCAGGCGGAGGTAGTAGAACGCCGCGACGCCGCTGTTGAGCGCCATGATCACGAGGAGCGCCTTCTGGCCGCCCTCGGCGCTCGCCACGAAGAGGTCGAGCTTGCCCCAGAACCCGAGGAGCGGCGGGATGCCCGTCAGGCTGAGCGCGCCGATCGCGAGCGCCAACGCCACGCGCGGCGCGCGCACGCGCAGTCCGGCGAGGTCGTCCAGCGAGTCGACCTCGTGGCCGTTGCGCTCGATCGCGGCGAGGGCACCGAAGGTCGCCAGGTTCGCGACGCCGTAGGTCAGGAGGTAGAGCAGCGTGGCGTCGAGCCCGACCTTGGGGCCGGCGAGGATGCCGACCAGCATGTAGCCGGAGTTCGCCACCGAGCTGTACGCCAGCATGCGCTTGGCCGAGCGCTGCAGCAGCGCGCCGATGTTGCCGAGCGTCATGGTCAGCACCGCGATCATCCAGAGCACCGCCGTCACGGTGGAAGGCAGCGCGCCCGTGCCGTCGACGCCCCAGCCCACGGTGCCCAGGAGGAGCGCCAGCGTCACGAAGCCCTGCACCTTCGGCACGAAGCTGATGAAGGCGGCCACCGGGCTCGAGGCGCCCTCGTAGACGTCGGGGGCGTAGAAGTGCATGGGCACCGCGGCCAGCTTGAAGCAGATGCCGACGATGGCGAGCAGGATGCCCACGATCGCGAACGGGTCGATGCCTCCGAGCTCGGCCTGCATCGCGAAGTGCTCGCGCATGGCGGAGAGCTCGAGCGTGCCCGAGGCGCCGTAGAGCAGCGCGAAGCCGAAGAGCATGGTCGCCGTGCTCATGGCGCCCAGGAAGAAGTACTTGATCGCCGCCTCCATGCTGCGGTCGGC
>CAYSFS010000160.1:0-4869 GCA_964430235.1 uncultured Chitinophaga sp. | reverse complement strand
CTTGAAATCGAGCAGACCCGCAAGGGTCTCAGGGGTTCGAATCCTCTCCCCACCGCTTTCGTGATCAGGGCGCCTTGGGCGAGGGCGCGTCGGCGCCCTTCGCCGTCCGGGCGGCCCACCAGCCCTCGACGAGCGTCGGCAGCGCGCGCACCGTGGTGCGCGTCGTGACGAAGAGCGTGCGGCCGTCGCCGCCGCCGAAGCAGCAGTTCGACGGACCGTCCGGGACCTCGACCCAGCCGATGGGCGCGCCGCCGGGACCGACCACCGCGACGCGATCATGGCCCGGGAGCGCGATCCAGGCGTTGCCCTGCATGTCGACGGCGAGCCCGTCGGCGCCCCCGAGGCGCGGGCCGGCGGCGAACGGCTCGAGCGAGACCTCCGTGCCGCGGCCCTCGGGCCCGGGTGCGGGCTCGCCGTCGGCGAGCGCGACGACGAACGCGCGCGGGCGGAGGTAGTCGGTCACCCACAGCCGGCCGCCCGCGTGCGGCGAGAACCGAACGCCGTTCGGTCGCGACGCGCCCGTGCGGAACCGGAAGGCGGCCGAGGCGGGGGCGGCCGGATCGAACCTCCAGAGCCCGGTCCATTCCGGATGCCTGCGGTCGCCCATGTTGGTGATCCACACGCGGCCGCGCGCGTCCACGGTCAGGTCGTTGAGCCCGGCGCGCGCGTCGGCCCCGGTGAGCGCGCGCGGTTCGAGCGTGCGCAGCTCGCCCGCACCGGGAACCAGCTCGACGAGCGATCCCGCCCGCATCTGGCACCCGAGGAGCGCACCGCCCGGCATGAAGACAAGGCCCGACATCCCGCCGGTCGCGTCGGCGACGCGCACGCTGCGCCATGCGTCCGCGTCGCGGACGAGCCGGAACGCCTCGTTCGTGGCCAGGTCGCAGAACGCGACGTTGCCCGCGGCGTCCGCGGCGGGGCCCTCGGCGAACTTCAGCCCATCGACGAGGACCTCGGGCACCGCACCCGGCGCGACCAGCCCGGGGACGCCCTGCGCGAGCGCGGCGGGCGGCGCGTTGCGCGGCTCTGCGGGGACGGCCGGCGCGGTGGCGGGGGCGGCGGGCGGCGCGGCACCCGCGGGTGCGGGCACGGGCAGCCGGGGTGCGGACTGCGCGTGAGCCGCGGCGGTCGCGGCCGCCGCGAGCGCGATGCACGCCGCGAGACGGGAGGCGGACGGGTTCATGGCGTTCCTTCCGGGGCGGGCGCGGACAACGGAATCGGGCACTCCCCGCGCATGATGCGGTCCCACCCGTTGGACTCGAGCAGCGCTCCAACGAACCGGTCGTAGGCGCGTTCGAACGAATCGAAGTCCCGGTCGAGGTAGACGGTGACGAGCCAGAGGCCGCTCTTGGCGTTCGCGGCCAGGCGCTTGCCGCGTGCGTCAAGCGCGTCGCACGCGCGGATGCGGTCCCCGATGGTGCCGCGCACCGCGTCGTCGAGCATCCGCTCGAGCCCGGGCCGATAGCGCCCGCCCTCGCCGTCGCGCAGGAAGTGGACGAGCGCCCACACCTGCGCGTAGTACGAGAGCTGCGCGTCGCGGCTCACGGCGAGGAACGACTGCGGCGAGCCCTCGAGCACGGCGCGCAGCTCGCTGAGGCGGCCCTTGCGCGCGCTCGATCGCAGCTCGGCGTAGCGCTCGGTGTTGCGCCATGGGAGGAACACGGGCTCGGGGCTGCCGAGGGGTTGCCGGAACCCCTCCATGAAGCAGGCGATGCCCTCCTCGAGCCAGACGGGCAGCGCGCTCCGGAACGTGGTCTGCGAGTACTGGTGCCAGCCCTCGTGCGCGGCGATCGAGAGGGTGTCGCGGGGGCCGATGTCGTAGAGAACCGCCTCGCCGCCCGAGGTGAACCCGCCCCGCCCCATGCCGAGGTACGGACCGGCGTCCGAGCCGAGCCGGTGCTCGGTGTAGCGCGCCCACTCGTCGCGGTTCCCGAAGACGCAGGTCTCCAGGCGCTTCGGGGGCGCGGGAAGCGGCACGAGGCCCGTGCGATAGTTCCGGAGCGCGGCCTCGTAGAAGGCGGGAAGCGAGCCGGTGAAGCTCGCGCTGCGCAGCGACGAGCGGATCGTCCAGTGGTGCGTGTCGACCTGGATGCCGTTTACGCCGCGCCACGACCACTCGCGGGTCGAGGTCACCGGGCTGGTCGCGAGCGCGGCGGGCGAGGCCTCGCGCGGGGCGCGCCCTGCGGGCGCACCGCCCGCGGCGGGGACGCCGGTCCGCGACGCACAGCCCGCGAGCGCCGCGAGCGTCGCGGCCGCGGCCGCGGCCGAGGCCGGGTGCGCCATGCGGGCGAAGGGAGGCCGGCGGTTCACCCCATCAGCGTAGGGCATCGAGCGCGCGCCGGGCCGCGTCGATGTCCGCGTTCGCCTGCTCCATGAGCGTGCGGGTCTCCGCGACGAGCTCGGGCTTGGCCTTGGCGAGGTACCCGGGATTTCCGAGCTTCGCCGCGAAGCCGGCCACGAGCCGCGACTTGTCCGCGACCAGCTTCTCGAGCCGGGTGCGCTCGGCGCCTGCGTCCACCGCATCGACCAGGTTCACGAGGAGGAGTTCCTGTCCCTCGAACGCGAGCGGCACCGAGCCGGAGGGCCGATCGGCCGGGAGGTCGTGCACGGCGTCCAGCCCCGCGAGGGCCTCGACCGTGCCGCCCGCCTCCGCGGCCAATGCCCGGACGCCCGCGGGCGCGAGCAGCGTGATGCGGCGCTTGGGCGGCACCTGGCGCGCACCGCGCAGCGTGCGGATCGCCTCGACCAGCTGCTGCACGCGGCCGAACGTCGCGAGGGCGGCGGCGTCGACGGCCGATGCCTCGACGCGCGGCCACGCCGCGGTGGCGCACTGCAGGGACGCCGGCACCGAGACGCCGCGCAGGCCCGCCGCGCCCGTCGCCGAGACCGCGGGCCACAGCCGCTCGGTGATGAACGGCATGGCCGGGTGGAGCATGCGCAGGCTCGCATCGAGCACCGTGCGCAGCACCTGCTGCTGCGCGGGGTCGTCGCGCACGGTGGGCTTGATGGCCTCGAGGTACCAGTCGCACACCTCGCGCCAGACGAAGTCGTACGACGCGTCGGCCACCTCGTTGAAGCGGTAGCCGGCGATCGCGCGCTCGTACGCGGCCAGGGCGTGGGCCAGCCGCGCCACGATCCACCGGTCGACGAGCGGCCGTCCCGCGACGTCGACGGACGGATCCCCGGGCGCATGACCGAGATTGCCGAGCGCGAAGCGCGTCGCGTTCCACACCTTGTTCGCGAAGTTGCGCCCGGCGTCGAACCGCGAGCTCGTGTTGCGCGCGAGCGGCGCGTCGGGGCCCGGGACGGCCTTGCCCGTGGCCGCCCCGTAGGCGGTGGTGATCCGCCTCGACGGGTCCTTCGGGCTCTGCTGGACGGGCTCGGCCACCGTGTAGCCGGCCTGGTCGACGAAGGTGCGCGGAACGAACGTCTCGCCGCTCCAAGGGTCGACCATGTCGACCGGCATGCGCACGTCCTGCGTGTCGGTCGTCATCTGGACGAGCGTGAAGCGCATCGCGTCGGCGCCGTGCGTGTGGATGATGTCGCGGGGGTCGACGCCGTTGCCGAGCGACTTCGACATCTTCTGCCCGAAGCCGTCCTGCACCATCGCGTGGATGAACACGTGGCGGAACGGGAGCCGCCCGTCCATGAAGTGCCGGTTGAACATCACCATGCGGCTCACCCAGAGCGTGATGATCTCGCGGGCGGTCGAGAGCACCGCGCTCGGGTTCCACTCGTCCAGGAGCCCCTGCATCGCGAAGCGCGCGGGCTCGGGCCACCCGAGCGTCGAGAGCGGCCACAGCGCCGAGCTGAACCACGTGTCGAGCACGTCCTCGTCCTGGCGGTACCCGGCAGCCTCGAGGGCGGGCACCGCGGTCGCGTCGAGCGACTCGGGCACGCACACGAACCGGTCGTATCCGCCGTCCGGGCGGCGTCGCACGCCCTCGGCGCAGCCAAGGGCGCTCCACCGGCCCTCGGCCCGCACGAGCTCGCCGCGCGCACGGTCGGCGGCGTCGCGCTCGGCGACCTCGCCGGCCGGCACGTCGCGGATCCACACCGGGATGCGGTGGCCCCACCAGATCTGGCGGCTGATGCACCAGTCGCGCAGGTTCTCGTGCCACTGCTGGAAGGTCCTCGCGTAGCGCGGCGGGAAGAACGTGAGCCCGCCGTCGCCCTCGCGCGCGGGGCCCGCGGGCGCCGCGCCGTCGCGCTGCGCGGGATCCATCGCGCGCAGCGCGGCGCCGCGCAGGCGGTCGTCGGTGACGCGCACGTACCACTGCTCGGAGAGGTACGGTTCCACGGGCACGTGGCTTCGGTAGCTGTGCCCCACCGAGTGGCGGTAGGGCTTCGCCGCCTCGAGCAGGCCGTTCGCGCGGAACCAGTCCACGATGCGGGCGCGCGCGTCCTCGCGGGACAGGCCCACGAAGGCGCGCGCCTCGGCCGAGACGTCCTCCCACCCGTGCGAGGCGGAGATCGAGGCGTCGGGCGCCATCACGTTGATCGCGGCGAGCCCGTGCCGGATGCCGATGTCCCAGTCGTTCGGGTCGTGCGCGGGCGTGACCTTCAGGAAGCCGGTCGCGAACTGCGCCTTCGGGTCGGCGGGGTCGCCGCCGTGCTCGACGGGCATCACCACGTAGTCGTCCTCGACGATCGGGATGACGCGCCCGACGATCGGCAGGCGCAGGCGCTTGCCGCGCAGCGCGGCCGCGCGCGGGTCGCGCGGGTTCACGGCGACGGCGGTGTCGCCGAGCATCGTCTCGGGGCGCGTCGTGGCGACGGTGACGTGGCCGCTCCCGTCCTCGAGCGGGTACCGCAGGTACCAGAAGTGGCCGTCCACCTCCTCCATCTCGACCTCGTCGTCGGCGAGCG
>CAYSFS010000159.1:0-4872 GCA_964430235.1 uncultured Chitinophaga sp. | reverse complement strand
ACCTGGCTCACGAGCTGGAACGTGCGCTCGGCCGCGCGGAAGTCGGGCAGGTTGAGCGCGGTGTCCGCGTTCACGACGCCCACCAGGCGCACGCCGGGGAAGTCGAGTCCCTTCGCGATCATCTGCGTGCCGACGAGGAGCCGCACCTCGCCGCGCCCGAACCGGCCGAGCGCGTCGTGGAAGTCGTCGGCGTCCTGCATGCTGTCGGCGTCGATGCGCAGCATGGTGGCGCCGGGCACCAGCGACGGGTGCAGCCGCGAGAGCTCCTCCTCGACCCGCTGCACGCCGAGCCCGAACACCGTCACGCCGCGCCCGCACTGCGGGCACTCGCGCGGCAGGCGCTGCTCGGACTGGCAGTGGTGGCACCGCACGTAGCGCGCCGCCGCGCCGCCCGCGGGCGAAGGCAGCGTGTGGCAGATCATGCCCGCGTCGCAGCGGTCGCAGCGCATCATCCAGCCGCAGCGCGCGTCGGCGCACGCGATGTAGTTCGCGTAGCCGCGGCGGTTGAGGAGGATGAGCACCTGCCCGCCCGCGTCGAGCGTCGCCTGCACGGCGCCCGCGAGCGTCGGGCCCAGGAGGTGCACGCGCTGGTCGGGGAAGCGCCGGCGTTCCTCGGCGAAGTCGACCACCTGCACCGCGGGAAGCCGGAGCCCGGGCGCGCGCTCGCGCAGGACGTGCAGCGCGCTCGCCTTGCGCTCGACGGCGTTGAACCAGCTCTCGAGGCTCGGCGTGGCGCTCCCGAGGAGCACCGGGCACCCGGCGAGCTGCGCGCGGCGGATCGCCACGTCGCGCCCGTGGTAACGCGGCATCTGGTCCTGCTTGTAGCTCGAGTCGTGCTCCTCGTCGACGATCACGAGCCCGAGCTGCCCGTCGGGCACCGGCGCGAACACCGCGCTGCGTGCCCCCATCACCAGGCGAACCTGGCCGGACGACACCAGGCTCCACTGCTGGTTGCGCTGCGCCGCGGTGAGCCCGCTGTGGAGGATGGCGACGCGCTCGCCCGGGAAGCGCGCCAGGAGGCGTCCGCCCGTCTGCGGGGTGAGCGCGATCTCCGGCACCAGCACCAGCGCCGTGCGCCCGGCGTCGAGCGCACGCCGGACGAGCCGCATGTAGACCTCGGTCTTGCCCGCGCCGGTCACGCCGAAGAGGAGGTGCTGCGAGAACCCCGCGCCGATGGCGTCGCCCACGGCGTCGACCACCGTGCGTTGCGCGGCCGTGAGCGCGGGCTCGGCGTCCGCGAGCACGCGCTCGGCGCGCCACGACGCCTCCACGCTCGAGCGACGCTCGACCGCCACGATGCCCGCGGCCGCGAGGCGCTTGACGGGCTCGTCGGTCCCGAGCCCCGCGCGTTCCCGGAGCTCGCGCAGGTCGATCGGGCGCTCGCCCGCGGGGAGCGACCGCAGCGCCTCGATCGCCGCACGCTGCTGCGCCGACACCCGCCTCGCCGCGGCGAGCGCGGCCTCCCAGCCTTGCGCGAGGTCGACGAACGCGCGCGTCACGGTGCCCGTGCCGCGCTTCACCGCGGCCGGGGTCATGGCGGCGAGCGTCATGCCCACGGGGCACACGTAGTACGCCGAGATCCATCGCGCCAGCTCGACGAGCTGCGCGGGCATGGGCGGAGCGTCGCCCGCGCGCGACTCCACGAACTTCAGCTTGCCTGCCGGCGGCAGTCCGGTCTCGCCGTCCGCGGCCATGGTCCGCACCACGATGCCCTCGACCGGAGCGTCTCCGCGTCCGAGCGGCACGCGCACGCGCTCTCCCGCACGGAGGTCGGCGAGCGCCGCCGGCACCGCGTACGTGAGCCCGTCGGGGTAGCGGTCGACCGATCGCTCCACCGCGACCTGCGCGAGCAGGGCGACGGTGCGGTCTCCGGGTGCGAAGAGCGACATGCGGTGCTCGGCGCGCCGGGCTCGCGCGTCAGACCGCGGCGAGCGCGCGCTGCGCGGCCTCCATGTCGGCCGCGGTCACGGGGCGCCGCGACTCCATCATCGCGACGAAGCAGTCGAAGAGGTACGCCGAGTCGTGCGGGCCCGGCGATGCCTCCGGGTGGTACTGCACGCCGAAGACCGGCTTCGAGGTGTGCCGGAAGCCGGCGAGCGTGCCGTCGTTGAGGTGCACGTGCGTCGGCTCGCCGCCGGCCGCGCGGAGCGATTCCTCGTCGACGCAGAAGCCGTGGTTCTGGCTCGTGATCTCGACGCGGCCGGTGAGCAGGTTGCGCACGGGCTGGTTCGCGCCGCGGTGACCGAACTTCAGCTTCCAGGTCCTCGCGCCCATCGCGAGCGCCAGCAGCTGGTGCCCCAGGCAGATCCCGAAGGTGGGCACCTCGCCCGCGATCTCGCGCAGCGTGGCGATCGTGCGTTCCACGGCGGCCGGGTCTCCGGGACCGTTCGAGACGAAGAGCCCGTCGGGCCGGCGCGCGCGGATCTCCGCGGCGCTCAGGTCGTGCGGCACCACCTCGACGTCGCAGCCGCGCTCGGCGAGGTTTCGGTAGATGTTGCGCTTGGCGCCGCAGTCGAGCGCCACCACGCGGAGCGTTCGACCCGCGCGCGGCTGGCCGCGCAGCGACCACTCGCCGAGCCCCTCGCTCCACGTGCTGCCCGAGGTCGGGCTCGCGCAGCCCGCGAGGTTCTGGCCGACCATGCTCGGCAGCGCGCGGGCCATCGCCACGAGCTCGGCGTCACCCTTGGACGTGCCCACGAACAGGACGCCGCGCAGCGCGCCCTTCGTGCGGAGGATGCGCACCAGCGCCCGCGTGTCGATGCCGCACAGTCCGATGATGCCCGACCTCGCGAGCCACGCGCCGAGCCCCGCGCGGGCGCGGTGATTGCTCGGCTCGTCGATGGCCTCGCGCACCACGAACCCCTTGACGGCGACGGCCGCGCTCTCGACGTCCTCGTCGGCGATCCCGTAGTTGCCGACCTCGGTCGGCGTCATCGTGAGGATCTGGCCGGAGTAGGACGGATCGGTGAGCGCCTCCTGGTAGCCGCACATCGCGGTGTTGAAGACGACCTCGCCGCCGCTGGTCGCGCCATCCGTACAGAGACCGAACGCGCGCCCCGTGAACACCGTTCCATCCTCGAGCGCGAGTCGGCAGGTCCGGCGGTCTTCGGTGGTGGCCATTGCGGCCGAGTCTACCGATATCCACACCGATCCGGCGCGCTTTGCGCGCGTCCCGCGGTCCGGGTAGCCTTCCGCGGCCTCCGCCCGGACCTCGGCATGCGCCGAAAATCCGAAGCGGGGGCGATCCTTCGGGCCACCGGGTCCGAAGGTGTCCCTTGGCTGGCACCGCCTTCACCCGGCGGCAGCCTCGTCGTTGACAGGAGCAGATCCAGACATGTCCCGCGAAATCCGCGCCCAGCACGGCCGTTCGAACACCGCACTTCCCGTCAGCACGGGCATTGCTCTCGACGCGCGTGCGTCCCTGATCCGCTCCCTCGCGCTGCTCGGCGCCTTCGGCATCGTGCTGCCGACCGTCGCGATCGCGGCGCCTGCGCCCGCCGCGGCCACCCGCGCCGCGCAGGACCCGGACGAGCCCGGCACCGACGACCCGATGGGCGAGGACCCTTCCGAGCTCGACGAGCCGCCGATGGGGGATCCGCAGGAGGAGCCGACCGATCCGGAGCCCGCGCCCGAGCCCGCGCCGAAGCGCCCGCCGGCCCGCAAGCCCGCCGAGAAGCCCGCGCCCGCGGCGAAGGCTCCGGAGAAGCCCGCCGCCAAGCCGGCACCGAAGCCCGAGCCGGCGCCCGAGCCGGCTGACGAACCGGCCGAAGAGCCCGCGGATGAACCCGCGATGGAGCCGGCCGACGAGCCGGCCGCGGAACCCGCTCCCGCGCCGCGGCAGCCGTCGCGCCGCGCCGCACCCGCCCGCGAACCCGAGCCCGAGGCGCCGTCCGTCGACGCCGAGCAGATCCGCACGGCCGCGCAGGCCGCGATGAAGAAGGGCGAGTGGGCCCAGGCCGCGAACGGCTGGTCCACGCTGCTGCAGTTCCTCCCCGGCGACGAGGAGGCCGTGCGCGAGCGCGCCCGCGCCCAGGCGATGCTCGAGGGCGGCTCGGTGATCGAGAACGTCTCGACCGACCGCGAGGTCCGCCGCCAGCAGGCGACCGCCCAGTTCGACGCTGACATCAAGCGGGCGAAGGCGCTCCTCGAGAAGCAGGACTTCGACCAGGCCAAGCTCGCGGCGGTCACGGCGCGCACGCGCCTCGATCTCTCGCGCAACGTGCTCGCCGCCGCCGAGTTCGAGTCCATGTCGGCCGAGGCCGAGCGCATGGTCGAGCAGGTCTCGGAGGAGGCCCGCCAGCAGAAGCTCGTGACCGACCAGCAGGCGCGCCAGGAGCAGGGCGAGCAGAGCGCCTCGAGCCAGCGCACCGAGGCGGAGAACCGCGCGCGGCGCGTGAACGAGATCCTGCTGAACGTGCGCAAGCTGCAGATGCAGCAGAAGTACGCCGAGGCGCTCCAGGTGCTCGAGAGCGCGATCGCGCTCGACCCGCTGAACTCCGCGGCGCTCACGCTGCGCGACGCGCTGCAGACGACCGACATGTACGTCCGGTTCGCCGCGGCCCAGAAGCGGCGCGCGTACAGCGTCTCCCGGCTCGAGGAGGAGGCGCTCGACGCCACCATCCCGCCGCGCGTGAACATCTCCGGGCCCGGGCCCCGCTCGACCAACGCGCTGGTCACCTACCCGGAGGACTGGCAGGAGATGAGCGACCGCCGCGTCCGCGAGCCGGACTACGGCGCCAGCGGCTACCGCGAGGCCGAGGCCAACGTGCCGACGTGGGACAAGCTGCGCACCGCGTCGCTGCCCGTGCCGTTCGAGTCGGGCCCCACGCTCGAGCAGGCGATCGACTACTTCAAGAACCAGACCAAGATCGA